>NJBF01000012.1 GCA_003144275.1 Candidatus Heimdallarchaeota archaeon B3_Heim
TCTTTCCCTCATTTTTACCTTCTTTTATCTTTCCCTCCAGTGTCATTCACTTTCTTTTAACGATTATAATGCTTTTTTAGCAATTTTCCTCCCCATAGCTTAGTTACAACAATTTAGACGAAATCTCAAAAAGTACATTGAGGAAAATTACTTCCTCAAAATCTCTTTGATTTCCTGTAATTCATTCAACAATTGCTGTTCAAAAGGTTTCTCTGATATTGAGGTTTCATATTCTCCAGGGACTTCTGTTGTGGTAGCATATTGATGTCGAAACTGACGAAGTACTTCCAAGATTTGATCCCGTACTTCAAAGTAGTTATCTATCCCTTCTATTTTCTCTTCTGGTCCCATTTTAGTACCACTCTTCCCAGCAGTTTCAATTTGAACTGTACCAATTCCAAATATGCGATCATATAGTCCATACCGCGAGCTAATGTTAGTTATTGTTCTAAATGGTACATGCTTTTCCATCTTGTTGATAATCCCTTTTTTCACAACCACTTCCCGATCACCAATGTAATATTCGATTCCTCGGACATAATAGATTGCAATAATCGCAACAACAATCATGATTATTCCACAAATCACTAAATACCATGTGGTTAGAGCTGCAGAATTCGTCGTAATCCACCTTGTGAATTGATCTGCCTCTGGATCGACATCCATTGAGGAAAAAAATGTAATTAATCCAGCAAAGCCGTAGATCGAGACAGTAACTGCTACAAAAACCGATATTATATACAAAAACTGCTTGTATAAAAAATTCGTTCTGGGTTTAAACACCCTCTCTAATTCATATCCTTTTTCATTCATTTAAATCACTTTTTTTTATTCTTGTAAATTCTTTCTTTATTTCTTTTAATTCTTCCAATATATTCCTTTGAAACAAGTCCGTGGATCCATCAAAATTATGTTCAGTTGAAATCGTGGGAGAATGGCTGAAATGACGTAATTGAAGAACGATAAATTCTCTTATTTCACCATAAACCTTTAATCCTTCTAGTTTCTCTTCAGGCGTTCCAGTCATTCCGCCAGCTCCTGCTGTTTGAATATTTATACAACCAACTTTGAAAAGTCGATCAAATACTCCCACATTAGTAGAAACATTAGTTATTGTTCTAAAGGGACAATATTTTACAGTCTTGTTGATTAAACCTTTTTTTACAATAATTTCATCTCCATGGACAATGAATTCCATATTTCGGATATAAAGAGTTAAAGATACTAAAACAATGGGCACTAGGATCAAGGAGCAAGCAAAAGCTAAGAAGAGTACTAAAAACTGAAATTCAGGGTCACTAAATATCACAAATTCATTATCAAACGAAGCAACGAAATCAAAGAATAAGACCATTAGGATAATCGCTCCCAAAGCTATAAACCAAACTAGGAAAGTCTTTAGATAGTACTTCCAATATAGTGCTCTAGTAGGAAAGATTCTACGTGTTTTGGGACGGGGATATGTTCCATCTCCTTTGATTAATGTTATTTGACTCTGAATTGTCATTTTTCAACCCTTTTGCTTGCGTATCCCTTCAAATGCATGTTCGTATTGAATTTTGTTTGGCAACGATCGAATCTTGTCATCAACTCGAACTCCTCGCTCTGTACGAATAAGATCAAGTGTTTCTTTACAGGCCTTCTCACAATTATTAGAGCAGTCGTGAGTGTAGTAAATAAGAATACCCGTTTCGGGGGTAAATACCAGAAAAACATAGGTATTAATCACCCAATCAAAACATTTGAGAATTCCTTGATCTCTCATAATATCATTGTCAGTAAATTGTAAACGATGCATATTTGCCGCTTTCTTGAGTTCTTTGTCAATTTTTTTACGGATACGTGACTGTGTTTTGCGAATATAACCTTCTTCTTTAGACAATTTCACGCTGATTTCCTTCGGACTTAATCCAGCATCCATTGCACTAAAAACTGCTGTTTCATCCGTTGAAAGGATCGTTCGTGTTCTTTCAGTCACTATATTCGTAACCTTCTAGAGTCGATGTTCCCAAACTCTGGGTATATAGTTCCCAAAATACTATATAAATTCATCGAATGTGGAAGTACTCCTAGAAAGCGAATTCCCCTTTGCATTTTGAAAAAAGTACTAAGGAGCAATGGGATAAATTATTTATTCTCAAGAATAAGAGCTGTTTTCTGACTCTTTTATAAGATAAATGAGGTGTTTAAATAAAATGGCAGGAGATTTACCCTTAGTTGATTTTATACCATTGCTTATAATAATATTAACCGTTGTTATAGCAGTTTTTGCACTCTATAAATACATGAGAATGGAAAAAATAAGAAGTGATTTGGTTATTGGGATTGCGTTCTTGCTTCTGACCTTAGCAATGCTCGTAGTTTTTATGAATTCGATAACTGACCCATCATTCTTCCCCGATAATGGCCTTGGTGGATTAGATCTTTGGCTTCAACTTATTGCTTATTTGGTCTTTCTAATTACCATTGAACCAATGAAAGTCATTGATCATTTCAGGAAATAATTTCATTTCCCCCTTTTTCTTTTTATCGTAACTTTTACCGATTTCGGTTCATATACCGATCGAAAAAGAAACCTCCAAAAAGAAAGACAGCTAATTCAAAGAAGAAGGATCCATGTTCGGGAGGAATACCTTCTAATCTGCTAAAGAAAGCAGATACCGAATTTCCCAGTAAATTACCAATGGTAATCATTTCACAAAATACTATGATATCTCGTCCTGTTTCTAAACCGTATTCTCCCAGTAACGCACGAATAGATTGTTTAGAGGGTTGGCCAGCCGATTCAGCATAATGTTGGGCAAAAACCAAAGCCAATTTTTCTTCAGGTGGGAATTCACCATATTCCTGAACGAGTAAGGCGTGTATCTCATCCAACGTGCTGCCTGCTTGAAGAGCGAAGGTAGTATGTCCCCATTCACAATAAATACACCCGTTAATCCCGGTAACCACTAGCATAAGATGTTCACTGAAATTCTTTGAAACCCGATCTGATTGATGGGCATTACGGAGGTACTTTCGGTGTCTAATTATTCTTAGTACATCCGTAAAAAAAGTTCTAAAAGTATAGGAGCGTTTCTTAAAGAACTTAGAAGGATGGTTATACGATCGAGAGTGCTTGTGCATAATGATACCTACAAGTAAATTCCAATAATGATTGACCCTTTCAATATTATTCTTTCATTCACACTTGAGTTTCAAATGTGCATTTCGGAAATTATCTGGGGGGATAGTTCCCCAATGCGAGTACGAATATTGGTGGTTCTTTACGAATACCCAAAAACCATTTCCATCTTTCACGATCGAGAAAAAATGAAAGAATGGATATCATTGCCTGTAAAATAGCACCAAAGAGGCCAAAAATCACCCATGCCGCAAAAATTCCCAGAGTTGCAGAAAAGATTTCTACAAGTATACGTTGCCACCCTTGAACCATTTTTCCATGAGGTTTTTTGTCACCGGGAAAATTAAACTGACTCAGAAGGAAGAGACTAAGTCCTAATAAAATTAAATATACCCATGAAGGAAAAATCTTGCGATCATGGGAACTAAGTAACGAAATCCCAATTGATTCTATTCCTAGAAGCAGTAACCAGATCCAAGTAGAGAATTCCACTACAAATCGCATAATTGGAGCTATATGAAGGGTATCACGAATTTCAGCCATAAATGGTCTCTCCTGAAGAGCATTCAATTATATGAAAGTTCTTTTACTTCTGTTTTTGTGTAATTCACTTAGATTTACGTAGAATACCTCTGGTTAGAAAGGTAAATGATAATTTAAACTTCCACTTCATTTTGGATACCTCATGAAAAATAGCCCTCTTGGAATGGATGGAAAAAACTGCATTATTACAGGAGGAAATAGAGGGATTGGTAAGCAGGTTGCTACAGAAATTGCAAAAATGGGTGCTAATATCGGAATAATTACCAGAAATCGAATAAAAGGAGAGAAAGCAGTTAATGAGATTATTTCCGACTCGAAAAACAATCAAATAACACTTTTTGTGACGGATATTGCTTCTCAAGAGCAACTAAAGCAATTGTCAAAGGAAATTCAACAGAAATTCTCCCACATAGATGTCTTGGTTAATAACGCAGCAGTGCTATTAAGGAAAAGAGAGGAGACAGAAGATGGCATTGAGAGAACTCTAGCTACCAATCATCTTGGGCCATTCTTATTAGTAAACTTATTATTCAAGACATTGGAAAAATCTAAATCTGCAAGAGTAATCAATATCAGTTCTGATGGACACAGAAAAGCGGAAATTGATATAGAAGATCTAAATTATACAAAAAGGAAATATAGCGGTTTTAAAGCATATTATCAATCTAAGCTACTCAATTTACTATTCACCTATGAATTAACTAGTAGAATTGAATCATTATCGTCCAGTATTATTTTAGTAAATGCTCTAGATCCTGGAAGAGTCAATACAGACATAGGGAAGAATTATGATACTGTTTCTTATCGTATCTTCTCCAAATTAATCCGGCCCGTTATTTCAATTTCAGTGCATCAAGGAGCCGAGACACCAATTTATCTTGCCACTTCTCGAGAAGTTAATGGAGTCAGTGGAAAATATTTCATTAATAGAAAAATTAGTAAATCTTCCAGGCTCTCTTATGATAGGCCCTTGCAAAAGAGCGTTTGGAAGCTTAGTGAAAATTATGTAGGAATTAATTCAGAGGATTATGGAGTAGGAGATTCTATTGAGTAAAAAACCAATTTATTCGTTATTACTTGGAGGAGTAGTTCTTTTTGGTAGTTTAACTTTAATATTCAGTGTTTTTTATTTAATGAATGCTATTTTTCTCATTATTAAAGCCTACCGATCTTCAAACATAATCACTATTCTTTTTAACATAAATCATTTTGTAATTGAAGTAATTTTAGGCTTCTATACTTTATATATTGTCTTTATTTTATTTCATGCATTAAAATTTAGAAAAGAGGAAAATCTGACTGATATTTATCCAATAGTAAATGATGCTTTTCCTACTGTTTCAATCATAATGCCTATCCGAGGGATTAGTCCTTCATTTGTGGAAAATAGCATTAAACAACTTCAAAACCAGTCTTACCCTTCAAAAAAGTATGAAATTCTTTTAGCTACAAATAATCCAGAAAATGAAGTCCTAAATTCCTATCGTGAGCTTGCAGAAACATATAGCTTAAGAATAATTGAAAGAGATCCAATAGCAATCGGGTTCAAAGCAGGAGTGATGAATCAAGCACTACATTCAATTGAAAGTAAATATACAATTATATACAACGCTGATCATATAGCAAGGTCTTATTTAATTGAAAAACTAGTAAATGCGTTTGAATCTTTATCTCCGGATGAATTCAAGCAAACAGCATTTATTCAAGCTAAGTCAACGTTTACTTCTGGTAACGAACCATATCAACGATCAATCAGCCTTCTAAGAGCCCAAGTTTTTGAAGTATATTATCGTGCCAAACATAGGTGGAAGGGTTCATTATTTAATGGTTTTACTTGTTGTTTTCAAACAACAATTCTAAATAAGATAGGTGGTTTCCCTCTTGAAACTTTGACAGAGAACAATGGAGTCTCGATTAAACTCCTACTTGAGGGATATCATGGTATATACATTCCAACACTTCTTTCTATTGGAGACACCCCTCAAGGTTTTAATTCTCAATTAGCACAATTGTGGCGATGGAATAACGGAACAGCATCACATCTGAGAAGTAATTTTTGGCCGATAATTTCTAATAACAATTTATCTTTTACACAAAAGTATGATTTAATTTGTTATTTGTCATCACCCCTGATCCTGTTAGTAATTGGAATATTATTTCCTTGCTCACTTTTTCTATCTTTATTCACTGAATTACCGATTTTAAGAGCTGAAATACCTGGAATAGGATCATTATTTTTGATTATACCTGGATTATTTGTAATAGCTGAAATGAGTATAACTCTTATGAGTATTGCATTTGAAGAATCGAATCATACAAAGATTGAGCGAATGAAACACATTGCTGTTTCATATTTCCTATCTTTGACAATAGCAATATTCATTATCACAGCCTCTATCAGAGGAATTGCAAAACCGAAAAACGCGTTGAATCCGAACATAAAATGGAATATAAGTTATAATAGGAAACTATTTTTTGGTTATCAAAGTTCTTTACTGCTTATTACTGGGATTGCATTTAGTAAGCTTCTCTCTATCAATAATGATATGATTTTTCTATATCTTACATTCATATTGAGTTATGTAATTGGATTATCTCTCTCAATCTATTCAAATCTAAAATCATGGTAAATCTTGTAACAAGGTGTAATTAATCAAGCATAAGAATTTACTTGACTAATCAATCTATAAATCCTTATTTTTATTGGCTCAAGTCCCATCTTGCCAAATTACATCTTTCCAGGTCATATCAAAAACATCATCTTCAGTTAAAGTCAAATCCTTAATTATTAGATCATACAGCCATTTTAATAAAGCATGATGTCGAAGTTCATCTTTTAGAATAGTTTTTACCAACATCTTCTCCCGAACATCAACAATCTGACTTAACATCTGACGGTATGTATCTATGGCTGTTTTTTCCAGTCGTATATGTGTTTCGATACTTTGTTTCAGTTCTTCCCGCTCTTCCTCCGAGATCAAGCGAATTCCTTTCGTGCTTTTTTCCTGAAGAGCAGTTAACCCTCTCAAAATTGATTCATGTTTTTTATTATCTTGGCTTATACCAAGAATTAATTCTTTGATGAGAATATTTTTAACCCTGCTCACTGAAGCTTCCGCAGCTTTAATAATTTCTTTTTCGAGCTTAATTTGTTGACTGTAAAATTCAGTATTGCTTAATGCTTTTCTTTTCAACATTACAACTTCCTGTTACATCCAAGTTCTATTCATAACCTAAAAAATTACTCAACAGGATTCCCACTAAATCATACACCCAGTCCAATGGAACATCAAAAACCTCTGCCCAAAATTGTTCTGATTTTGATTCTTGTATCATGAAAGTCAAGAGCTCAAATGGTTCCCACAAAAATCCGTAAATAACCATAGTAAGAATGGAAGCGACCAGCCGTGGGTGATCATTGGCATAAGAATGGTTAATGCGCAAGATTAGGGAATAGCATATTCTGAGAATAATCATCGAAGAAAGTAAATGGAGAATTTTGTCATAAGAGAAGAGAGAGTACTGTAATGGTTCAAATTCGAGAAATTCTTTATTGAAGAAATTCCCTAGTGTAAGAATGCTAACTATAACAATCGCGAACAACAATATGCGATCATTTCGTAAAACACGATAGAGCTCCATTACGGAAGTTGTTACTTTCTGTCGATTAATTTCCATACTGAGTGACAATTAATTTGGAATTAATTAAATATTGTGTTTCTGAATAACCAATTAACTGTGTAAATTTGTAAAAAAAAATAACTTAGTTCGTTTTCACATCGGATTATTGGTTTTATTTTTGGTTATTTGCTCTTATTTAACGTTTCAAGCTGATTTATCCTATAAAATAGGAACATGGCAATAATTGTTCCAAGGAATGCTATCAAAAGAAGCGGACCATAACCAATAATTGAGAAAAGAAATCCTCCTATCGCTGCGGTAGGAACCCACCCAAGTCGCTGGAAAAATGACAAAATCCCAAAATTTGTGGAAGGAATAGAGGGATCAACCGCGATAAGGCTGATTGTAACAGCAGGCCTCCAAAAAGCTATACTTACACCTAAGATTGCATGACCAATAAGGAGAAGAAGTTCAGAATCTACAGGGTTCATAATTGCGAGTTGTACACAGGCAATGAACATAATCCCTGTGATCTCACCTAAAACTAACCCGACTATTCTACCAGCTCTATCCACAATATATCCCGCTGGATATTGCAGGATTACTAGAAAAATGGATTCATAGAGAACAAGAGTCGCAATAAAACCTACATCGACTTCAAAAAGCAAGATGAAAATTCCATTAGCTATTGAGAGGGGTAAACCCCAAGCAAAGGAGTCTATAACGAAAGCAAATACAGTAAGACGAGAAATAGGCTCACTAAAAAGATTCTTTAATGAAAAATTTACCCTAGATATATTGGGCTTAATATCTGATAACAGGAAAAAATTCATTACTAGAATTACTAATAAAGAAATACTCCCAAATTGAAAAAAAGTAATGTAGCTGTTATTTGTCTCAAGCAGAACTGCGGCGATTATTCCCGCAATCGACCCTGAATTGTAAATAACTGCATAAACTAACCCACGATTTTTCTCTGCTGTTGATTCATATATAAGCGTGTTTAGTGGGGAATCTTGAACACCTAGTCCAATATTAAACAAAATAATACTAAAAATCATTAGTAATAAATGTGTTTTATCCAGAGATAATCCCACCAACCCAATAAAACTCAAAAATTCCCCCAAAAGTATGATCTTCTTCCTCCCGTGGGTATCAGCATAGAAGCTAAATAACAAAGGGATTATTGCAAAAAAACTACCAATAGAAAGAATAGCTCCAAGAATTTGAGCAATTTGATCACTTTCTCCATACACCTCAATAATATATGGCTGGATCTGAATTGAAAAAATAATATTGGCAAAACCCCAAAGAAAATAAGTAGCAATTAGCGTGAGTATGTTTAATGTTGCAGGTCTCGTAGATTTCATCCTGAATCAACAGCTTGAGTATTATGAGTCGCTCAGGGTAATATCTGAGCTTTTTTTCCAATAAGTGTTGTCAGGACGCTGTTTCTGGTTTTGCTTTTTCAAGATACATATCGATTACAGCCAAACACGCCCCAAGAACAGCTCCGATGGCATCCCAAACCAAATCTTTAGGGGCGTCGAGTATTTCATCAATGAAATGACCAAGGTTTAGAAGGGCATTTGTGATCCACTCGAAAATTTCCCATGCAAGTCCTAAACTAATCATAAAGGCAATCGCTACAACAATACCAAACAATTTTGCTGATGTACTTTCGGCTCCATAATTTGCAAACTGATCAGTTACGATGTAGACAATTAGCATGGTGATAGCTGCACTCGTTAAACCATGTGCTATTTTATCAAAAGCAATCCAAGAGTTAATATCAGTAAAACCTGTTCCCCATTGACCTTTGCCATAGAGCTCGTAGGGCAAGTGTCCGACTGCATGGAAAATACTTACGCCGATTAAAAGTACCAGGAAAGCAGTTCGGTCTAATGCGAATGAAACAAAATCCTCAGCAAATTGTTTTCCAGGCCTTAGGCGAACATAAATCACATAGATGAACAATATTAGGATTGCAGTATCTTGAATAACGGCAAATCCTCCATAAGTTGATAACGCTGGAAGATCTTCAACAGGGACAGTAGGATAATAGGCTTGCAAATTTGGCTCTCTCAAAAAATACAGGGGACCATCATCGGGGTACGTCAAGAGGTTGAAAAACCAAATAATACCAAAAATCACTGATCCTACGAACAAGATAAAGAAGTTTCTATCTGTAACAAGGTTGGTTTTTATTGCTTCAGTAATAGTCTGTTCAAATCGTCGAGGTACACGTAAATGAGGATCCAAGAGAGTATTGATGAAACCATATACCACCAGTACCAAACCCACTAAAAAAATAACCCATCCAATGACTATACCTACATCTCCTACGAATTGCATTGTTTTAACACGATTTACATCACTCGTCCAATCTGGACGTAAATCTATGGGAAGTTTCAACTCTGGAGGATAGCGCATTTGAACGAAAAATTGTAACATTAATAATGAAATGAATATAAGAATCAATCCCATCCCTAGTATTCGTAATTTCAATCGTCTCTTCTTTACTTCGACTTCACTTAGTTCATCCAAGTTTTCTGTAATCCTCTTCACGTCCTAATGAAAATATTGCTTCATGCGATAGTATTTTACCTGTATTAAAGTTTTAGCATAATTCAAATTTCCTCTAATTTGTGAAAATTAAAATTCTAGACCTGCAAATGTGAAATGGTCTCAATATAGACTTCTTTGCATATCTTTGCTATGATACGTATCTCTCTAGAAATTTACGTCGGATACACAAAAAGAAGCAGAAAATTCCTTCATGGAACATCTTCTCTGTAAATACATTGTAATAACAGATTTTCACTTTTACGGATTCCGAATCATGTATTTAAAGAAGTACTAGTGAATCATCTTCATTGAGGTTAAAATGGTGAATGGTGACTATTTTTGTTGAGAATTATTCTCCTCCACATTATACTTTAGAGAAGCATAAACATCCGCCTGCATTTCATTATGTTGGGAATACCCCTCTTATTGAACTGGTTAATCTACCAGAATTAGCAGTATTTCCAGATGTGCGAGTCTTTGCCAAGCTGGAAATGTTCAATTTTGGGGGAAGTGTTAAGGATCGTATTGCACTTTATATGCTTGAAGAGCTAAAATCTTCAGGGAAACTGAATGGGAGATGTGTAATTGAACCGACTTCCGGTAATACTGGAATTGGACTAGCTTGGGTGGGCAGACTTTTGGGTATTGATATTACTCTTGTCATCCCTGACTCTATGAGCCAAGAACGCTTGGATATTTTACGTTCCTATCGTGCACGGATTATCTCGACTCCAGGAGAAGAAGGTATGGATGGTGCTATTCGAAAAGCTCGTGAAATGGCCCAAAAATTTTCTAAGGAGTATGTAATGCTAGATCAATTCAATAATGACACGAATTGGAAAACCCATTATTGTACAACTGGTCCCGAGATATGGGCACAATCTCATGGCAATGTAGATTATTTGTTTGCTGGTTTAGGAACAGGTGGTACCATCATTGGAATTAGCAGATTCTTAAAAGAACAGAATCCAAATCTTAAAGTCTATGGAGTAGAACCTACCTTAACTGGTAGTATTCCTGGGTTGAAAAACACGAATGCTGTTAAGGAAGTACCTGGGATTCTTCGTCGTGAGGAGTTAGATGGTATTTTTCAAATAATGGAAAAGGACGCAAATAATATGACTCGTCGGCTCGCATCAGAATCTTCCTTATTAGTAGGTCCGAGTTCAGGCGCTGTTTTACATGGTATTCTTACATGGTTAAAGACAGAGCAGAATATCAAGGGAACCATAGTTACTGTGTTTCCCGATTCTGGCCAGAAATATTTGAGTAAAGGAGTATTTGGGCATTAAATTACTCTCATGAATGAGATAATATCCGTTGTTAAAGTAATTCTTGAGTTAATTTCAATTGTGGAATACACGGTGTAAAAGAGAGCTGGTGCACTCAGTTTTAACTTACCAGTTATGTTCACTGATATCTCTCCATCGTATACTAGATCTGTCCCAAAAAGGAAATATGTAACCCAATTTACACCGACTAGATAAAAAGTTGAATTAAAAACCATCGATTCAATCTTCTTTTCCAAAATGATTTTAGGTATACATACAAATCCCATCTTAGTTGTACCATACAGAATAGAAAAATTAGTTTCTGCAGTAGTTATTTCTATATTATGTGGGTTAGAAACCGAAGCGTTGACGGTAATATTCGCACCTTTTACGCTATAGTCTAGAATTTCTATTGAATTGATATTAGTTTCAGTTGCATTGAGTTGCCTTTTGACTTCGTAATCAAACCAGGCCTGAATGAAAATCATACTAAAAATTAAGCTACTTATCAGGAGGAAACTCGCTGTGATAAGGATCCGTTTCTGGCTTGAATAAAGAAATTTTAACAAACTGATTCACATATCCAATTTCACACAATAATATTCATTATAATCTCGATACAAAAAAAGGTTTACTTACTCAAAATCTAACATTTCATCTTTTTACGTCAAAATCATCGTAATTCTTATAGAAATAATTTTCTAAACTCCTCTTAAATGTACTAGATAAGAAGTGGATACGTTTGAGTGAAAAATTAACCGTAGAGAAAACTATCATGATAGAAGCAACAACTTCGACTGTTTGGGATGCATTAACTAATCCTGAAATTACCAAACAGTATTTCCTGAACTGTGAAGCAATTTCTGATTGGAACACAGGTGATCCTATCATATACAAAATGATCTCAGATGGTAAAGAAGTTATTCCCGTTAAAGGAGTAATCTTAAGACAAAAAAGTGAAAAGTTATTGGAATATACTTGCTTTGCTCCTGAATTTGAGAAAGATATCTCTAAACATACAAAAGTGACCTAATTGCTGAGTAAAACGAATACTGGTACAAAACTAGTTGTTTCACAAGGGGAGTTCAACACCAAGGAACAATTTAGGCATACTGACGAAAATTGGGATGTTGTTCTAAATGGATTGAAAATTCTTCTAGAAAAAAAGAATGATTAGAAACTAACCTTGGTGAGAGATTCATTTCCTTGGTGATATCATCTGAGAAGGGTCAAGTGCTGCATCGATCTCTTCTTCGGATAAAACCTTTCGTGCGAGTAATACTTCTTTCAATGTTTTATTGGTATTATAAGCTTCATGAGCGACTGCTGCAGCCTTTTCATATCCAATTAAGGGAGTAAGCCCTGTAATGAGCATGAGATTTTGTTCTAAATCTTCTTTAATCCTTGTTTCATTTACAGCTAAACCTGAAATGCAATTCTTTGCAAAGTTTCGTGACACATTAGATAACAATTGAATTGACTGCAATAAATTGTAGATCATTATTGGCTTAAACACGTTAAGTTCGAAATTGCCCTGAGAACCAGCAAATCCGATAGCGACATCATTTCCAATAACTTGAGCGACAACTTGAGTAACAGATTCGGACTGAGTGGGATTAACTTTTCCTGGCATAATGGAAGATCCAGGTTCATTAATTGGTAATATTAGTTCTCCTAAACCATTCATTGGTCCAGAACCTAACCAACGTATATCATTCGCAATCTTCATTAAACTAACGGCAACTACACGTAATAAACCACTCGTTTCAACAATAGCATCGTGTGCGGCCAATCCTTCAAACTTATTGTCCCCCGTAATAAAATGTATTTCTGTAAATTTAGCTATTTCACTCGCAACACGTTTAGCAAACTCTGGATGTGTATTTAACCCTGTTCCCACAGCAGTTCCTCCGAGAGCAAGTTCATAGAGATGGGGTAGGGCATTCTCCACTCGTTTTATCCCCTTCTCGATCTGAGTGACATAACCAGAGAATACCTGGCCAAACGTAATTGGGGTTGCATCTTGGAGATGTGTTCGTCCAGTCTTTACTATATCTCGGAATTCTTCTTGTTTCCTTTTTAAGGCATCTTTCAGCATCTTAAGCGACGGAATAAGAGAAAAAAGTATGAGATTAACTGCAGATATATGCATAGCTGTAGGAATAACATCATTAGATGATTGAGATCGATTTACATGGTCATTAGGATGAACTGGTCTATTTGATCCAACAACACCTCCCATAATCTCATTGGCGCGATTAGCGATTACTTCATTGATGTTCATGTTGGTTTGGGTTCCAGATCCTGTTTGAAAAATCATCAATGGAAATTGATCTGAAAAATTACCATCTATTACCTCTTGTGCTGCTTTAATAATAGATTGAGCAATTTCTGAGGTTATTAACCCAAGATCTTTATTTACTTCAGCACATGCTCTTTTTACAATTCCTAACGCTCGAATAAATTCTTGGGGGAACGGAATGTGAGCTGATGATTCAAATGGGAAATTCTCAATGGAGCGCTGGGTTTGAGCTCCCCAATAACTTCCCTTAGGTACTCTGACCTCTCCTAAACTATCTTTCTCAATACGAAATTCGGTCATTTATAACCCTCATTAATTGTTCATAGGAAGAAATCGACTCCTTGTTGAGATATTTACGGAGTCAAATGCTGTTTCCGAATATTACCAATAGCTGTTCCAGGTTTTACTCCTTTGGGACATACTCTATTACATACGAAATGTTTTTCACATGCTGGTACTGCATTGCTTTTGGACACACGTTCCACAATACTACGTCGATGTTTTTCATCTACACGAGTATCAGCTATGAAACGATACGCTTTTGCCAAAGCTGTTGGACCAAGATAATGTGGATCAGTGGCGTTCACTGGGCAAGTCCAGCAGATCCCACATAAGATGCAGTAGACAAGATGTTCTATGGATCGAGCATCTTCAGGTGCTTGTAATGATTCAGGTTGAACATCGTTATACTCCCGTGCAAAGTAAGGTTGAACCTCCTCATAAAACTTCCAGAAAGGTTCCATTTCTACAACCAAATCCTTAATTACATTCATATTTGGTAAAGGTTCAATAAGAATTTCTGTTTCTTCATTCCAATCGGATGGAACTTCTCCAAAGGTTAGTTCAGGAAGTTTGGGAGGTTTCTTTGTAGATTTCACTGCAGCTACTTGTGTTCTACATGCTAGTTGGGGAAATTTATCAATAGTGATACCGCAAGATCCGCAAATAGCCCCTCTGCAAGCATAACGAAATGCAAAACTTGAATCCAAGTAATCTTGAATATAAAATAATGCATCTAAAATACTCATTCCAGGTTTCAGAGGAATTTCATATCGTTCGTAGCGGGGGGTTTCTTCTGGATTTTTTCTAAATACCAAAAACTTCTGATTGATTACCATTTTCTTCACCTTAATATTCCCTCGGTTTAGGCTCAAAAATACCCAGTTTTACTGGTTTTGTGAGCATTTCAAGATCCCCAGTATCATTTCGGATCACCATTGAGTGGACTAGATACTCCTCATCGTTTCGAGTAGGATAATCGGTACGAAAATGTGCTCCACGGCTTTCTTTTCTCCACAGAGAGGCGAAAGCAGTTACTTCCGCTATATCAATCATATTCCGAAGTTCCAATGTACGGATCAATCCATAGTTAAACTTCCTATCCGCTGACGAAGTTATCTTAGAAAGCTGGACATTCTCAAATTCTTTCTGAAGACTCTTTAAATCATCAACAGCAAGTTGTAGTTCAGATTCAGTCCGAAAAACAAAAGCATTCCGACTTAAAGTTTCACCCATAGCTTCTCGAATTTCCACTGGTTTTTTACCAGAATTTGCTTCCCATTTCTTAAACAAAGATTGAATTTTATCCAACATAGACTTTTCTGCAGCAATTATCTTTTCTTGCGAAGGACGCGAAGGTAGTCCACGCTCTAACATCTTTCGACCGACATATCTTCCAAAAACAGCTGTCTCTAGTAAACTATTCCCCCCCAAACGATTTGCGCCATGAACAGAGACACAGGCATTTTCTCCTACCGCCCATAAGCCATTAAGAGAAGTTTCACAAAAATCACCCTCATATTTTGTACCAATGCCGCCCATACTATAATGGTGTCCTGCATGAACTGGTACTGGTTTTTCTATAGAATCTACACCTGCAAAATCTATCGCAATATCTCTTATCCCTGGTAAACGCTCTTTTATCCGCTCAGCCCCTAAATGAGTTAAATCTAAATGAACATACGCGTTTTCAAATCCTCTACCTTCATTTATTTCCGTAGTAATTGCTCGTGCTACGATATCTCGAGGCGCGAGTTCTTTCGCTTCAGGAGCGATTTTCAACATAAAACGTTCCTTTTGGTTATTAAAGAGAAGTCCACCTTCACCTCGCGCACCTTCACTCATTAAAATACCTGATCCATATAGACAGGTGGGATGAAATTGGACAAATTCACAATCCTGCATAGGAACATTCGCACGAAACGCTGCACCAACACCATCACCAGTACAGATAATTGCATTAGTACTAGCCTCAAAAATACGCCCAAAACCACCTGTGGCTAAAATAACGTAAGGAGCACGGAATATAACTAATTCTCCTGTGGTCATGTCAAGTGTAAGCGCACCTGTAACTTGTTTATCAACAGAAATCAAATCGATTAGGAAAAATTCATCACAAAAGGTCACTCCTTGTCTCACACACTGTTCATACAGAGTATGGAGAAGAGCATGACCAGTACGATCCGCAGCATAGCAAGTTCTCGGAGAACCTGCACCTCCAAACGGCCTTTGAGCGATTTTTCCATCCTCAAACCGTGAAAATGGAGCACCCATACTTTCGAATTCGACCACAATTTTGGGGGCTTCTTTTGTCATGAACATTACAACATCTTGATCTGCAAGGTAATCACTACCTTTTACTGTATCAAATGCGTGTTTTACAGGGTTATCTTCCTCTCCATCAGGATGATTTCCTAAAGCAGCATTAATTCCACCTTGTGCGGCCCCTGAGTGGCTTCTTACTGGTACAACTTTACTCACCAATGCAACTTTCCACTTTTTAGAAAGTTCTAAGCCAGCCCGTAACCCACTAAGTCCTCCTCCGACTATCAACGCGTCAAATTCTTTTACACTCAAAGAATATCCTTCCAAATTCAACTAATACTTAATAGACACTTCTATCATTCACAGCTATAATATATTTTTTCATTGAGAAGAAGGTAGAATTACTTTTTCTGTTAAGATTTCAAAAAACTTCTACGAAAATCGGTTTCTTCCGTATTTAAAGCATCTCCATATCTAGAATTAACAATAATTAGGTCTAGGTTGACTTACGAACCATAAGATAAATAAATAACATATAAGCTAATTCCATTTACTAATAGGAGTTGATACTTATGGGTAATAGTGAAAAAAACCTTATGGCGGCTTTCGCGGGTGAGAGTCAAGCCAATCGTAAATATTTAGCTTATGCTAAACAAGCGGATAAAGATGGACTTCCCCAAATAGGACGAGTTTTTCGAGCAGCAGCTGCGGCTGAAACCGTGCATGCACATGCCCATTTTCGGACTGTCGGTGGTGTAAAATCTACTATTGAAAATGTTAAAGATGCTATAGCTGGTGAACATTATGAATTCACAACTATGTATCCAGAATTTCTCGCAGAAGCTCAGAAAGAAGGCAATAAACGTGCTGAACGAAGCTTTGATCTAGCTAATCAGGTCGAAAAAATTCATCACGAGTTGTATTCCAAAGCTTTGGAAGCAGCTGAAGCAGGCAAAGATTTAACTGCAGTTAAAATGTTTGTCTGCAATGTATGTGGATACACCGTTGAAGGTGAGGCTCCAGAAGTCTGTCCCATTTGCGGCGCTGTTCACGACAAATTCTTTGAGGTAGAGTGAATTAGTATCTTTCTCTACTCTCTTTTTATTTCCTTTTACCGATATTCTGTTCCTAGATTTGGTAAATTTCGACAATTTTTTCTATTTTAGCAATTTGGCAAATGTAACACATACGCAATTTAATTATTGAGATAGCTCATTCGTGAGTATCTATCTCTGTTTAAAGAAAAGCTCAGGGCTAGTTGCAGTTCTCAATTCTAGACGTGTGAAAAATAACTAAAGTTTTTTTAAACCATGGAAAATTTATAAATGAGAAATAGAATAGATATGAAAGCTAATAGGAAGAGAGCCCGATTAAAAGCAAATGTGTTCAATACCTACAACATCATACCTTCAATAATTTTGTTTGGTTAGTCGTTTTAGGTATGATTTTTAGTATTTCGATATTTAGCTTAGGTAATCTTCCGTCTAGCCATCACACTGCTCCTAAAAATTCCGTGAATATTCTAATTCTTTTAAAAAATGATGACTATGATAATAAGAGAAATAGGATGGAATTTAAACCAGTTTCTACCGAACTCAAAAATCTCCGACTTCAGCAACAATCGATCCCATCTTTTGGAGAAGAGCTGTATTCGATAAATGATACATACGGAATCACAACCTCAATGCAGTTTTTCCCAATTGCATTCTCTCCAAATGGATCTATTCTTGCCTCTATTAATGATAATCTATCCATCAGCTTATGGAATATCTCCTCTAATACAAAAATTAAAGATATTGGATTTCATTCTGCTCCTTTTGATTTTATTGTATTTTCACCTGATGGTTCATTAATCGCTTCAGGGGGCGAATCTCCTGATTATTCTATAAAGTTATGGAATGTCTCTTCAGGAAATTTAGTAACAACACTAACTGGTCATTCTAAGCCGGTAAAATCGGTAGATTTCTCTTCAAACGGTCTACTTCTTGCCTCAGGTGGAAGAGATAATAATCTAAAACTATGGAATATAATGACAGGAGAAGTAAAAACAATTTCAGATGAGGGAAATTGGATTAATTCGATAGCTTTTTCTCCTACTGAACCAATTTTAGCAGCAGCTAATTCGAACTCCGATATTACTGTATGGGAATTTACAAGTGGTACCCTACCGTTAAATGGAACAAAAATTGCTACCTTGAGTAACCACACACAAGCTGTCTATTCTCTGGATTTCTCTCCCAACGGACAAGTATTAGTTTCGGGTAGTAAAGATAAAACAATAAGACTTTGGGATATAACCTTATTAAAAGAATCTAGAACGTATACACAAGAAATTATGTATACTTCATCAGAAATTAAATCAGTAGCTATGTCGGTAGATGGAACAACGTTTGCCTCAAGTTTCGAGGATCCATTAGAAGGACAATCCATCGTGAAATTATGGAATCGAACCTTTAGTCCTTTCCAACCTATAAATGCTAATTTATCAAGTCATCTGGATCAGATTCGATCTATAGTTTTCTCCCCTGATGCCTCGATTTTGGCCTCTAGTAGCTGGGATCGCTCTATCAAGATTTGGAATGTGATTCAAATTTCTAATGACCTTGATAATGATGGAATGGACGATAATTGGGAGTCACTACATGGTCTCAATTCTACAGATTATTGGGACAAATTTGCGGATCTTGATCAAGATGGATTAACAAACAGAATGGAATTTTATTATAATTTAAATGTAAGTAACAGGGATTCAGATGGCGATTCTCTCCCCGATGGCTGGGAATTTCTTTATACCCTTAATAATTCCAAGAATGATGCGAATTCTGATTTTGATGAGGATGGCTTAACCAATTTTCAAGAGTATGAGAATGGAACTAATCCCATGAATCCGTTTGATGTATTTCTAGATCATGATGGTGACAACATGTCCACTGGTTGGGAAGCTTATTACGGTTTAGATCCCTTTAATCCTCAAGATGCTCAAATAGACCATGATTTGGATGGAATTCCAGATCTCTGGGAAGCTTATTACAGATTAAATCCTATTGACTCTGAAGATGCACTCTTAGACAAGGACAAGGATGGAATGGATAATTTATGGGAACACCAGATGGGATTAGATCCTAGAAATAATAGTGATGCCTCTCTTGATAAGGATGGAGATAACCTCTTAAATCTGGAAGAATTTGATTTCAATTCATCTGCAATCTTATTGGATACTGATGGAGACGGTATGAATGATTTTTATGAATATTCAAATGGATTTGATCCTCGGGATAAGTTTGACATTTATCAAGACTTTGATGGGGATGAGATGACGAATGGATGGGAAGCTTCTTATGGACTAGATCCCTTAAATTCCTCTGATGCTGAAGAAGATAATGATGGAGATGGAATACCCAATTTATATGAAGCCAATTATGGTTTGAATCCTATAGATCCTAAAGATGGAGTCATGGATCATGATGATGATGGAATGACGAATATTTGGGAACATCTTATGGGATTAGATCCTAGAAATAATAGTGATGCCTCTCTTGATATGGATGGAGATAACCTCTCAAATTTGGAAGAATTTAATTTCACTTCATCTGCAATTCTTTTTGATTCTGATTTTGATGGCATGGATGACTATTACGAGTCTCAAATGGGATTAGATCCAAATGAGGATGATTCCAATTTAGACAAAGACAATGATAGCATGCCAAATATTTGGGAATACAAAAATTCTCTTAATGCAAATTTCTATAATGACAGTAAAATCGATTCTGATGGGGATGGAATTATTAATGTTGATGAATTCAACGAAGGGACCGATCCTAATAATTTTTGGAGTTTTCCATTGATTAGTTTTAGCCGAGTTCATTTACTAACAACATTATTTCTTGTTGTAGCTGGAGTGACTTTTTTTTCATTTTATATGTTCTTCCAAACTCAAAGACGTAATTTAATCGAAAAATCAATGGCTCCAGACTATCCTACTGCCCAATTGATCCTATCTTCAGGCTACAAGATATATCCTGAGTTGGTCCAATCGAAAAATGAGGCCATAGAAAAACTCCGTAAAGGACAGATACAATATCATCGAGGAAAGTTCCTTCAAGCAATTCAGTCATATGAACAAGGATTGGCAGAGTTTGAACGCATTAAAAATGATCGATTCATTGCGGAATCGGTTTACCTAATTGCATGTAGTCAAAAGGAAATTTCACTTTTAGCTAAGGAAAGCTCTTTCTTAAAGCGATTTCCATCAACGATCCCTATTGGATCGAAAATTCATGGATTTGACCTTATGAATAAAGCGTTAGTAGCTGAACAGTCTCATAATTGGGGAGCTGCAAGAAATTACTGGATAGCGGCGCAAAATACTTTTGATTTAAACCTGGAGTATCATACACAATGTCAAGGTGCGGTACTGGAATTAGATTTTCATTCTATACTAACAAATTCAGAGGATATAGATGAGAATCTATTCCTACAGAAGTTAGTTGAATGGATAGATCATTGTAAAGAAAAAAACTTATTTACACAACTTGCTCAAGGATATCTGTTACATGCAAGGTATACTTTTTCAAAATATGAGGTTGGTGAGGTTGAACAGTGGTATGACATGTGTATCTTGGTTTCACGTGAAAATGGTTTGGTTAAGTATCTTAATTTGGCTCAAAATGGGAAAAAAAATCTGGAAAAATACAGAAAAAGAATTTCAGACTTACTGCAGGTAAAGCAAAGTTTAACTCCTGAACAACAAAAGGATCTATTCCGTGAATACATGCAAAAAGCACTAGAGACTATGGAAAATGATCAAATGGATTGATTGGTTCCATTATTTTTCTGGTATGTATTATCCTCTAAGAGTATGAATATCGGAAATATATCTATAAATGCTGTTCAGTTAAAAAAAGGGGGAAATGAGGATAATCCTCACTTATGTTATTTTCCGTCTTTTTACATAAAAAGCTAAGGATACCATCGTGAACATAATGAGTTCCAATGGAATAAAAGACGCCTGGTTTGAATCTGTGTCAGTAGTAGAAGGTTCTGAAGTGGTTGTAGTAGAAGATTCAGGAGTAAAATCGATGGTAGAATTACTGAATTTTGTTACAAACAGTGATTTTACTGTCCCATATTCTGAAACTAATGTATGATTACTTGTTGGTAAACCTCCATTTGTATATCCCGTTATTATGATATCATTATCATCTAAAGTGATTTCGAATGCTCCATCATAGCCAGGTCCACCAAAAAATGATGAATATAACAGGTCAGAACCATCAGCAGCTAAAACACTTACGAATGCATCATCATAATAATTATCTGGAGGGGTATTATCTAGTGTATACATTGGTTTCACAGGAAAATCACTGGAATACGTGTGTCCAGTTATGTAAATATTATCATTTTCATCTAATACTATGTCCCGACAGAATTCATAGCTAATACTTCCACCAACGTAAGTTGAGAATAGAATACTTGATCCATCTGCAGAAATTTTAGTAACGAAAATATCAGCGAGAATATTTTCCCAAAATCCACCTTGAAAATTTGGATTATATGAATTCGCGGTAACAGGGAAATCACTTGACCCAGTATGGCCTGCAATTATGACATTATCTGCACTGTCTATAGCAAGTGCATTAATATATTCTCCTCCAGTTCCTCCAAGATAAGTCGAATATAATAAATCAGAACCATCAGCAGAGAGTTTGCTCAAAGTTAATTCGGCACCTTTTAAATCTTCTCCGGGTAGAGATCCTATTCCGCCATTAGATGTTGTATTCAAGGCATCAGGCGTAACTGGATAGTTATTTGAGCTAGTAGTTCCACCAATATAGATATTTCCAGCACTATCGAGATCAATCTTGGGATTCATATCCCACTGACTTCCACCAATGAATGTTGAAAATTCTAATGTTGATCCATCAGAAGACAAACAGGCAACAAAGAGGTCTTCATGTCCTCCATGTGTTCTGTTATATGCGCCAAGCGTTGTTGGAAAATCACTCGATTCAGTATTCCCTGCTAAGTAAATTCTGTCAGAACTATCAACTCGAATATTTATGATAGAGTCTTGGCCACTTCCACCAATCAAAGTGGAAAAGAGAAGTTCCGATCCATCGGCAGAAAGTTTCGTGATGACGGCATCAAAATCCCCACCATTATATATTCGGTCATAAGCCCCAACGGTTGTTGGAAATTCGATAGAGGAGGTATAACTACCAAGAATAACATTGTCATTGCTATCAAGGGCTATACGGACAATGCCATCACCAAAATTTCCTTGTGTTCCTCCTATAAATGTGGAAAAGATCAGTTCGGATCCATCAGGAGAAAATCTTGCAACAAAGATGTCGCTATCACTATCGCTTTTTGTCCGATTAAAGGCATTAGCTGTGGTCGGAAAATAAGAAGTAGACGTCCAACCTGCGATAAAGATGCTATTATCACTTCCGATAGCAGTCGAAAAGCTCTCATCACCAAAGATACGAGCTCCAATATACGCGGTAAAATTTACTGCTAGGTTAAGACTTTCTATAGATTGTGTTTTTTGAACTTTTCCAAGACTTAACTCACTATGTGAATTATTCATTATTCCAACTTCGAGATCACTGATTAATGTCATATTAAAAATCAATAATGCCGAAGCGAGTAAAAAATATTTACTTTTCATTCTGTATTACCTCTTTTATGTGTGATACATTAAATTGATCACATGAGGATGAATTTCTTCATAATTTAACTATAATTGCTCAATATCTGTTGAGTTAAATATAATTGATATACTTAGGGAAGTAGCTTATATCAATAGTAATAGCAATTATACGAGTATCCAAACTTATTATAGATTTCACTTCTATTTCGTAAATTACCAATTTCCATAGTAATATTTGGTATTGATCCTTTAGAACAATGAATAATTCGTCTAATTCATTGATATTAACCTCTAGTTACTCTCATTATATAGAGAAGTATCCAGCTGGTCAATTTTTATTGAGTAAAACATTAAATTCATATTAGCTTTCAATTTTTTATGAAAGATCAATGTGTACTAAATAATAATTAACGTTTTTCTATCAAGAAAGACGGTTTATCCAAAATAGATCGAAATTCAGGACAAAGATTTTTTAGTTACGATTCATGAATTCAAATTTATAATGAATATTTGGAGGATTTAGATTGAAATCACTGGCAATATTATCACACAAAGGTGGAGTTGGTAAAACAATTTTAGCAGTAAATTTAGCCATTCATTTAGCAGCAGAGGGTAAAAATATTTGCCTAATCGATAGTGATTTTCACGGACCTTCAATCTTAACGTTCTTTACTCCCAAATCGGAGATCCATTGGATTAACAGTTTTCTAACAGGTGAATCTTCTCTCGAGGAATGTTTACAGGATTTAAGTAACGATTTAGCCTTATCAGGAAAATTGCTAGTTGCATTTGCTGATCCCACACCAGAATCAATCCAGAATGTAATCCGTCTTGATCAAAACACTTCAATGAAAATGCTCCATTATCTCATGAAAATGAAGAGTATGTTACGAGAGGAGCCATATTCCATCGATTACCTAATTCTTGATTGTTCACCTGGGACAGGGTTTTCAACCATCAATGTAATGGTCATTACAGAAATTATACTCTTTATGGTTAAAGTAACAAATGCCGATATTATTGGAACCTCGCACATGATTGAAGGATTACATAAACAACTTAAAAGTAGAACAAAAATTATTGCTAATCAAATTCCTTCAGACTTTTTAAATGACCAAACTAAAAAAGAACATTTTCAAAAATTGATTGAGAATCTGCTTAAAAAAGATCTTGG
The DNA here is from genome assembly GCA_003144275.1 of Candidatus Heimdallarchaeota archaeon B3_Heim. GTDB lineage: Archaea > Asgardarchaeota > Heimdallarchaeia > Hodarchaeales > Hodarchaeaceae > Hodarchaeum. The sequence goes on from NJBF01000012.1 coordinate 23,800, forward strand.
TGACAAAACTGTAGATTTCATGGGATGGATACCGAATGATCTGGACTTATACAAAACCGAATTCGAAACAGCAATAAAAACTCTAGAAGGAAACCCTACAAGAAGAATGATTCACACACTAGACAAACCAGACCATATCATTTCTAAGATTATCAAAGAATTAGCTAATAACCTATTCGGAGACAACAACTGAATGATTGCTTATGCAGTTTATGTCATTTCAATGGATGGAAGACCACTTGTTTCGGAAACTTTTCAGTCCGCTGAGACTATTCCCAATGAAATGTTGTTAGCAGGATTAATGACTGCTCTTCAAGGGGTCGCTACTGAATTAAGTCAAGGTAAATCTGGGTTAAAAAGTATTAAAATTGATAATTTATCCTATCATTTCAAATCATTTGGCCAATACCAAATTGTTTTAGTAACAGATTTACCGGAGACTCCAGAAAATGTGCTCCACCGATTGGGTATACAATTCATGAAAGATTTTGGAGAACAGCTGATCAAAGATTCACTCGATCTTAACACTTTCCAACCATTTAGTGATACAATTAATGAAATCGTGAGAGAAGAGCTAACTATTGATAATTCTAAGATGATTATCCCTACCAAAAAATTTAGTTCTGGCGAATTGTATCAGCTACCATCTCACTTACAACCCACTGCACTAGCAATGATAGCTTTAAAGGAGGGGAATGTCGAAGAAATAGCCTCTGAAAGTGAAAAGAGCATCGAAGATACAGTTGACAATTTAGAATCTCTTCAAGATATGGGATTAATTGGTAAAAAAGTCACTAACGATCACGTGAGTTATTTTTGCTCATTTTAAAAACCTCAGAATGAATCCTGCCCATATTGCTTGTAATTTGCTACTACATTCTTGATAAAAGTCCAATTCAACAATTGGATGTTATCTAGATTCTTTGACCCAATTTTTAGTTCAAAATTTTCCCCTAAATTCTTGACATCGTCAGGTTCAAGTTTTAAATGTATCAATACTAATTTACCCTCATTATTCAATTCGAAGCGTGTATTAAGGCAAAGCCAATGAAAAAAATCTATTGATTTGTCAATATTTACTTGATTTATCGATTCCCAAATCGTGTATACAGATGGAACAAGGGTCTCGAATTTTCGTTTAAGAAAAGAATAGATATCTGACGATCTTGGATCAAGAATGATCTTGCATACTTCTGTAGCCCATTCTTGGTGATAAAAGGAAATTATTTCAAGTTTTTTAAGGCTACTAGATGAACTCTCATACTTTATAGGGGGTAATAATCTAACGAAAGGATTTGTCCAATGAGCTACTGTGGATTTAACTTTATTTTTCCAATCTCCTTCAGGATATAATTCAGATAATTCTTGTTTAAACGAATTTTCAAGAAATAAGATGAGTTTGAGTTGTAAGATGTTTTTTTCACCGCGTAATGAATACAATAGTGAAATTAATGAATAAAGTACAAGCGGGAATGTATTATCAATGACAGATTTTTGTAAATTTGCCAAGGCGACTTTCAGAAAACCCAAAGAAACAACCATTGCCCAAGGTGACTCGAATGTTTTGTAGGGTTCAGAAGGGCGATTAGTCCATGGAATAATGGTAACAAGAACATCGAGTCCTACCCATTTTACCCATTCAGAAAAATATGGGCGCCAATCATCCCAAATGCTGTTTAAATCGAATTGAAGAGCAACTTCAAAAGGTTGTATTTCCAGTTGTAATTTTTCTACTAATGCGAGAAATTCTTGCTTTCCTGGTGCGGATTGTGGGGAACTCTGTATCACTGACTGTGTGAATGCAATGAGAACTGACCATGATTGTGTCCCTGCATCAGTGACCATTTTCTGGATTTTTTCAAGAATTTCGAATGGGACCAAGTGCACATCTTCAATTATAACAAGCCATCTAGGGGTTTCTCTCTCTTTTGACATATTACTTGATAAAATAGAAAATAGGGAATCCCACTCTACCTCACCCATATCTTTGGGATTCTCAATAAATAAAACTGGTGTCTGGAATAAACGCACCCACCAACTCGCAATATATAATAATAACCGACTCTTCCCCATCCCTGTTGTAGCAAATAGTCCTGCTTTTCCGCGAGTCTTTAGAACTTCTTGCATCGGTTGAATCAAAGATTTGAGAGGGGGTACGGACAACGATGCATCCATTAAGCAAAAATCTTGTAATCCCCGTGTTCCGTATGCTAATTTTAATAGACGATCTTCTAACCATTTTCTAGAGTAATCTTCCTCCAATAATGCATCTAATGGTTTAATAAATTGTTTGATCCATTCACGAGGTGAAATTGACTGTTCTATTGGTTCTGGTAAAGGAAGAAATATGTTTTCTTCCATCATTGGTGTATTTTTTCCTACAAAAAAATTGAATGATCGTATACTAGGTGGTAATTCATCTGGTCTTTTAGGAAGAGAAATTGGTTCAGACAATAGGCCACTGGGAATGCGTACTTCTGAACCGACAACTGATCCTGCTCCAGAAAGTTGAATATAATTTATTTGATCCATTTCATAGGCTTCTATGAACTTTAGGGTAGTAATTCCGAATTCAGTAAGTTCGTAATATGATTCCTTCTTCTGTATTAAGTTTGATTCAACTAGTTTTTTAATATGAAAACTAAATTTATTACTTCTAATACCCTCAAAGCATGCTAATAATTCCGAAAAGGACTTTCTACTGAAATTAAGCTGCTTTACAACTTCAAAGCGAATTTCTTGACTAAGAATATCAAAAACTTTGAGAGTTTCTTTCATATCAGGCCGAACCCTAAAGTTGAAATGGAAAACTGTATTTTAATATTCTTACCTGCAACAATATTGGTGTTAAATGCTTTTTCATTGCTATCTTATTTTCGTGTAGAAGTCTCAAAGAAAGTGACCCAGCTTCAAATCAAAGGAAAAGATTTTATTGAAAATTTTAGAAAAAGGAAGAATTAGAAGAAGGATTTAACGTGAATTCAAGTGAAAAATTGGTGACCTTCCAAGATATCATTAACGCTCAAGAAGTGATCACTGGCCATGTCCATAAAACGCCTTTAATTTCATCCACGAAGTTAGAAGAACTTCTGGATGTGAACTTATATCTCAAAGCGGAAATATTTCAAAAAATGGGTTCATTTAAGATGAGAGGTGTATTGAATAAGCTTCAAACTCTTACGGAGAAGGAAAAAAATTGTGGAGTAATTACTGTTTCGGCTGGAAATCATGCTCAGAGTCTTGCATATGTTTGTAAGAATAGAGGCATTCAGGCTGTCATTATCATGCCCTCTTATGCAGCTACGAATAAGGTTGCGACCACCAAAAAACTCGGAGCTGAAGTCATTCTTCACAAAGATAGCCATACATTATTAGAAAAACTGAATAAGACGCAAGCAGAAAGAAATCTGACGTTAGTACACCCCTTTGACGATCCGTTAATTATCGCAGGTCAAGGTACCCTAGGACTAGAAATACTTAATGATTTTTCAACCATTCCCGATGTAGTAATTGTTCCTGTCGGAGGAGGGGGATTGATTTCTGGAGTAGCTGCTGCAATTAAGTTACAACATCCTAAAGTGCGGATTATAGGGGTGGAACCTACTGGTGCGGCGGCGATGTATGAAAGTCTTCGTACAAACTCCGTAGTATCTCTAAAAGAAATTAATACCATAGCGGATGGTTTGGCGGCCCCATTCGCAGGAAAACATACTTTGGCACATGTTAAAGAATTTGTTGATGACATCGTTCTGGTTTCCGATGAAGAAATTATACAAGGAATTCGTGTACTTCTTCTCCAAGGCAAACTAGTTACTGAACCTGCCGGTGCTGCGGGATTTGCAGCGCTATTGGCCAAAAAAATTCCTATTTCACAGGATATGAATATCGTATGCGTGCTTAGTGGAGGAAATATTGATGAAGGGTTGTTAAAGAGGATTATTAGTGAAGAATGAGTCCTTTGATAGCGTGTTGGTATGAAAGTTAATTTTCGTGAAGCTAAGAGTATCATAACGAAAAGCAATATTCCATCTATAGATTACGTGATTAATCCTTATACTGGATGTCAGCATGGGTGTATTTACTGCTATGCTGAATTCATGATTCGATTCACTAATCATAAAGGTGAGAAATGGGGAGACTTCTTGGATATAAAAACTTTCGATTTTAATAAAATAAAACCCCAGAAATATACTGGAAAAAGGCTATTGTTAAGTTCAGTAACGGATCCGTATTTACCGCTTGAAAAAAAATACCAAAACACTCGCAGAATTTTGGAGAAACTTGTGGATACTGAAGCTGAGGTGTCAATTCTTACTAAATCGAAATTGGTGACCCGGGATATCGATCTATTCAAAAAATTCAGAAATATCAAAGTAGGTATATCGATTAGTACATTAAATGATGATTTCGCTAAAAAAATTGAACGTGGTGCATCTAAACCATCAGATCGAATTTTAGCGCTTAAAGAAATTGCAGATGCAGGAATAGAAACTTATACGTTTGTTTCTCCCTATTTTCCAGAGATCACTGATTTTAAAGCAATTATAAGAAAAGCCCAAACCTTTACTGATACTTTTAGTTTTGAGAATTTGAACTTTCGACCCCACAATGTCTCAAGAATTAAGGCGATTATCGAAACCAATTTCCCTGAATATCTAGCTGTTTATGAAGAGTTAAGAAAGGATCGAAGTTACTGGAATTTGGTGGAATCAGAAATTAGAAACTACTGTGAAAATGAAGGAATATCCTTTAAAATCGAATTTCACCATGGAGGCTTCTCAAAAAGTTAATTTTTTAATACATTTCCTCATTCATATCGATAATTATAGTTAAGAGGTTGAATTACCCAAATAAAGATGCTTAACATTTCTAAAACAGCAATGAATCTTGGCTTCATTATTTATCGTAGATCCGTTTATCTTTGAATAATTATTTTAATTGTACAACCAATTGATCTTCTGAGTGCACATGACTGATTTAGAATTTCATATTCAGGTTGATCCAAACGTAGAATCAATTGTAATGCCAGAAAACGTTAAGATAGGCTTAATGGTTACGGAACACCGTAAAAACTGTTCTAAGCTAAGCTGTTCATTTGATTACCATGCTTTTGCTATAGGACAATCTCCTTTTCATGTTCCAGAGCCACTAGAAGCTTCTCTCCGAGAAAATACTCATCAAAGTCACTATAGTGCCTCTATTGGTATTTCTGAACTTCGTGAGGCAATTGCAGAGTTCAATAATAGGTACTTTAACTTCAACATTGATCCTAGTCTGGTCGTTATTGGACATGGTACCAAAGGGATGATTTTTACCATCTTCTCTCTGATTAAAGGTGATGTAATCATCCCTGCTCCTTCTTGGATTTCTTATGTTCCCCAAATTAAATTACTGGGGAAAAATTTTCACATTATTGATTTGAAACCTGAAGACGAGTATAAGCTTACTGCAGAGAACTTAGACAACTTTTTATCAAATTTACATCAAGATCAACATCTCTTAGTTCTTAACAGTCCCCATAATCCGTCTGGGGCAGTCTATCGAAGAGATGAACTTGAAAAACTAGCAGATATTTGTCGTAAACATGGAATTTTGGTCTTATCTGATGAAATCTATGCCCTAGCTACTTACGATCAAGAGAGTTTTGCTAGCATGCGTTCTGATTATCCAGAAGGCACTTTTGTAACAAACGGTTTATCTAAAGATCGTGGCGCTGCAGGTTATCGTTTAGGTCATTGTTTGCTACCAGAAAACTGTTCCGAGGAACTCCAACTTAATTTCAAGAAAATAGCTGCCACTATTTATACAAATGTCTCTACACCGACACAGTACGCTGCAATCACCGCTTATAAGCAGAATGATGTCATTGATGAATATATAAAAATTACACGAGAGATTCACAGAATAATGGGGACAAATCTTAGTAGAGAAGTTGGTAAAATCGAAGGATTGGAGGTAACAACTCCTACAGGTGGATTCTACTTCCTGGTGAGTTTTAATAAATTAAAAAATGGGTTGCTTAAACACAACGTAAAAATGGCGAATGAATTGTCGAATGCACTACTTAAACATCCGTTTCATATTGCTGCATTAACTGGAGACGCCTGTTTATTTAATCCTGATGATTTTACTGCACGGGTTGCATTTGTCGATTATGACGGACGACAAGCATTCAACAATTATAAGATAAGAACACCAAGAACGGAAGAAGAAGAATCTGAATTCTTTAAAACCAACGCGCCTCGGATGTTTCAAGCAATCACCACATTTAAGGAATTTGTCACATCACTCAAATGAGTAGAAAATCTCCATTATTGTCTACAATAGTTGTAGAAAAGCAATGTTTCTTCAAATCTCATGGGAATTATAATGCACGTGGAAAACCTATAACAATTGAGAGGGAGAGTCGTAGTTGATTCAGAAGATGCTATTTTGAACGATTCATAGCCAATCAACTATAAGAAGTAATTAGATGTCAATTTTAAATACTATTTTGACTATCATTCCAATTAAGAGACTTAGAACAGCAACACTTATGGTAACTGTTGTGATTTTAGCAAATCTTTGCTTAAAAGGAATAGATTTCGCAATGGAGATGTAGAATGTAAAAATAAATATTATTACAATAGCAGCAAATATACTCACAACTAATGATAGATTTGGGTTTTTTTCGATGAGGAAAAAAGGAGTAATCAGAATAATAACTGTAAAGATATAAGCTGATCCTGTGTATAATGAAGCTTTGAATGGAGATTTCGTTTCCAGACCTTCCTCAGATGTAGCTAGATATTCTGAGGCCCCCATGGATAAGGAAGCACTTATTCCTGTTATCAAGCCAATAACCGCTATAAGAACTGTATCTTGGAATGCGAGAGTAAAACCTGCTAATGCTCCTGTTAACTCTACTAATGCATCACTTAAACCAAGCACGATGGATCCTACGTAATTTAACATTTCTTCATCCAGCATTTCGATAAGTTGGTTCTCATGTTTTTCCTCGTCCTTCAACATAGATCCAATTTCTGGAAATTTTTCCATGATTTCTGAATATAATATCTGTGCTTCCCCTTCTCCTCTCTCCATTAACCTAATTCCAAATGTTAATCCAAAAACCCTTAATATAAATGTATAGAGAATAATTTTGAATCTACTAGCTTTAACTTCTTTCTTTGTAATCTTTTTCAATATATGATAATGCTTTTTCTCCTCTTATGCAATTTCAGATAGAATCTTTGCGTTGTGTTCATTCTTATTTCTCTTTACGAGGTTTCTTTATATAATGTAACCATTAATTTCGTCCTTTTGTGCACGAAGTAGTATCTTCAATGTTATTATATCGATATGAGACATATTTACCCCTCCTGTGTATTTTAGAGCTCATATTTTAGCTTTTCGATATTTTTAGAACCTAAGCTAAAAAATTTAACGATTTCAAAAATGTTGTTGGTTAGTGTTTGATAAGAGGAGGTCATTTATTTTGTCTTCGATCGAGCATGAAATTCTTGCTATAGGAAAAGAACTTAATGTAGCATATACGAAACGAACTACTAGTGAAGGAAACAGACCTTACATTGTTTTCATTCACGGATTCGGATCTTCCAAAGAATTTTTTAGATTTGCTTTCCATGATCCATCACTCAAAGACTTTTCTTTAATATCTTTAGATCTCATCGGTTTTGGTAATAGTACCAAACATGAGAAATTCAGTTACGAAATGTCTAATCAATCGGCAATAATGATTCAAGTGTTAAATCAACTAGATGTAGGTTCTTTTCATTTATGTGCCCATTCCATGGGGGGATTGGTAGCGATGGAGATGATTGACCAATCACCCCCTCAAGTCCTTTCTTTCACCAATTTAGAAGGTAATCTCACTCTTGATGATTGTTTTGTTACGGGAAAAATACTTGATTATCCTTTTGATGTTTTTTTAGCTTCAGGGAGAACTGAATTTGAACAAAGTCTGAAGGATTTCCCTTCCTATTTACGAGAATTTCAAAAAGCTTCATCAATAGCTCTTCACAGAAGTGCTGCCGACACAGTTAAGTTATCAAGTAATTCTCGCCTATTAGAAGATTTTAGTAATATATCAATAAAAAAGTGTTATATTTATGGAGAAATAAATAAAGGTAAGTTCCCTGTTGAACAAACTCTTATTGACAATGGAGTACCCGTATTTTATATATCTGAAAGTGATCATGAAATGGCCGAACAAAATCCTTCCCATCTCTATTCAACCATTAATGAATTTTTAGCTACTAAATGAACTGTTTTGTTAACAAATTAAGGAGTCTGAGATTAATGACAAGAATTCTGAAACTGAATGAAATCAAGAAAATACTTGAGGGAATTGATCCGATCAAGATAATAGAGGAAGGATTTATTGCATATTCACAAGGAAAGGTCGTTGTGCCTCCAATCGGGGAAATGATATTTGATGATCCAAAACATCCTGGAGATTGTCATATAAAATATGGATTCATTAAAAACGATGAATATTATGTAGTTAAAATCGCTCAGGGGTTTTATAACAATCCGAAAGTTGGATTACCTTCAACTAATGGCCTTAATATCCTATTTAATCAAAAAAATGGTGCCATTGAATGCATTTTACTTGATGAAGGATATCTAACTGATGTTAGAACTGCTAGTGCTGGAGCGATTGCTGCAAAGTATATGGCTCCGAAGAATGTGAACCGCATTGGGATATTTGGTACAGGTTTACAAGGGAAGATGCAATTGCAATTTCTAAAATCAGTCGTTGATTGCCGAAAAGCAAGTATATGGGGAAGAGGCAAGGAGCAATTAAAGAAGTATCAAGATGATATGGCATCATCTGAATTCGAAATTGAGACCACTATGAATTCAAACGACATTACCAATTCATGTAATCTCATTGTGACATGTACACCCTCTAAACTCCCTTTGATAAATGCAGATCAAGTTCTCAAAGGTATGCACATAACAGCTATGGGATCCGATACCTCAGAAAAGCAAGAATTGGAGTCCAAGATTTTACAGAAGTCTGATCGAGTAGTTGTCGATAGTCTCTCTCAAGCTGGAACTCGTGGTGAATGTTTTCACGCGATAAGAAATGGGGATATCAAAAAAGACAGAATAATTGAGCTTGGGAATATGATTACAGATAAAAATTTCCAACGAGCTAATGATGACGAAATTACGATTGTAGATCTCACAGGAGTAGCAGTTCAAGATATTCAAATTTCCAAAGCAGTCTATGAAGGATATTTATCTCTAAACAAGTAATTAACTTGGAGTTAATAAAATGAAAATTGAAACATTCGAATTAGAAAGAAGACAATCTGTTTGGGAGAATCGAGTCAAGTTTAATCTAACAGAAAGTGGTGTTCATCCTTACAATTTGACAGAAATTTTGAGTAAAGAGGAGATAGAAGACTTTCTTTCAATGAGGATTGGATATGGTCAAACCAATGGCTCAGATGAATTGCGTGAAACGATCAGTTGCATTTATCCAGGGTCAGACCTTGATAATGTATTGGTTACAAATGGGTCATCCGAGGCAAATTTTGTTACGATTTGGAGTTTGTTAGAACCTGGGGATGAGTTAATCTTAATGCTCCCTAATTATATGCAAATCTGGGGAATTGCACGATCGTTTGGAATTAAGGTTCGGCCATTCCACCTAAAAGAAGAGCTAAATTGGCAGCCAGATATGGTAGAAGTACGATCTTTGATTTCTCCAAAAACAAAGATGATTGCAGTTTGCAATCCTAATAATCCAACTGGAGCCGTATTAAGTGAAAAAGCAATGGAAGAGCTGATTACTTTTGCCAAAGAGTCAGATGCTTGGTTGTATGCCGATGAAGTTTATAGAGGTGCGGAATTAGATGGTGAAGAATCGCCTACTTTTTGGGGTCGTTATAATAAATCCATCATAGCGTGTGGCCTTTCTAAATCTTATGCTCTTCCTGGATTAAGGATTGGTTGGCTAGTAGGCCCGAAGTCTTTTATTGAGAAGGCGTGGTCTTATCATGATTATACATCAATAGCCTCTGGATACCTTAGTAATTGGATAGCTACTAAAGCTCTGCAACCTGAAATGCGAATGAAAATACTAACTCGGAATAGGGACATGTTAAAGGAGAATTTACTAGTTTTACAAAAATGGGTGGATGATCGAGAAGACAAATTTGTCTTTATTCCCCCTCGAGCAGGAGGGCTGGCATTCTTGCGCTATAAGTTCTCTATAAACTCCACGAAGCTAACCACGAAACTTCGTGAAGAAAAAAGCTGTTTCATAGTAGCTGGGGATTGTTTCGGAATGGATGGTTATATACGAATCGGAATCGGTTCTGAAAAGGAGTATTTTATTGCAGGTCTTGAATTATTAAGTGAAATGATAGATGAGCTCACTTGAGAAAAAAAAACTAGCCCTTGCGACTATAAACTCTTCTAAATTTGGGTATTGAAAAGTAGGGGTTAATTAAACCTTAAAAACTCACGTTTCATCGAGAATGTCTCTGGAAACTTTTGTTAGTGATACACACCCTGTCATTAACATGGCTTTTGCCAGAGTTTTTTGTAGAAAGTCCATTTGAAGACGGACACCTTCACTTCCTCCACCAACTGCAGCTCGAACAATATCTCTACCTATAAGAACTGCATCAGCCCCTAAAGCCAGCATCTTCAATACATCATAACCTGTTCTGACACCACCATCAGCTACGATCATTGCACCTGTGCTCTTAAGTGCAGTAACAATCTCTGGCAATACATCGGCAGTTCCAGGAGTATGATCAAGAACACGACCTCCGTGATTTGATACAACTATTGCTTTTGCTCCCGCATCAACTGCATCTACCGCATCTTCCACACACATTACTCCTTTAATAATCACAGGCAAAGAGGTCGAATTCACCAGATCGGTAATTTCTTCAGGAGTTTTCCGAAACACTGGTTTATTATTCGTACGCATGGCATAACTACCAGCTCCATCTGTATCAACTCCAACTGCTGTGGTTCCACATAATTCTGCCTTATTAAAAAATTGTTTTATTATGGTCTGTTCTCGGGGTTTAACAATCTTCACACCACCAGCATTCCCTTCTGCTATCGCATCAAGACCATAAGATTTTTCTAATGAGTAGGTAAATGTATCTCCACGCCATCCAATTGTTCCCGCATCTCGACAACCGTTGATTACTGCATGACAAAATTCTCTCTCTGTGATGACTGAATCACCCCCAAATGAATTTACTCCTGAGACCGAAGCAGACATAATTGGCATCGAAATATCTTTACCAAAGAAATTAAATCGTGTATCGGGTTCTGAAAGGGCGATCTGATCGCTATCTATAAGTTTCATCTTGAGATTAAGTTTACGGAGTGCTAACCAATTATTATGAAATGAAGCTCCGCTACCAATACCACCAAACCCTAACCGTCTACCATAATGCTGACCTTGACAAAATCGGGTTGGTCCACCATCACAGTCTTTATAGACCATACAAAATTGAGCTGCCTTTAATTTTTCTCTGGCTTTATTACGAACATCTTCTAAAGTCATTTCATTCGTCGTCATATTTATCACGGAGTTTATATCGCATTAAATAATTTTTTTTAACGGAAAGAGTTTATCAAAGTTTTTAACTTCTCTTTTGATAAGTCACGTTCCCATAGGGGACGAGAATCATTTTTGTAAATTTGTATGTTATCTTCGTAAGTAGGTCGTTCATTGATATAAAATACACCAAGAGGAAGTTTACTTCGTTCTAAGGCTCTTCCAATTGCTTCTTTTTGATCAAATGGTGTGTAGGAATCTTCAAGATAGTAGGTATTTTCTCTATACCATTGATATGTATTTATTCGGTTGAAACTTACACATGGACTGAACAAATCAATGAAAGCGTACCCTTTGTGGGCTATTGCTTTCTTCAGAATCTCTTTTGTCTGTTCTGCATGTCCTACAAATGCTCTGGCCACAAATGATGCATTTTGTGCAATTGCCACGGCAATAGGATTGAAAGGGGTATTGTACACACCTAGTGTCTGAACTCCCGTCTTCACCCCAATTTCACTAGTTGGTGATGCTTGCCCTTTGGTTAAACCATATACGGCATTATCATGAACAATATTGACAATAGAAGGATTGTACCTCATTGTGTGTAAAAAGTGATTACCTCCTTCACTATATGTACACCCATCTCCAGAGATAGCAAACACTGAAAGTTCTGGATTTGAAGCTTTAATTGCCAAAGCATTTGAGAGATAACGGCCATGTAATCCATTGATCATGTTCCCCTCAATGAAATGACTAAACTTCCCCGCTTGACCAATCCCAGTAACTATCACTGCATTGTTGGGAGTAATATTAAGATCAGTTAAGGTCTCTTTTAGAATTTTCAAGGCAGGATAATTACCACATCCGGGACACCAGTGTACTTCTACCTCTCTATCAAAATCTGAAGAATTTACCATCATTTCAACTCCTTTTCTAACTCTTTTACCAACTCTTCAATTGAAAAAGGATAACCCGTATATTTGAGGACTTTCCTGGTCATTTTAATTCCAAATTCTAAATATAATTGCTGTGCAAACTGTCCTGTAGCATTATTTTCTACCATGACTATCTTTTTTGCTTTTTTCAAGTAGTCACTTGTTGATCTATGAATGGGATAAACTTGGGAAAAGTGAAGATAGGATAATGAATGCCCTTTTTTTCCTAATTCTGTAATCGCACCTTTGACGTTATGAAAAGTACTTCCCCAACTGATTACTAAAACCTCATCCTCAGAATTACCAAGGAAATTTGGTTTAATCGCTACTTCTTTTAACTGTTGAAGTTTTTTAAACATTTTATCAACCATGTTTTTCCTGATAACAGGATCCTCGGTTATTTGTGAGTTTTGTGTATGAGTATGGCTATCTACTCGAATAAAACCTTCACCTCTCCCAGGAATCCCCCGTGGAGAAATTCCATCCTCAGTGAATTGATAACGTTGGTAACCTGACTGAGTCTCGATAAGATGTTTTTCTACTATTGTATTTTCATAATCCAGTGAAGGAAGATTATAACTTGTGTTAATGAAATAATGATCCGTTAGTATGATAACGGGGACCTGATATTTGGCTGCAATATTAAATGCTTGTTGGGTCATTAAAAAAGCTTCTTTAAGAGTACCAGGCGCATAAATCACTCTAGGAAAATCTCCATGTCCCGAATAAAGTACAAGTTCCAAATCACCTTGCTCTGTTCTCGTGGGCATTCCAGTTGCAGGGCCAGGACGCTGACCGAGATGTATGATTAAAGGCATCTCTGTTACTCCAGCTAGGGATAATCCCTCTGTCATTAAGGCAAAACCGCCCCCTGATGTGGTTACTAATGCTCTTGCACCCGCATACCATGCCCCAAAAGCTTTGTTTATGGCACTGATTTCATCTTCTGTTTGATCAGAAACGATTCCAAATTTCAAACGATTTCTTGCTAAGAAGGCTCCAACACCCGTACTCGGAGCCATTGGATAGAAAATGACATAATTACATCCTCCAGCAATTGCGCCTAAAGCTACCGCATCCCGACCAGAAAGATATAGTTCTGAACTTACAGAAGGCTGATTAATGAGACTAGGTAAAGGTGGTAACTGATTACTTGACATTATTTCATCAGCAAGATCACAACCTCGTTTTACTGCCTCTATATTATTATTAACAATCTTCTCTCCCTTTGATTGAAAACGATCGGCCATTAATCCAGCAATTAGCTGACGATCAGTCTGTAATAATCCTGCAAGAACACCGACAGCAACGCTATTTGAGTATACACGATGACCAATTTCTTCAGCTACTGCCTCATAGTTGACATCCACCAGAATACAGGATTGAGCATCAGAATTACTCTCAAACAGCTTTTTATTTCCAATAATACAGCTAATTGACGATAATCGATTTTTTACATGAGAAACCGCCTCTCGAGTAAACGGCACAAGAATGTCAATTTTTTCACAATAGGATTGAACTCTATTTGTAGATACACGAATAGTTGTAGAATTTGTACCTCCTCGAACCCGAGACATGAACTCTTGCGTTGAGAAAACGTGAAATCCAGATTTTTTTAAGGCACTGGTAAGAAGAGTTTCAACCGTGGCAATGCCTTGTCCAGCAGCACCGCACAGAACAATCGAAATCGAATCACTGAATTCAATAGCCATTTTCTATTACTCACATCCTCAGAAAACTACTTCCAGCCGAAAATTAAATGACTGTTAGGAGGTAAGGCTTGTAATAGTCACCTTGCGACTATTTTATTTGTCTAACTACATTTTGTTGTGAGTTGCAGTACGATAAAAAATAGGAAGAAACGTGAAATTTAGCGTATGTAGATAGTTTTCACATTAGTAAATTCTCGTATTCCATAGTAGGATAATTCTCTTCCGTAACCTGATTCCTTTATTCCCCCAAAAGGCAATCGTGGATCGGAGCGTACATAAGCATTAACAAAACAGGCTCCTGCTTCTAATTCTTGAGTAGCTATCCGTTCTCCTTTCTTAAGATCTTCAGTAAATACTGCAGCCCCTAATCCAAACACTGTATCATTTGCTACTCGTTTTGCTTCAGCTTCATCCTTTACAGGAATAATTGCAGCTACAGGGCCAAACAGCTCTTCATCGTATGCAGGCATTCCCTTCCTAACATCGCTTAACACTGTTGGTGGATAAAAAGCTCCTTTATCATCAGGAATCTCCGCCCCTAATAACACTTTTGCTCCTTTTGCGATACTATTCTGAACTTGTTCATGAAGCTCATCACGAAGATCATGTCGTGCTTGTGGACCAACAGAAACATTTTCACGTAGAGGATCTCCCATTTTACGGTTTTTCATGTTATAAACATATAACTCTTCAAACTTCTTTAGCTGAGACTCAACAACAATAAATCTCTTTGCAGCTATGCAGCTTTGGCCTGAATTAATCATCCGACTAGAGACACAAGTAAGAACTGTTTCTTCAATGTTTGCATCTTCAAGGATAACATATGGATCACTTCCTCCCAACTCTAATAGCGAACGTTTCAACATTCCACCTGCTTTTGAGGCTACGGCTCTTCCCGCAAATCCACTCCCAGTTAACGTAACTGCTTTAATAATTGGATTTTCAATTATAGCGTTTACTTTGCGGCTTCCCACTAGTAGTGTTCGGAAAATATTTTTTGGAAACCCTGCTTGATGGAAGACTTCCTCTATCGCTAGAGCACTTCCCGGTACATTACTAGCATGTTTCAATACTCCACCATTTCCAGCCATTAAGGTGGGTGCAATAAATCGAAGAGCCTGCCAGAAAGGGAAATTCCAAGGCATGACAGCCAGGATAATACCTAGAGGTTGGTATGAGATAAAACTCTTTGACGCATCAGTTTCTATTATTTCAGATTTTAACTGATTTTCTGCCTCCTCTGCATAATACTCACACACCCAAGCACATTTCTCAATCTCTGCACGGCCATCAACAATGGGTTTTCCCATCTCGAGAGCCATAATTTTAGCATATCTATCCTTATTCTCACGAAGAACTTTTGCTGCATTGAACATCAATTTCTTTCTATGTTCAAAACTTGTCTTTCTCCAACGTAAATATTCCTCTTGTACACTCTCAAGAATATCCTTAACCTCTATTTCAGTCATTTCCGGATACTCGCTTACAACTTCATTATTGAACGGGTTTATCACTTTTAGCGTCATATTTATTCCTTTCCTGTCATTTTTAAACCATTATTACTCTAGAAGACAAAGTCTCTCTCCTAGTTCCTGAATTAAAACTCTCTCATTATCCGAATAATCCACTGGGACATCTATCAGATGTACTCCTGGAGTATTGAGCTTCTGTTTTAACACCACATGTAAATCATCTTCAGGCTGGAGTTTGTAACCAGTTGCACCATAACTCTCCGCATATTTGCAAAAATCGGGATTAGAGAAACCTAATCCGAAGTTTGTAAACCCCATTGCACTCTGTTTCCACTTTATCATCCCGTACGCACTATCATTTAAGATTAAAATAACTAAATCGAGTTTCATGCGCACTGCAGTTTCAAGCTCTTGAGAATTCATCATAAATCCCCCATCCCCCAAAATAGCCATTATTCTTTTAGTAGGATGAACTAATTTTGCTCCTATAGCGCTAGGTAATCCTGCACCCATGGTTGCCAAAGCATTATCCAAGAGAACCGAATTGGGATTATGTGCTTTATAATTTCGTGCAAACCAAATTTTATACACTCCATTATCTAGGCAAATTATTCCGTCAGACGGCATTGCATCGCGGACTTCGCCTACGATTTTCTGGGGGTAAAGTGGGAAATTTTCAAGGGATTCCCCTTCTGCTATATGGGTTTCTAGGTGGGATTTTACCTGAAGAAAATATTCAAAATCCCAATCCTGTGGAATTATTTGCTCTTTAATCTGCCAAATGCTATTTGCAATGTCACCAATTACTTCTAATTGGGGAAAATAAACTTCATCGACCGCAGCAGACAGAAAATTAATATGAATGACTTGAACAGGATTCCGTTCATCCATAATAAATGGAGGTTTTTCCACTACATCGTGTCCAACATTTAGAATGAGATCTGCATGATTAATTGCACAATGGATGTAATCTTGGAAAGATAGCGCTGTTGTACCAAGATATTGGGGGTGTCTCTCATCAATAACTCCTTTACCCATTTGTGTATTAATGAATGGAATTCCTGTTTTATCGACAAATTCCCTTAACATATTTTGGGTTCTCTTGCGGTTAGCTCCGGCTCCAATCACGATAAGTGGACGTTTTGCTTGTTCTAACATTCTGACAGCGGTTTGAATGGCTTTAATTTCAGCAGTTGGTCTTCGCACTTGACTAACTGGAAAAATTCTACACGAAGTATCTTCTCGAGCAATATCTTCTGGTAATTCAATATGGACTGCCCCAGGTCTTTCCTCTTCCGCGATTCTAAAAGCTTCCCTCACAATTGCTGGTATAGTGTTTCCATTAACTATCTGCTTAGTATATTTAGTCAAAGGTTGCATCATATGGACAATATCTACAATTTGAAACTGTCCCTGCTTACTTTGCTTTATCGGTTTCTGTCCTGTTAGCATCAACATAGGCATTGCACCTAATTGAGCATAAGCTGCTGCAGTGACAAAATTTGTAGCACCTGGGCCTAAAGTGGACAAGCATACCCCAGTTTTACCTGTTAATCGTCCATACGTCGCAGCCATAAAACCAGCTGCTTGTTCGTGTCGGGTTAGGATCAATGATATACTAGATGTACGGAGTGATTCCAGAAAATCTAAGTTTTCCTCTCCTGGCACACCGAAGATGTATTTCACTCCTTCGTTTTCCAACGCCTTCACAAGAAGATCTGAAGCTTTCAAGATTATCCCCAAAATTCTATATGAAGTTTTCTAATAGCGATTCTTAGAACTAGTGAAATAATATTCGTAAAAACTCTTCGAGGATTGGAAAGAGAGAAGTTTCATCAAAAATGGATACTATTTTTTTAACTACTATTGAGGAACTGTTTGAAATTCTGGGATATATGACTTTTTAAGGCTAGACACTCAGATCCTTGCAAACGCGGATATGAATTGGGGATATTATTCGGATGAGTAATGGACTATCTATTGAAAGCACAGGAAACATCATTCTAAGCAAGATACTTGAAATATCTCTTCTTGTCGGAATGAGCGTGATTGTATCGTTTATTATTGCTCTGGTAATCGGTTCAGAGGATATAATTACTACCACGATTAATATAGTTGGTATATTCGGGTTAGTTGAGATTACATTCGGGTCTTTCTTTGGCATAGGATTCAGTGAAGTGGCATACGCGTCCCGATCCGCAGGAAATCCAATTTACGGTGAAATGTTATTCCGAGATAGGTTGAATTACCGTTCGAAACAGCTTATGACTGGGTTTAATCTCATCATTTCAGGTGCGATATTACTTCTCTTTTCTGTAATGATGAGCAACATTTAGTCGCATTATGAGTCATTTTTTCAAATTATCAAGAAATGATCGTAATTGGGCAGTAACTTCAGGTTCTTCCACCAATTCCGTTTTTTGAGCCATAAAAACGATATTATCGTTTTCAAATCTTGGTATCACATGGAAGTGGACATGCATGATTTCCTGCATAGCGACTTTTTCATTTGCCTGGTAAACATTTACTCCATCGCATTTTAAGACTTGTTTAACCGCTTTCGTCACTCGACTGACAGTTGCTCCGACTGCTTTTGCATCCTCAACTTGAATATCGTATAAGGTTTCTGAATGAGCTTTGGGAATAATTAATGTATGTCCCCGTGCAATAGGGAAGATATCTAAGATAGCTATCGTTTTTTCATCTTCATACAATTTTATACTAGGCATTTCTCCTGCAATAATCTTACAAAAGATACATGAATCCATTTAACATACCTCTTCCGATCGAAAGTAAACCATAAACTATAGAATAATAATATTTTGATCAATATTAAAAATAACTTCTGCTTTTGTTATCAGCTTCAATATACATGGTTTTTGATTGTTTATCGGTTGGATCACATTTCAAGACCTTTAACAAGAAAAATTTTGCTAACTCCCAATTTTTTCTTTGATAATAGAATTTTCCTAGTTCTCTCCACGATTTAACTGATTTAACTCCGCTCTTACTGTCAAGAAGATCAGAATTTTCTGTATTCGCTTGACCAATTGAAGAGGCACAATAGGGGCATCGTTCAAGCCCAACCATTTTCAAATCCTGTAAACACGAGGCACATATGAAGCGGTGGCAAGTCTTACACTCATAGTTCTCTTTTTGCTCTTCATTATATTCGGTGCAAAGACAACAATATACAGTGCGGTGTTCTTCTCGTGGTGGTAGACGTTCTAACATCTTAATCTGGGATTAAGATGAACGAAGCCTCAATTAAGGTTTTCTATCTTGGAATTTTTCACGCAAAGAAGTATTTTCATCAAAGACTATCAGGGATTGATGAGGATCAGAAGCTTTAAATAGCACATGAGTTCCTTATTCCAAGAAATAAAACATGGAGAATGGATTATATTGAAACTCGGGGCAATGCAGCCTCTTAAGAAGTACAAATTCTTACAAGAACAAGTTTTTGAAGGATTTTGGCCTTTCAGCAGATTTCAATCACCTGCGAACGTCCTTCTTTTACTTCTGGTCTATTTCATCTGGGGGTTTTGTCTATATCTAATCTATAATATTCCTCTTAGTTTTATGATCGCAGGATCATGTGGCGCCTTCGGATTATTCTTATGGACGATAGGTATTTTTCGTTATGCGAATGCTTTAAGAAATGTTAAAATTGAGAGAATCAATAAGGTTAATCAAAAATTCTTAATTGGATTCCTTGAAAATCTATTCCATCCTTCATCCATTGTCCTTGGTGTATTTATATTTACAGCTGTGTTAACATATCTCTTTACCTCTCCCTCACTAGGGACAGATAATTTTCTTACGGAACTCCGATCTGCTATGAACGTAGAATCTTTACCCCCTCTTCTTATGTTATTCATTTTCTTATTAATTTTTGATCTCTGTTACAGATTAGGATTATCTCTATATCTAATTCTAACTCAAATAAAAAGAAATCTCATTTTGTCTCATTACCTTAATACACCATTATTAAAATCTCATTTTTCTCCTATAGACATTCGAAATTTAGAAAGATCTGATCGTATCCATTTTGTATCTATATGTGGAGGGTTCACACTTATCCCTTTAGGGTTATTGGATCCAATCATACTCATTGTTTTACTAATTTATATTAGTACTACTTTTATCCTTTCAACAGCAGTACTTATTCATTTACGGTTCATGTATCTTCGAGCTATTCCTGATGGCATAATGAAATTAATTAGATCAGCCAAATTTGCCCAAGTTGGTACAATCAGATCAGGAAAAAAACCCCATCTTACCCCAACTCTATTTATCTTCAATGGTAGAAATTTTTTTATCGCTACATCAAATAGAAGTCAAAAAGTTAAGAATCTAAGTAATTTTAATAAGATTGCAATCTTCATTGACTCTCAAAATCAACGTGATTTTACAAAAAATGTAGGACTCTTGACTATTGGACATGCAAGAATTTATGGCCACAATATAAGAACTGGAATCGGCTATTTTCTTATCTTAGGCTTTCGAATGATCCGTACCTATCTACTATTTCAGTTGAAGTATCCTCATTATATAAATGAATATTTGAGAGGAACTAAAGACCTACCTCGTGCGTGGCAGGTGTTTCCTATCATAAGTAGAACGATAATTGAAATAATACCAGAGGAATTTTATTTGTCCAAAGCTTCAAGATCGGAATTAATCAAATTTTAGGGCTGTGAATTTAACCTTTGAGAGTGAAATGTAAAATTGATGGGAAGTGGTGCGACCTTCCAGACACTATTTCACAGTTCTTTCTCAAAAAAGCAATGATATACGTTTGCTCAATGGATCGCTTGAAGAAGCCAATAATTCAATCAGTTATTTTTGTAAATGAACCTAGCAAATGTACAATCGCATTCATGGCAAAAAAGTCATCTCAGATTGGGAAAAATTTACAGAATAATCCCTATCTAACTCTTACTCTCGATGAAACCCATTTAAAAGATCCTTTACAGCACGAAGGTATAATGATTGAGACGACAACACGATCTTCTAAGTCTCAAAGTGAAATACAACAATGTTATGATGATTTACAAAAAAAGTATGGAATTGATATTACAACAAAAATCTTAGGAATGGAAATAATAACAGATTATATTAAAATACAGGCAACACCGACAAAGATTATTCACTGGGAAGGCCCGTTCTATCGAAAATTTGTATGTACAAGTAAGAAAGTATGAAATATTGACTTTAAAGTAAATAGTGCTATCAAAAAGGTGTGTAAGCTGAATAACCAAGAAACAAGCCTTCAAATTGGTCATGTCTTAGCAAAGGAGTTTGGAAGGAGTTGGCTGATATTGCGTGAAGCAATGGAAAATATCTCTGGTAAGGAGTGGAATAATAGAACGAATAATTGGTCTTTTTCAAATACAGTTTATCATATAATTGAAACAGCAGAATATTACCATAGAAATACCCCTGAAGGAATGGAATGGGGGAAACGAGCTGGTTTTTCGTGGACAGATGACAGTGAAGAGACAATATTAAGAAAATTGGCAAGTCTTACTAAAAACGATTTAATCGAATATCTAGATGAAATTGAGAAGTGTATCTCACAGAGCTTGGAAAAATCTACTAACGAAGACCTTTTCGGCACGGATAGTTTTAACAATGGTAAGTTGCGAATAATCGAAAAAATGTTGTACCTACTTCGACATAATATGCATCATATTGGAGAACTTAATAAAGTTCTAAGAGACACAGAAAGCAAACGAATTAAATGGCAATAACGTGTCTAACGGCAGGATCAACTAACACTTGATCTGATTATACTAATTGCAAATCTTCAAACCAATTTCCCATTGACTCGAACCAATTCTCTAAAAACGTCTTTAATTGAATAAATGTTGGTTTAACAAGCGAATAATGAGTAAAATTACCCCTTTTCCATCCTTGAATTAATTTTAAATTCTCCAATTTTCTTAAGTCCCTTGAAATTGCAGGTTGCGACTTTTGTAACATAGCTTCAAGTTCACAAGAACAACGATCTTTCTCTCGTAAAGCATTTATAATCAACAATCTATCAGTATTTCCAAGAACTTCAAAAATACTTTTTATGAAGGGAAACGGTTCTTCCGCTTTCAGTGCTATAGACAATGCTCCCAGATTGTGATAATAGTCTTCAGCGTTATCTATCCCCTCACATTTTCCTAATATCTGTACGATACGAGTTTTAAATTGTTCTTCGCCGATTTTGGTCACATAAATCACTAATCTGATGGGTTAAACTATTTTAAGAAGCTATATAAAAATTTTTAAATATATATAACAAAAAGTGAATACGTTTTATAAAATTATCTATTTTTAAAATCAACAGTAATCTGGTGTTAAACAATGGAAACTCATGATTCAATGGCCATTAAACATGACAAAGAGGAATCAGCACTAAGCTTATTCGAAAAATATCTGGTGGTTTGGATTCCATTATGTATGCTCGCAGGAATACTCTTATCCCAATATCTACCATGGATTAGTGAGACAATTGATAATATCCAAATAAGAGGAATTTCCATTCCGATAGGTATTTGCTTATTTCTTATGATGTACCCCGCAGTACTCAATCTCACGAGTTCTGAATTAAGAAAACTCGGTAGAAATCCAAAACCAATAATCCTCACTCTCTTCTCAAATTGGATAGTCGCACCAATTGTTGGTCTTGTATTAGCGAATTTCTTTCTGGCAGGAAACGACGAACTAATAACTGCAATAATCCTACTTAGTGCCAGTCCTTGTACAGCAATGGTATTAGTATGGGGATTAATGGCTGAAGGGAATCAAGAACAAAATGTTGTTAACACAAGTTTGAATACAATTACAATAATGGTTCTTTACGCTCCACTTGTTACAATTCTCACTGGAATTCAAAATATCCCTATTGACAGAGTCAGTCTTGCATTATCGGTTATTATGTTCATTGGATTACCAATCTTTCTCGGATTGTTAAGTAGAAATTATTTAATTTCACAAAAAGGAGATCTTTGGTTCAATGAGACTTACCGACCGATAATTGGTAAAGTAGCAATTGTTGCGTTACTAATAACTCTGATTTTATTATTTGCTTTAAATGGTAATACTCTTATTGAAAATCCAGAACTACTCGTCTTAGTTTCGATTCCATTATTGCTAGGTTTTGTGATAGTTGTTGGGTTTAATATGTTCATTACCCGTATATTCAGGTTACAGTACAAAGAAGCTATTATTACAGTGATCATCGGATCTTCAAGTCATTTTGAAATAGCAATTGCAACAGCGATTGCCGTGTACGGACTTGGATCAGTAGCTGCTCTAGGTACAACAATGGGATTATTCTGGGAAATTCCCATCATGCTCAGTATTGTGTATATGGGAAAATATCTTGGAAAAAGAGCTTTTTGGAACACCGAAGCGAAGACATAAGCTTTTATCACTGTTCTTTGAGAATGTGGTTAATATTCAAACAGTTTTCTTTATTAAAAATCGAAAATGACCCCATCCCTTTTGTGAAAGGACATTCTCGAGATTATAGGGGGTATCGAACACCTCATTATAGACTAAACTTTCAATGTGAAAATCTTTGAAGAAATCGAATACATCTTCTATATGGGAGAAAAAATGAGGAATTCCATCCTCCACCCCACTTTTTATAACAATTGTCTGCTCATCAACAATACGATTACCTTTTTCTCTAAATTGAGATCCCCTATCTTTTGTTAATAGAGTTCCATAGAAAGCTCCTCCAGGCTTTAGAATACGATACACTTCGGAAATGGTTTTCACAATATCCTTTCTAAATGCATGATATATAACATTAAAACTTACTACTAAATCAAAAGTATTATCTGGATGAATATTTTGTGTCATTCGTCCCTGGTTAACATTGGCTGATAAACCAGCTTTTTCTAGCCACATTTTGGTTTCTAGAACGGCTTCTTTTGAGATGTCGCTCGCATAAACTTGGTATCCCTGAGCCGCGAAAAAAACCGTATGTCTCCCAATTCCACAACCAAGATCATAAACTTTAATTTCAGGATTTTGACCCAGTGAAAAGACTAAGCTCATTACAGGACCATCGGGTATTTCCCAACCGCTTTTATCCTTAAGTTCTAACCAGTTCCAGCCCTGTTGTACTGATTTTTTTTTCATGCTATGACCACATTCAGAATTATCGGGATATGTTCGTCCGTGAATTCTCCTTCCCACTTGTTTTTGCCCTATTAAATTGTAAGGTAAAAGTAGAAATAAGCAAAATTACTAGCCCTATCCATTCATTCATCAAAGGCATCTCCTCGAGAAATACCATTGAAAGAAATACAATTTGTGGAAACATCGTTCCATTAATAATAGAAATATCCATAGCTCTTATTTTCCGCATAGCATTATTCCACAAAGTAAATGCTAAGGCTGTGTTCACAACTCCCAACCAAAGAATCATGATGAAGGACTTTAAAGAAATGGATGGAATTGACTCAAAGCTGAAAGCAAATACTAATAGTAAAATAGATCCAAAACTCATGCTAATAGCTGTAATTAACAAGGGATGAAGAGAATTTCCACGATTTATTCCCCGACCTATAATTGATGACAGAGCATTTACTACAACTAATCCTAGCCCTACAAGTAACCCTGAGATAGAGAAAAGTTCAAATTGGAACGGATAGAAGTAATAAAGAATCCCAATTAGGGCGATAAGAAAGAAGAATATTTCAAACCTAGAAGGGAATTCCTGGAGAAAAAATAAAGAGAATAAAATGACAACAAATGGAGTAAGATTTAGGAGGAAGGATACAGTTATCGCTGGCAAAAGGGATAAGGCCAAAAACTGCCCTCCTTGTGTAAAAGTAATGAACACTAAGCCATAAACAAATAACAGTATCCACCATCTCCTACCTTGATTCTTTAGACTATTACGATGAGAAGAATTGATAAAAACCAATGTGAGAAGCAGAAGGGATCCAACAAGGTAACGAAGTCCCGCAAAATATAAAGGAGGCAATTCATCTAAACCAAATTTAATAATAACCCAAGAACTACTCCATAAAACAGTTACGAATAGTGCCTGTAATACTGCGTATACATATTCACGAGAAAACTGATTTTTCATTCAATCAACCTAAAATACTGATGAATTTCAAGAGTAACTTCACCAAGGAAGGAGAGGTACTCTGAATTTATGGCAAAAATAAATATAACTGACTGGGGAAGGAGTGTTAGTTCACCTCTTAAAACAAGCGGAATTTCAAATGGATTCTTGGCCACCACTAATCGAACAATTTTATCAGGAAATCTGTGACTCTTGTAATAAACAGATTGACCCCCACCGTTTCATCTTCGAAAGTAGAGCACTACTCCGATTAGACCTTGATAATTTAGCATTGGAAACTATACCATCATCGACTGGCGACATAGCTAGCTTACAAACTTTGAACCTAAGAAATAACAGGTTAAAGGATCTTCCAAAGCAATTAGAGAATCTCAAAGCGTTAGAGGAGGTTTCTCTTTCGGCCAATTCATTTACGAAAGTACCTGAATGCTTAGTGAAAGTTTCATCATTAAAAATTCTTCATTTGGTTAAGAATCAACTTACACATCTTCCTGAAGACATGAGTAATTGGACTCTCCTACGTGAACTAGGTATTGCTAAAAATGAATTAAAGAAACTACCTGAATCTATTGGTACATTGAAGAATTTACGTGAAATTTCATTATCGAAAAATCCACTTTCAACTTTTCCAGAGAACTTTAGTAAGTTATTAAATCTGAAATTCCTGTTTGCTTATTCATGCTCAATCCATTCCCTTCCAGAGAGTTTTGGTGATCTCAAATCACTCGAAAAAGTCGATTTGAGTAATAATCAACTAAGAAAACTCCCTACATCAAGTGAAGGGTTAACCAAGATGGAAAATCTTGATTTACAACAGAATCAGCTTACGACTATTCCTTATACACTTTTATCCCTCCCTTCCCTAAAATATTTGAATTTGTCCAAGAATCCACTAACCGCTGAAACTCGAGCCCAATTATCATCACATACCGAGAAGAGTGTCAGAATGATCTATTAACACTGGATATCAAGTGTTATATTATGTTTATCCCGATTCTTGTGGCGTTAACTGGGACTATCATTCTAAATATTGGATTTGTACTCCAAAAAAGTGAAGCAGAAAAACTTCCACCCTTTATAACCAAAGATATTAGTAATTCCCTTAGAAAGATTCTGAAATGTAGAATCTGGCTATTTGGAACATTGTTAACAACATCAGGATGGCTTTTTTTCTTGATTGCGATCTCCTTGGCACCTTTGACAGTGATCGCTCCTCTTAGTAACGCAGGAGTCATTATTCTTGCTGTCATTTCAATTTTCTATTTAAAGGAATCATTACACATTTACGAATGGATAGGATTCTGTGCAATCCTTGTAGGAGTTATTTTCATACCCATTTATTCTATTCCTGTTACTAGTGACGGAGTTGAGTTCGATACGTTTTTACTTGTGATAATAACTATCATTGCTCTTATTGGTCTCATAATATTAAAAATCAGTCAGAAATTACTCTTTCCCCTAAAAAATGGAAGTATTTTAGGTATTGCTTCTGGAGTGACTGCTGGACTTGGTTCTGCATTCACAAAAATGCTTGGATTATTAGCTGAGGAACTGATTCCGCTCTTAATAGCTTTATTATTTGTTGGAATATTTCAAATCCTTTCTTTCTTAACTTTACAGACAGCCTTTCAACAAGAACGTGCAACGATTGTCGTCCCACTGTTTAATAGTTTTGCTACGCTTCTACCTCTAATCTATGGAGTATTCGTTTTCTCAGAAACTATTCCTATTGGCCAACTAATGGGGATTATATTGATGGTACTTGGTGCTTCGGCATTATTTCAATTCAGCGGAAAGGATTTTAGCTCAAAAATACAGGATGACTACTGATGCCCGAAGGACCTGAAGTTGAATCAGTTCGTCTAGAGTTACTACAATTAACTTCGCAAAAAGTGAAGAAAATAACACTAACGCCCCTTTCACAGAAATATCCGAAATATCTAGGAAAAGAAGACGAGTTCTCACAGTTCAGAGGTCAAGAATTGAGGAACATTCACCGTTTTAACAAATTCCTCATTTGGGAGTTTGAGAAAAAACCTGTTATCCTAAATCATCTTGGTATGTCTGGACGCTGGACGATTGTTGATACTAAAGAGGAAATATCTACAAAAACCACTCATCCAAAGGTCATTGTAGAAATGAGCAAGCCTCCTTATGCCATTTTCGACGATACTCGCAATTTTGGTCAATTTAGGATTTTTTCCTCGATGGAGGCAGTAAAACTATATCCTCCAATCAAGAAATTAGGAATAGATGGATTAACCAAGGTGTTTCCACTTCAGGATTTTGTAGAACGAATTGCTGAACAACGTTTTCAAAATAGACAGATTGGAGATCTTTTGATGGATCCACGCCTAGTAGCAGGCATTGGAAATATCTACAAAGCTGAGATCTTGTTTGAGGCGAAAATTCATCCTGAGCGAATTATATCAACTTTAACACAAGAAGAAACAGTATTTCTGGGAAAATCTATTTCAAAAATTCTTTTAAAGGCATTTTATGATAAAGGAAGTTCTTTTGATGCTCGGTATAAACTCCCTTCTGGAGAAGGAGGACAAGCACAACGCTGGCATATGGTGTATCAACGAATTGACCAGCCATGTGGGGAATGTGGATCATTGATAAAAAAATTAATACAAAAAAACAGAAGTACGTATTTCTGCCCCAAGTGTCAACACTAAGGCAAAGAAAAGTAGAGGGAGAAAAAGAAGGGAGAGAGATGAAGACTTCATCTAAAATAATAAATGTGTATGTGAATACTCAATTTGGTTTAAAATCTCGACGTAAGGGAGTAAACATAGGTACATATAATAGAGGAACCCAATCTTTGGGATTAGGCCGCCAGCGACCGATAACGGCTTTCACTTCTTCTCCTTCAGTGAAGTTACAAATCTTAGGATTGTAATTAAAACCTCTTACCATCTTTTGATCGAACATTGCCCAGTAGGGTTTGCCAGGATGACCCGCAGTCTTTTTCGTTGAGGGACTGAAAAAGTTTACACTCTTGATCCGAGCTCTTTTAGGGATTTGCACTGTTTCTAATTGCTCTCCGCAAATTCTCTTCGCATCGGAAGCATCCTTCTGTATTCCTCTAAGACATTTACCTTTCAATGCTTCAAATTTCATTGGAGGGGCAAAATCAGGAAAATTGTCTTTGCTCCAACTATCCCCGAAATAGACGGCTCCACATTTGGGGCAACCCTCAACTTCATAAAATTCTTCTGAGATAGGTTCATAATCAATTAACGCAATATGTTTGGCTGCATTATCTGGATTATCTCGGAATCGGATATAATCATCAACGGATATTTTTTGCTTGTACTCAATCTGTTCCTGAACAGTAGGAACACCATTATTTGCAGCTTTAGATCCATTTTGTTTGACATTTATACTAATGACATCTGAACCAGCACCTGAACCATAAAGAACAGTCATAATTTCATCGCCATCCTGAGCTCTTTCAATCGCATCACACAATGCGGTAGGAGCAGTTGCAGAATATCCATTGGCGATTTGGGGCGCCAAGTTCGAAACCTTTACCTGAGGTTTGATACCAAGCATTTTACCATCAGTATCAAATTCTTTCTCAGCAAGTTTGACCTTATAGAAATTTGAAATATCAAGCAAGGCTTCATTCGGGAAAGAACCATTCGGACTATGGATAACCCAAGTTTTATTAGGGAGACACTTGGGATCTATCGAATACCGTTCCACATGTTTCTTCACAGCAGATAAAATCATCCCACGAAAGGCTAAACTAGTACCCTGACCTTCATGTTCAGGAAAACTTTGTCCTTCTTTTCTAACGAAGTCTGAAAAATCATAATTAATGGAAGTACGGCCTTTAAGTTCAGCAATACCATTATCCTTCGCTAGGATAATCGTTGTAGAATAGAAAGAGGCAGAGAATTCAAGATCATCACCAGGTGCTCCTTGAGAAGCATCAGTGGCAGTAATTGCTACATATCGACAGCGATCCGCGTCTATCAGTGCAGCACCAATCTCTAAGAATTCTCCAAATGGTTTACAGGCGAATTCTCCGCGTACTCCAAATCGTAAATTCGTCAATCCCGCTTTTCCAGCAATTGCTGTACTAGATTTTACAGCGTAGGGATAGGATTCGGATACTACGAATAACGCATCAATTTGAGTGGGATCAATGCCCGCTCTTTTAACAGCATAGTTTAAGCTTTGAATGCCAGCGGTTAAAGCATCTTCATTTGGTCCAGGCACAATTTTCTCTATTAATAAGAGACGTTGATTATATACCCACCGAACGGATCTTAATGCTTTACCTCTGAAACGGTTAACTGTGTTTTTCATCATTCTAAATGCAGTTTTATAATGCAATTGTGACATAGAATGATAATGATCAACTAACTCCTCTATTTCCAGCCGGTTGACAGGAATGAATGAAGCGATTGATTTAATCTCAGCCATAAGTTACAAATCCAAATTCATTTACTTTATATAAAAAATTCTTTTGATAGGTCTTATAGATACTTCTATTTTAATCCTATTGGCAGGAATAAACGAGGCGGTCGATTTTATCACAGCCATTAGTTTAACAGTCCAGAGTTATTACCTATTATAAAGGGCTGCGAGTATACCTATGCCAGAAACAGTTCTAGTCACAGTCCTTCAGAATGAAAAAACCTTTCATTTTCATAATAAACCTTTCTTTTATTTTCATAATAAAGGTTTCTGGAGATTCCTTACCGACAAAACATCGAAATGGGTGTGTGCACTGGGTTAGCAAGTAACCTCGTGATTCACTACTCCAAAATAATTTCCAAATAATATGAAATGGTATTCATCTAATGTCTTGATTAAAGCATAAATGACTCGTTTATATCACTTGAACGATCCAATTATATGGATCTGGAATGTTACCATATTGAATATCGAGGAGTCTTTTTGACACTTTCTTCGTCAAAGATCCGACCTTAAACTCATTAATGATATGATTCTCCCCTTGATAAAATAGGCTGCCTGTGGGAACAATAGATGCGGCTGTTCCCGTTCCAAAACTTTCTACAAGAGCTCCTTCTTTGATTCCTCTTACAATTTTGTCAATAGCAAGTGATTCTTCTTTAACAGTATATCCAAAGTCTTGAATAAGCTGGATTGCGCTTTCACGCGTGATTCCATGCACAATGGTATCACCCTCTATTGGAGTTGTGTAAACAATATCATTATAAACAAAAAAGATGTTCATTGCTCCTACCTCCTCCACATAACGTCGATGGATCGCATCAAGCCATAAGACCTGATCAAACCCCGCTTTTTTAGCTTCCTGTCCTACAAGAAGACTTCCTGCATAATTTCCTCCTGTTTTTGCATTCCCCATTCCTCCTGGTGCAGATCTAATATATTGCTCACTGACATAAAGTTTCAAAATTTCAGGGAAATATGATCTAGAGGGTGAAAGGATAATAAAGAATAAATATTCGTTAGATGCGCGTAACCCCAAGCATGGTTCGGTTCCTATCATTGCGGGCCGAATGTAAATTGTTGATCCCTTGGATTTAGGAACCCAATCTTTTTCAATAATTAAAAGCTCCTTTAATCCAGTTAAATATATCTCTGGGTCAATTTCTGGCATCATCATACGTTGTGCAGATAGATTGAATCGTGCAGCATTTTTTTCTGGTCTAAACAGGTTAATATGCCCTTCTTGAGTCCAAAAGGCTTTTTGACCCTCAAAAATGGTTTGACCATAATGGAAGCACACTGCTGTAGGATCTAGAATTATTGGGGCATATTTCTTGATTGTTAGGTCTTTCCATGTTCCATCTCTATAACTAGCTGTGAACATTCTATCAGTTTTAATCTGTCCAAAGCCTATGTCTTCTTCGGATTCATATTTCGGCTTTAATTCAGCTTCAGGTATTTCCTCAATGTGTATTTGCAGTGCTTTCATGTCTTTCAAAGTGTTGTTTTTCTCAAGCCTAATTAATTTTACTCAGAATCCACAACAAATTTTTACCAACAAAGGATTTACTCAATTTGTGAATAAATAAATTTCTTTCAGATTCAGAAATCTCTCTCTGTCTCACGGTTATAAGAAATTACATTCCAATAAACACAGATAATATTAGAATATTTGAGCTGGAACAAAATACAGTAATAAAGACCCCTCATAGTCAAACTAGTAACTATTATCGATTTTAAGGAGAGATATGAGATATTTCTTAAGGAACAATCTCCGATATCCTCAATCATAATAGTTAAGGAAAATGGATTATTTTGTCGGATTTACTTAAAATCTCATTTGTCTCAGTCTTCAACGTCATTTTGTCAATAAAATAAAATAAAATCTAGAAATTCAGTATAAGATTAAACCTTGGTCATAAAAACAATTCAAAAACGTTAGTTCACAACTATTTCAACTACAAACGAATTTCCAGATCCTAATACTTCTCTTAGGATATTTCTCTTAGAGAAAGAGTGACCCCCCGATAGTAGATATTTTTTTTTGGAAAATAAAACCTGAAAAGGACTTAACTTTAGAATGGTCTTTGGAAATCTTAAATAATTTTAATGAATTTAACCTAGTGCTTTATATTAATATTGACACTAAATCCTGTACTAAACTCTCATCTTGGTACAGCTGGTTGAATCTGTACGCTAACTGAAATAAATCCCACATTCAGCTAAACGATTAATTATGCTATGATCCTTGTACTAGATATTATGTAATATTATTCAATCAATTCCGCTACCAAGTGGACCATTCATACCCGCGCCAACAGTGGAAGCAACCATGAACAATAATATCATGAATATCAAAGGAAGCATTTTTAGTAGTACTAGTTCAGCATTGAATTTCGATTCTCTTATTCTTTCTTTCTTTTGCATTTATTTTCACCATTTTCTTTAAAGTCGTCATTTTCAGTTTTTGGACTAGAGAAAATCTCCGCATCTTTTTACTGAAATTACTGATAACTTTACTAGATATCCTTATAAACTATACGATGATCCTCATATATCACTTAGGACGAAATAGGATGCAACCTCAAAGCCAAAGCACAGAAATAATCGATAGGATCCGACAAAATCCTGAACAGAAGGTAGATACCTTCGTTCTTGATTTTCTGGATATTTGGTTTGAGATTCACAATTTAACTGAAAAATGCAATCTTGAGGATGCACTTAAGATATGTCAATCATTACTACCTTCCCATATCCTCCCATTTTTTGAAAAATACAAAGATGAGGGGAATCTACAAAAGCACAAGGGATGGATCGACGCGTATGCATCTATCTATCTGAAATGGGGTGAACGAGGAGGATTTCTTTTTCCGTTAACTCTGGTCATATACGAAATTGCGTATAATGATAAGGGAATACTATTCGACCTTCTAAAGCAACTAAGGATGGGTATTAATAGAGGTAGCAAGGTCGAACTTTACGAAATAATATTTCCCATTTTAACTAATTTTACCGTCCCTCTTGATGAATTAGATTTAGGTATAATGAAAGCATATCAAACTTTGCAACCTCTAAAATCTATCTTATTCAAAAACCCAGAGAATAAATCGTTTGCTGAAATCCTTGATGTTTCAACCCGAACGATAATACGTAGATTAAAAGTTCTTAATCTACTCCAAATTGTACGTCCTGTTCAATTTATTGACATGGGGAAATTAGGATATGAATCATTACTTTACGTTCATCAAAATCCGTTTCCAAAAGAATTTCAGAAAAATTTGCTATTTTCGTGCAATTTAACGGTAGGAAACTTCAGCATTGTGCAACTACCATCATCTCAGCTTGCAGCTCAGACTAAACTTCAAGATAAACTTGATTTGATCATGGCTCAACCGATGGTAAAGCGTACAACCTCCTGGAATCTCAATAGTCTCTCCAGTGGAGAAGCGACGTGGAAGAATCCACCTACGTTCTTCTTTTCAAAACCCGAAACAAGTGTAACTACTCCAACTGCTGATGTTAATCTAAATCTAAGACCAACCTTCGACTCCTTCAGAAAATTAACGCGAGCAGATTTCAATCTATTAGATTTCATCGCAAGAGAAGGCGGATTTAAAAATCTCAATGATTTAAGTAAAGCAATTAAAGTAAATAGGATGGAAGTCTCTAACCGATTAAAAGAGTACACCGATGAAGATCTAATTTTCAAAGCTCATCAATTTTTCAACATCGGATTGGATCTGTCGATTTTCTTCTTTATTTCAGATGTTGAAGATAAAATTCCGTGGATTTCACACCTTCTTACTTTTCCCAAAGTCGATGTCTTCTATCAGAAAGAAGAGAACCCTCATTATTATTTCGGTTATCTTAAACTTCCCAATACGTGGATCAAACCATTTGCACGTAAGATAGATCTTATTCGCAATGAGTACGATGTTAAAGTCTATTATAAAATTGCGAGTGCCATTGATCACTTCAAATGGGGAATTTCATTGGCAGATACCTACTCATATCGTTAATTTTTCATAATAAACTTGAAGAGGAGAGTATAGTTCAGTATCAATTTTTATGACCAGATTTCTGCCTAAATTATTGACGAGGATGAAATTCGGGAAGGTTCTCGTCTGCCTGGTGGTTACTATGGGATTATTTCATTCAGCATCAGACTCTCTGGGGTGATAAATTTCTTTATCATCGTGTCGAATTTTCTGGGACAGAATGGTCACTTTCTTTAAGATTTCCTACCATTATAGTAATTTTCTCGAAGAATTACCCTGAATTATTGAAGCGAACAACAATTTATAAGGAACATAATTCTCCTACCACTTAGTGTCCTGCCTACTAATAAATAAAGATTTTTTGTTGGTAAAAGCTTAATTCCAATAATTTGAAGGATGTAAATATGCAAGAAAATACAACTAATTTACGCATTTACGGCCCACAGATGCCTGAGGCTATTGAACGATTGCATAATCTAGAAGAGAAAGTAGTTGCTGAATTACCCATCGAGCGTGGTGAGATCAATATTGGTAAGTATGATTATATTTACCACTGGGAAAAAGCACCCACTCCTGAGCCTTTATTAACTCTTATTGAATATATTGATGATATATTTACTGGTTTACCCGCTCGCTATTCCATTACTACAGAGGGATATCATTCTCGCCGATTAACAGCAGAACTTGACCGTCGGGGTTCACATACAACTTTCAGCTTTGTCCGGATTCACGGACCGAGCATATCGAAAGCTCTTCGGGCTATTGAAAAAGTTGTAGAAGATGTCGAGACTACAAGTACAATACAATCACTAAAATCGTCTGTTCTTGTAGGTGAGCAGGATTATGCCTTTGAATGGGATCATTATCCTACAGTGGATGAGATTCATAGTTTACTTGCCTCAATCGATAAGCTAGTTGAACCTACAGGCGCTTTGTACAAAACGTCTACCTTAAAAAACGTCTATCGGACTGAAAAAGTGATTGACGATCATACTTCTGATAATTTAATGGCATTCTTATGAGCTAATTTCAATTGGTTTTCAGTAGATGGGAATAAAAAGAGTGTCGCTCTTATCTTGAGCAGATTGAAAAATGAATTCTGCGGAAAAACGACGACTACGGGCAATACTCATTCTAAGTCTATTTGTAATCTTAGCCTGGGCACCGTGGATTACAGAAGATAGGGCAAATGAATTAGTTACTAGTCACCTAGGAGGGGAGACTCCTTATAATTACCTTGGGGAGACTGTTTTAGTCAAGAATATTCCACGGTCTTTTGTAAAACTTCCATTTATTGCGTTAGTTTACTTCCCTGGAGAAGCAGTTTATATTGTCACGTTTTTTGGCTGGGTAATTTAATAAAAAACCCCAGAAAGACTCGAATTTAAAGAGGAGAAATGATCTTTCGTGTTTTTCTAAAGAGATTTATGACATCAATTCCTTCTCTTTCTAGCAACACTTTTTTCATGTGTGGATCATCGCCATACTTTCCTAAGGAGTTTGCACGAGTAATACGATGGCAGGGGATCAGAATAGGGAAACGAGTTTTGGCCATACATGTACCAGCGAATCGAGCTGCTCCTTCAAAACCAGATTTTGCAGCTAATTCTCCATAGGAAAGTGTTGTGCCAAAAGGTACGCTAGTACATGTTTTTAGAACTTGGACCTGTTTTTTGGAATACCCTCTATAATCAAGAGGTAGTTGATTTTGGACTAGATAGTCCTTTCCTATCCATCTTTGGTAAATAATTTCTGCTGTTTCCTCTACTAACCCATTATACGACTCATTGTCATAATTAGCTACTACTTTGCTCTCTGGAAAATACTTCGCTATTTTCTCTTCTACAGTGACCCTAGTTCGATAAGGTACTGTATTTCCGAACACTCCTCGGGTTGTAATACACACTCCGATAAAAAAATTGTCCTTCTGTACAATTTTCCACTCTGTTTTAGACACCGAGAAATCCTCTCATCACTAACCTTTGTTAATTGTTCCTTTTTCTGGTTACTTATCAAGTATCAGTTAGCTGAAATCCTTGATATATGACCTTTACTAGTGTCCTACCTTTAAAAGGGAAACAGGGTGAAAAATAGAAGTAATTCAAAGGGTAACATGATTAATGCCAATAATGTCACTATTGTGATAATAGAGCTCATTAAAGCCTCATTTAGCTCGAAAAACGTTGCATAAACAATATTTGAAACTGCTGGAGGAGCCATACTTTGAATTAATAGGGGTATAGCTATAATTGGTGCAAAATTAAATATTGATACTGCTATAATGGTAAAAATTGGAACTATGATGAACCTAATTCCCGAAACTTGAAATTTATGTCTTGTAAAGAGTTTTCGAGGATGTAGATCACTCAAATTTCGAAAAGAAACGCCCACTAACAACAAAGATCCATATAACGCGATAGTTTTCCATATCTGCAACCCTGGAAAAGCTCTGATTACTTCTGGCCCTACTAGAAGATGAAGGATAAATCCTACAATGACTGCTAAGAATGGAGGAAACTTACACATATCGATAAGGAGCTTCATGAACAGTAAGTCTCCTTGTTTATCGTTCTCTTCAACTCCTTGTGATTTATTACGAAATTTTCTCCCCATATACATCCCAAAAGTATTGCGTATTATCATGGCAAAAAATACAAAAAGTGTAGCATAAACAATTGCATCATTTATGAATACACCTTTTATTATAGCATCATTTCTTAATTCAACTTCCAATGCAAGTATTATTGGGAATGGATACAACAACGCATTTGGAAAAGTGGCAGTAAATGCAATAGCTCCGTTATCTGGCGTGGATCCTTCTTTACGAGTGAGAAATATAAAAAAATAATATCCTCCCAAGTGAACTAAGATAGCAATTATCGCAATCTGTAAAATAATTATCCCTCCAAATGTTTCGACTTTAGCAAATGACGAAATTATCGAAATTGGGAAGAATATTGAAATAATGACTTTAGTGATGTTATCTGCATGGCTCTTTTTGTAAAAGGGGGAAAATCTCCATAATATTCCTAGTAAAATAAACAAATATACCCAGAAAAGGTCGCTTAATAAATCTACAAAACCAGTAATCGCGTCCATATCAGTCATCACCATTATTTACAAAAAGAAGATTGAATCCTACTTTGGATCATGATATGGACGGAAAATTGTTAAATAATGCCCAAACCGTTGTTTTTTTGTTTCCATATATTTCACATTGTGCTCTGTGAGAGGTAATTCGAGGGGTACACGTTCTGATATTGGTATATATTGCTCAAGCTGCTTTATTTTGTCAGGATTATTTGTAATCAAGCGCACACTATTTACTCCAAGTGTACGAAGCATTTCTCCTGATATTTCATAATCTCGTGGGTCAGGACCGAATCCTAGGACAACATTCGCATCATAGGTATCATAGCCCTCATCTTGTAGAGCGTAAGCTCGAAGCTTATTTAGTAAGCCAATTCCTCTCCCTTCCTGTTGCATGTATATCACTAATCCACTTCCCTCCTTTTCTATCATACTCAAAGCAGTTCCTAGTTGAGGTCCACAATCACAGCGTAACGATGCTAAGGCATCACCAGTAAGGCAGGAGGAATGAACTCGTGTTAACACATGCTCTTTGTTAACTACATCTCCCTTCATTATAGCAATATGTTCCTCCTTGTCTTTGTTATTTACAAACCCTATTATTTTAAATGTTCCATATTTACTCGGAAAATCAGCGACAGCAACGATGCTAACACATACGTGTTTCTTACAGTTTTCACAATCTTCATGATCTGGGCAATTCTTAAAGGTTTCAAGGCTTTGAGAGATAATTTTTTCAATAGATAGTTTTTCCATAGATTTTGAGCACCTTCATGGGTATGATACTGGTTGTCAGAAGGATTTATTTCCACTTTTTGAAAATTTACTTTCTTTTATTACTAGATACTTACTTTAAAAGGGCTAATACCATACATAAATAGAGTCATCCTTTCTTCTCTTGAGGTAGATCAATTGGAACTTGATGAATTAGTACTAAAACATTGTCTCATTAATGCTATTAAATATAAAGGTAAAGCTGATTCAAAATCGACATTAGGTGCAATAATTCAATCAGATCCCAAAGCTATCAAACCCTTAATCGCTGAAATACGCCCTATGATTGATATCACAATTAAACAGGTTAATGCGATGAACTTGGATCAACAAAAAGAGTCTTTACTTGAAATCGATCCACAGAGCTTACCATCCCAAGAGAAAAAGAAAAAGGAAGTCAAGATTGAACTTCCTAATCTTGATAGATTTAAAAATGTTGCATTAAGACTTGCTCCTTATCCGTCAGGGCCACTGCACATTGGTAACAGCCGTATGGTTGTATTAAATGATTATCTCGCGAAAAAGTACAATGGTAACCTGTACTTAGTGTTCGATGATACTATTGGGTCAAAAACAAAAATCATTGATCCTAGTGCCTATGATTCAATACCTGAAGGATTAACCCTTTTAGATGTCAAAGTACACAAAACTTATTATAAATCCGATCGGCTTCAGCTCTTCTATGATTATTGTGTGAAAATTCTAGAAAAAGGACGGGCATATGTATGTGATTGCGATGGTTCGCTCTGGCGTACAAAATACAAGGTCAAACAAATAGAATGTCCGTGTCGTATTCTGAGTAAGGAAGATAATTTAGCTCGCTGGGAAAAGATGCTTGATGGAACCTACCCTGAGCAAGGTGCTGTTGTCAGGTTAAAAACAGGAATGGATACTCCTGATCCAGCCATCCGTGATCCAGTAATGTTACGTATTTCAGAACGAGAACACCCACGAGTCGGATCAAAATACCGAGTCTGGCCTCTTCTTGAGTTTTCATGGGGAATAGATGATCACGAGCTCAGAATATCACATATTATAAGAGGAAAAGACTTACGGAAGGAAGGAGTCCTTGAAGAAAAGATCTGGGATATATTTAATTGGAAAAAACCTTCCATCAATCTTTATGGAAGGATGAAACTCAAGGATTTGCAACTTAGCAAAAGTAAAGCTGCTCAAAAAATACGGTCTGGTGAATATGAAGGTTGGACTGATCCCCGTACATGGACACTTCAATCACTCGAACGACGAGGCATTCAAGCTGAAGCTATCAAAAAATCTCTACTCGCAATTGGAATGAATCCTGTAGATGTCACTTTTTCACCTGATCAAATTTATTCTGTGAATAGAAAGCTAATCGATTCCCAAGCGGATAGATATTTTCTTACTATCAACCCAGTGGTTTGTACGATAAAGAATACACCGACCGATGTACCCTCTGCTACCCCTTGTATCCATCCTGAATTTCCTGAAAGAGGAACCCGATTGATAGATATAAGCGTAAAACATAATGAAATTCAGGTGAACCTTCCCTATGATGATATAAAGTCTGTTAAAAAAGGTACACTTTTCAGATTGAAAGATTTAATGAATGTGACGGTCACATCTAAGACAAAGAAGGAAATTACGGCTGTATATCATAGTTTGGATGTTAAGACGGCTCGTGATGGAAAAGCATCAATGATTCAATGGACACCTATTCAAACAGGTGTACCCACTGCAATATTAACAACAAACGGTACATATCTTAACGGAATAGCTGAACCAGATCTTCTAAAAGCTCAACCTGGATCTATTATCCAATTTGAAAGATTTGCGTTCTGTCGAGTTGAAGCTGTCAATACTTCTGCAAAATTGATCTGGACACATCAGTGAATGAGGGCTTTATAATCATGCCTGTTCAAAAAGGAGATAGAATTCGTATCGAATATGAAGCATATCTCGATGATGGACAAGTGTTTGATAGTACAGAGAACCACGGATTTCCTATGAAGCTAACAGTAGGGGAGGGGAAATTTTTAGATGCATTTGAAGATGCACTTTATGGTATGGAAGTAGGGGAGGTAAAAATGATTAGATTATCTCCTCAAGATGCCTATGGAGAATATGGATTTGAGAAAATTGAGCTAATACCAAGAGAGAAATTACCAACAAAAAATGAATTAGAAATAGGATCTCTTTTGATTTTGACAGATCCAACTGGAAATGAAATACCTACAAAAATTCTTGATTTTACCGATACTGAAGTGACATTAGATTTTAATCATCCCTTAGCTGGAATTACATTAAACTATCGAGTAACCGTTATAGAAATACTGTAAGTTAAATTTGTGTAGGAATCATCAATCAAGTAAGAGAGGAACTGAATATTGTTATTTGTAAGAATTGGTCGAATATTGCTTGGTATTGGTAGTGTAGTGATGGTTGTCTTTGCGGGCCTTTTTTTCATTGTCAATCTTCTAACTGAAACGAATTTCATCAGTGGAATTGATTTAGATACGTTTAATATAACTCTCACTGCGAGTACACTAGGTACCAAAGGATGGATCTTATCTAGCCTAATCACATTTATTTCTGGATTAATAGGGGTTAAGGGGTATACTGATTTGGCTGAAGAACCTCAAAAGAAAGATCTGTTATTCACTTGGGGAGTTTTCGGAATCGTATTAGGAATAGTTGGGGGAACAATCGGAGGTGGAATTATTCTGATTGCTGGTATCTTTCTAATGATAAGTTATTTCAAAGAATAAATTAGTTACTATGAGATTTCTCATATAAATGGGAGACTAAAGTCCTAATAGAATCATCAACTCCTTCTCCCGTAACCATAGAAGTTTCATGAAGATCCGCACGTGCACTAATCATGTGTTTAATGCTATCAAGACCTATATAACAACCATGTTCTAGCAAATCCGCTTTATTCAACAGGATGATGATAGGAATAGTATTCTCTTCATTTTTCTGAGATTCTTCATCTCGAATTAGCTCTAAAAAGTAGTTCACTTTTCCGACACTACCCATATTCGTCCCATCAACAATGATGATCACTGCATCACTCCCTCGCATGGTAATATCAGGCATAAAGTCAAATCGTTCCTGTCCTGCGTTATCAAAGAAATTTAACTTGTATATTTCTTCAATATCGTCTCTTTGCATAAGATTTTCTACTTCGTTTGGTCCATGAAATTCGATAGAATTAAACAAAGTACGGACAAGCAAGATTCCCGCTGTATTTAGTGAAAGGGTTGTCGTTGACTCGTGATCCTGAGATTTGGCAGAACCGACACGAAACCAGGTATGAGTTGAATCCACTTTATTTTCTGTATTAGAGCGTCTCACAACATCGGATTGAGGTTTAAAAAGATCCCCAAGAATCCGTTTCATAAAAGCTGTTTTTCCTGATCCTGTAGATCCGACTATATTAATTTTAAATACGCCTTTGAAGCCTTCAGGCATGCCATGCTGTAACATGCGACTTACTCTTCCCGCTCTAAACATTT
The DNA here is from genome assembly GCA_003144275.1 of Candidatus Heimdallarchaeota archaeon B3_Heim. Taxonomy (GTDB): domain Archaea; phylum Asgardarchaeota; class Heimdallarchaeia; order Hodarchaeales; family Hodarchaeaceae; genus Hodarchaeum. Next base: position 64,360 of record NJBF01000012.1, read on the forward strand.
TCTACATCTAGTCCCGTTTAAGTATCATATTCCCGAGGTCACATGATTTCTGGAAATTAATTACTATAAAACTAACTAGTCAAACTCTCCGCTGAATTCTAGTATCTTAGGATTCGTGTTCATACGCAGGGAGCGTGCATCTCAAAGAGGTGGGTTTACGGTACCCAAGAAGGAATGACCCTTGTATCAGTTTTTGAATTTCATTTGTACCTTCAAGAATAGTATTTGCTCGAGCATTACGCCAGTAGCGTTCAACAGGAAAATCACCACTATACCCATTTGCCCCATGGATTTGAATAGCCCGATTTGCTGCATCAGATGCATGATTCGTTGCTTGCCACTTCGCTATTGCAGTCTCTCGTGTGTTTTTAAGTCCTTGATTTTTCATCCAGGCACACTTGTAAACAAGAAGTTGTGATTGGTCATAACCTGCTTGCATATACGCTAAATGTTCTTGAATCAATTCAAATTTCCCAATTTCCTGACCAAACGCTTTTCTTTCATGACAATACTCAACTGACGCGTCAATTGAAGCTTTAATTAGACCGCATGCCCCAGCTGCAACAGTAAACCGACCATTATCTAATGCCGACATCGCAATTTTAAAACCCTCACCTTCTTGCCCTAAGAGATTTTCTTTGGGTACTCGAACATCTTGTAAGATAATTTCACCTGTATCTCCTGTTCTTATACCCAATTTATCATGGAATGAAGTTGTTGATACCCCTGAAAACTCCTTTTCGACAATAAATGCGGCAATCCCACGATATCCTTTTTCTTTTCCTAATTTAGCAAAAATAAGAAAATTATCAGCCACTTCTACTAGGCTAATCCATTGTTTGGCGCCATTCAACACAAATTCATCCCCCTCAACGACAGCTTTTGTCTTTAGATTAGCCACATCTGATCCAGTATTTGGTTCTGTAAGACCAAACGCCCCAATTTTTTTTCCTTTTGCTTGAGGAATGAGGTATTTCTCTTGTTGTTCCGTTGTTCCCCATTGGTAAAGGGATAAACTACTTAATGCTGTGTGTACAGACATAATAACACGTAATGAAGTATCCATTCGCTCTAATTCTTCGCTTACGATAGCCAACGCAAGATAATCTAATCCTGAACCTTCTAACTTTTCAGGAATGCACACACCTAATATCCCAAGTTCCCCCATTTTAGGAAGTACTTGGGGATAAACTGATTTCTGTCGTTTATCATATTCACTAATAATTGGGCCAACTTCACGTTCAGCAAAGTCTCGAACACTATCACGGAGCATCTGGTGTTCTTCTGTAAGTGAAAAATCTATCATTCTTCTAGCACCTTTCTTTTAGAAAAAAAATTAGTATATCTAATGATGTTTATTACACTTTATAATCACTCTGCTTAATGGTTGCAATCATGCCACCAACTGGTTTTCATGGTCTTCTCGGCTTACTCTTTGCAGGTAAGGTTAAATCCAAAGCTGGAAAAGTAGGGATTGCATGGGGATCTGTTTTTCCTGATTTAGATTTACTAGGTAGCATTATTTTATTTGTTTTTACACAAGATCTAGAATTAACCATTTTCTTCCATAGATCAGTAACGCACAGCTTTATTGTTATGGCTATTATACTGATCAGTTGTTTACTCATCTCAGGATTTTGGTCTGATAGATTTCCTAGTATATTTCCATTCATTCTAGGTTTTGTTGGGGGAATGGCGATACACGCTGTTATGGACTTGTTTTATCTGGACGGCGTTGCAATATTGTGGCCTATACAAGCTATGAATGATAGGCTCGTAATTCTCGACTATACATTTGCTGAACTCACACCTGTTTACAATAACCTTTTAGCTAAGGTTATTTCGACTCTTGATGGAGGATTTGAAGCTATATATTACTTTGTTTTTATCTTCCTTGCAAATAGATTTAATACTGACCGAGATATCTCAGTTGAGCTATTTTCGAAAAGGTACGAAGTACAAAATTGGATTCCAAAACTCAAGACAATTTCCTTTGTAGTTCTCGGAGTAACAACAATTTTTCTTTCGATGGCTTTTCTGTCCATTTCCATTCTCCCACTCGATTTAGAGCTTTTTATAATGCTTCTTTACATCCCACTTGCACCTGTATATCTGTTATCAGGAACTTTGCCTCTGATTATGCGAAAGACGGTAGAAAAAGTAAATTACTAGTTACAAGGACTTCATTCACCATTTTAGTAGTTTTAATTCTCTAATGATGGAAATAACATTAAAATTTAAGTCAGATTGCCTCCTTTGACTCTATCTTGCCGAAACTTAATCGATTCTCCCTTAAAACCGCTTGGCAAGAGATGAACCCAAATGTCAAGCTTGTATTTGGTTACAGTTTTTTCCAAAGTTTGGGTAGGGGTATTTGGATGGGAAATGTACTCTCGGTCTGGATTTATTTAATTTCTAATGAGTCCAACGAGCTTTTAGGTCTCACTTCAGCCATTACAGGACTTGCAATGACTATTACTGTATTGCCTGCTGGATATATTTCCGATAAGACCCAACACCGCTACATGTTGCGGCTAGCAGCAATTGTCGGTTTTATCGGGTTAAGTTTCGCCCTATTTGCGAGTTCTCTGGAAATTATGTTTCTCGCTCTCCTCTTTTGGGGGTTATTTCAAGGAATGAACCGGCCGTCTGTTGAATCAATATTCGCTGACAGTGTAGAATCAGGAACACGGTCTGAAATCTATGCACAGGTACATTTAGTTCGGCAACTAGGAATGGCGATCGGCCCGCTTGTAAATGTCCTTTTATTCCTTTTTTTTGGGGATGATTGGAGCTTACCTGTCTTAAAATCAGTGATGGTCATTGGAATTGTACTCTCTATGCTTTCCCTAGCATTCATGGTTTTTTTTGATGACAGGAAAAGCTTGGGATCAGAAAGCGATAAAATTGTCGAAATTATGGATAAAATCCAAGTAGTAGGTTCAACTATTGAAAATAATCCCAATAAGAGATATGTAATTATTGTTGTACTTCTTTTATCAAATCTAATCATAGGTTTTGGAGCAGGAATGACCATAAAGTTTTTTCCTATCTTTTTCAGGAATATTTATTTCTTAGAACCAATTACGGTTCAATTAATCATGGGAGGAACAGGGATTTTAACGGGTATTATCAGTATTTACACTCAGCGTTTATCATTGCGCAACGGTAGAGCGCCCATGATTTTTACTGTTCAAGGAATTGCAACACTGTGTTTATTCATAATCGCAACCTATCCTCCTGTTTTTCTCTTAGTTCCAATATTTTTTGCCCGTGGATCATTAATGAACGCATCGCAACCCCTGAGTCGCAGTATTCTTATGGATGTCGTTCCAAAAAAGCATAGAGGAGGAGTCAATGCCCTCCAAGCACTGGCATGGGGTCTTTTCTGGAATGTTTCTGCAGCCATAGGAGGTTTTCTCATTGGGTCTGATGATAATTTTCGTCTATGCTTTTTAATAACAGGGTTTATCTATGTACTTGGCACATTGCCAATTTTATTATTAATCCCACTAGTTTCGCGAGAGAAAAATCATCTATAGGGACATCTCAGTGAATCTGTTTTTCCAGCACGTTATTAAACTCCCCATTTCAATAAACAAACATTATGCGTATCAAACACCTCACAGAAAAGATGCAGTTCTCTACATCTGCTACTTGGAAAAAAGATAAAGAAGGATCATTACTTACAACAGATTATCCTAAACCCATTCCTTTTAGTTGTCCCCCTGAATTAGGGGGAATTGAAACGCCCTCTCCCGAAGTTCTTTTCTTATCCGCAATTGCTACATGTACATTGACCACACTTCTACATATTTGTGACTCACTACGAACTACTCCAAATACTCTAGAGGTAAGTGTTTCTGGGGATCTTCGTCTTAATGAGGCTATTAACTATGAATTTGAAAACATTAAATGCCGACTTGAAGTAACTGGAGATGAATTTCTGCTGGAGAGAGCGTGTGAAAAAGTTCCGCAATTATGTGTAGTTAGTAATTCTATAAAACCACTCATTAGCTATCAGATAATAATAAACTCTCAGCACCGTTTGACTCTCACAAATCAAAAGTCCTCTTAGCTAGCTAGTATTATTATGAATTTTTATACAAACAGGCTGATGTAAAGTAGTAAAGTTGAGAGGCCTAATACAATCATAACTGCTCCTGTAGCTGCCCGAGTCCATCCTGTTATTTGCCTTTTCCTTTCATCACGTTGAATTTCTCCTTGCATTTGAGGTGTCCAAATTGCATCAAATCCTGAAGAGTATGAGGAATAAATCAAAAAGCGTGGGATCCCAACTATAATTTGTAAAGTCCCATAAATTAACAAAAGTCCTTTTACAAGGCAATCGGTTTCACTAGTTGTAATGCATAAGTAGACCCCACCAATGATGCCAAATCCCCCAAGTAACACAGAAGCCTTAACTAGAAATAATCTGATATATCTTAATTCTTCCGTACCACCCTCGATTGGTATATTTCTATCCATTCCATACCACATTGATAGTTTTATCCAGGAACATTTCACCCAGATTCGATAGTCAGTTTAAAAGTAGAGTATCAAATGTTTTTTCTTCTTTTCATTTTAATTTCACTTCCTGGAGATATTTAAAATACAGCGAGACTATGACATGGAAATATCGAAAAAAGGCTTCACTTGAAAGTCATATCCTAGCCTTTGCCGCTGAAGACTCCCGCCTGCGGAAGAAAGTAATATCTTTAGAGGAATACAGAAAACTCGCATTTTCAGAGAACTAATAAATCAGAAATTTTTCTACACTCTAATTACTTGTATCCAGATTGGTTTATTTTTTATACCTGAATTTTATAGTCAAATCTTCATACTGCAGAAGAAGAAAAACTTTTCAGTTCAGTTTTACGTGCAAAGGTATGGATAGGCATGGCAACAACATTTTTTAATCCAACGAAAGACACTTGGATGACATCTTTTAAAGAGAATAAACCAATTGTTTTTCTATTTCAGGATAAACTTTGCCCTGCTTGTTATTCCTTTGAACAAACAGTTCTTTCAGACCCTGAAGTGCAAGAATATTTATTTTCCAATTTCTTACCCGTTCATCTTGATATTAACAGGTTTCCTGATTTGTATGAACGGTTTGCCGGGAATGACTTTCTTGTCCACACAATTCAAGCAATTAATGGAAATCTGCTTGGGTCATGCAACAATCTTTCTGTCTCGCATTTTCTAAAAAATCTTTATCAGTACAAACAAATATCCCAACAGATTCAGGATCCATTTCAGGATGTATTGACTCTCCAAGATTTTTCACCTCTAATTCAAGAAGAAGCCAAGAGATTTCACGAAAAAATTGATTTAATTTCGGAGATCACTCTTTCTACATTATTAGGTGCATACGATTCGATGTACGGTGGATGGGCAGTTCAAAAACATAAGATCTATCCGAGTTCTGCGTTGGACTTTCTACTATTGTTTCATCAGCGTTCTCAAGATGAAGAACTTCTGAAAATTATCATTCAAACACTTCGCGCAACATATCGTGGTTTATTCGATAAACAAAATGGCGGGTTCTTTGAAAGTGCAAATCGCGACTGGAAAACAGTATTATCCTTCAAAAAGTCTTTAGAAAATAATGTTTCAGCCGCACGAACCCTTTTTCATTCCTATCAGCTGACTCTTGATCCATATTATCTTGATAAAATTCGAGAAACTCTGGTTTTCTGTCTGAACGATTTATGGAATAAGAAGCAAGGTCTATTTAACTATGGATTACTGGCTCATCCCCTATATGACCTTACAAATGAACTCTTTCTCTCAAGGGGCAACTGCGAAATTATAAGCTTATTATATGAAGTGGAAGGGATAATAGACCTTCCTACTCATAAGAAAGAACTGGATAAGATCAAATCAAGTGTTTTGAAGAGATTAAGGAAGAGTGAAACTCCTTATGGTATCCCCCATGAACTGAGTTCAGGTAAACGTCATCCCTATAAACAATTTCTTCTCCAGGATCAAGCAGCGTATCTGAATCTCTTTATTCAACTTTATTCTTTTACTGGAAGAGCTATTTATCGAAAAAGAGCCATATCATTTGTAAACCTAATTATAGAGCACTACTTCGATCTAAAGAACAATCTTTTCAAAGATCGTGTGTCAATCCCAGAAACAGACTTTGGTCCTTTAATGAAGAATTTATTTCCAATTCGTGATAATGCATTTATGGTTAACAATCTTGTGACCCTTTCTCATTTAACTGAAAAACCCACTCATCGTCCATATCGCGAATTAGCAACGAATTGTGTCACATCGTATTATTCTAATTTTGGTATTTCTCGTGAAGCCCCCTTTCCACCTGAATTTGTAATTGCGAATCAACGATTAATTGAGAGCGCAATTGAATTAGTAATAATCGGTTCTATTAAGGATAAAAAAACCCAACAACTAATGATTGAAATGAAAAAAATTTATGATCCATTCAGCATAATTGAGTTATTCGATCCGAATAAGGACAAGCAAATGATGGAACTTAAATTTAAAGATTATAACTTCCACAATCCCCCCCTTGCATTTATAAAAATCGATAGTACTATCTCCCCTCCCGCATATTATCCTAAAGAGATATCTCTGATGCTTCAGAGACTTCTTGAAGCATTTAGATCGGATGTATAACTATATTGACATTCAGATGAACATCTTGACACCAATAACAAAGTGGAAAGCTGAATACCTTACCATGACTGAAGGCCTCTTTTCACAGAAATTAGATCAAACGATTAAGTCAGGGGAACGTCTTGAACTTACACCTGATCAAATCCTTACTAATGAAATGCTTGCAGCTGTAGTAATCCCAAAAATGAACATCTTAAAAGCAAGCTCAATCCATGGATCTTTGAGAACGGATTCGATCAAATGTTTTATGGATCATGGAGGAATAGGAACAAATACTGCTTATGTTAACCTTCATCAATCTATCCGTGAATTCTGTTTAAAACATGGATTACCTTTTTACGAACCTGGTACTGGAATTGGTCATATTCTCTTGACGGAACTCGGTGCTGTATCACCTGGTGATGTCATTATGGGTACAGACTCTCACACAACTACCCATGGTGCTTTAAACACTTTTTCGCAGGGGATTGGAGGTAGTGATTTACTGGAAATTCTAATTACTGGGAAAACTTGGTTAACAGTCCCTCCAGCTATCCACATTAATTTAAAAGGAAAATTACAGGGATATTCATCAGCCAAGGATTTAGCATTATCTCTGTTAAAAAAATTTGGATTAGATTTCGCTGTGGGACATTCAGTTGAATTCACGTGTCCGTTGGACTTTTCGATTGCGAGCAGGCAAACTATGGCAAACATGGTGGCAGAATTGGGTGCCACTTCAGGAATTTTTCCATTCGATCCTACATTAGAACAATTTCTAACTCAGCTTCAGCTAGAGCGTATACCTAGACCAGTCACTATGGGAAGTGAGGCCATATATGAGAGGGAGGAAATCTGTGATTTAACGACTGTAATCCCACTAGTTGCAAAACCACACCGTCCCAATAATGTTGTTCCAGCATGTTAACTAGCTGATATCGTCCCAGATCAAATCTATATAGGAAGTTGTACACATTCTCGGATTGAGGATCTTCGAGTAGTTGGAAAAATTCTCAGAACGAATACAGTGAGAATAAATACGCTTATTTCACCTGGTTCTCATTCCATCTTTCAGCAAGCAGAGAATGAGGGATTAATTAAAATTTTTCTGGATGCAGGATGCAAAATTATCTATCCTGGATGTAATGCGTGTTTTGGGGGATCAATTGGCCTCTTGGGAAAGGGAATGAGTGGATTAACAACAACTAATCGAAATTTTGAGGGAAGAATGGGAGGAGATGAAACAACAAATGTCTATCTTGCTTCGCCAGCAACAGCAGCTGCATCAGCTATTTCAGGTTTTATTTCTGATCCAGGGGTGAACCAATGAGTAACTCTGCATACCCTGATATACTTTCAATAACTGGAATCATTATTACATGTGGGGATAACATCAATACTGATCTGATTATGCCATCTCAATATTTAGACAATCCCAATCCAAGTTATTTCTCTCAATTTGTCATGAGTGGTCAAGACCCTGAATTTGTAAACAAAATTCAGAAAATACATAGTCAGTTTGAACTTCCAGCAATATTGGTAGCGGGAACAAACTTTGGATCAGGTTCCTCTCGGGAACAAGCGCCTGCAGGGTTAAAATACATTGGAATAGCAGCAATTGTGGCTGAATCTTTTGGTTCCATATTCTTCAGAAATGCCATCAATGTAGGGTTACCAGTCATATCCATTCCAAATATTACTAAGATGGTAAAAAATGGATTGTCTGTTAAGATAAGTTTAAGAGAAGGGTTTTTGGATATTTTGGAACAGGGTTCCACTAAGATTCACTTTAAACCTCTAGAACCATTCTTATTACGACGATTGGAATCAGGTGGATTACTACCTGAACTCAAACGACAATTAAAGTCATCAAATAAATACTAAAATAGAAAATTGAAGAGTTCTTGGACTAATATTTCCAAAGAATCAATCAAGTTCTGGAAGAGTATTATGTGAGCCATCACAAATCGGAGGATTTTGGGTATATTTGCATTGGCACAAATGAACGGTTTTAGATGTTTTTACTTGATAAGAAAGAGGTTTAATCCCAGTCCCTCTATGAGAACCATCACAGAATGGTTCACTCTTAGATCGTCCACAGGCACACCAGTAGTATGTTTTCCCTACCTCAAGAAATATATCAGCGGGATATCTAAAGGCAACTTGTGGATTTTCTGGTACCAAACTATCGACTCAAAATCTTTTTTTACGTTTAATTCAACAAAATAGATCTAATTATAAAATCAACTCTATTCATTTGTATATATATTTTAGATTTAAAGAAAAAACATATCAGAAAAACGGTACTGGATACTTATCGTCTCTAGATATAATTACTTAGAATACGAATTACAGAAAACTTTCGGTTTCTCCTACAAAGGTGGAAGTATATGCAAGTGGTCGTCATAGGGTCAGGACATGCAGGATTCTCCGCGGTGAATACATTCCTCAAAAATGAGGAAGATCTGGAGATCACGATGATTACTGAAGATCCATATCCATTTTACCCCCGTCCTATCATCTACAAGATAATACAGGGAGAAAAACCAGAAAACGTTATTAGATATCCCAAGAAATGGTATATTGACCATAACATTAATCTTGTACTTAACAAAAGAGTAATAGGGATTGAAAACAAGGATAATTTTGTAATTACCGAGGACGGTACCAAATTATCTTATGATAAACTGCTCATTACTACAGGGTCTAAACCCTTTATTCCCCCCATTCCTGGCATTCATGATGGTCCCGTTTATTGTCTACGATCCATAGACGACGCATTGAAAATTCGTAAAAAGGCTCTCAATTGTGAGACGAAGAAAGCAACTATTCTGGGTGGTGGATTGTTATCGGTAGAATTAGCGAAGGCACTTTCAGAAATTGGAATAGCTCCCACAATTATTGATAGATCTCCTTATTTGCTCAGAAAACAATTGGATGGAGAAGGAGGATATTTCTTCAATAAAATTCTGGATAAATCTCTGGACACACGATTCCTCTTTAACTCCACATGTCAAAAAATTCAGAGAAATGGGGAGAAAATGACCATTGAAATTAAAGATGTAATTGGGGTATCTAAGTACAAATGTGAGTTCCTCCTCAATGCGACTGGTATACAAAATGACAATAGTCTTGCAAATAAAGCTGGACTAACATTAGGGAAATATGCGATTAGTGTAGATCCTCACATGAAAACCTCGATGAAGAATATTTATGCTGCAGGGGATGCTGTAGATATAGGGTCATTTCCAGGATCAAAATTTGGTATCATTCCAACTGCCATTGACCAAGCACGGATCGCAGCCCTAAATATCCTTGGGAAAGAAATCCAATATCCTGGAACGGTTCCTTGGACAACCCTTAAAGTGGCAGGAATAGACTTAACATCAATAGGAGATGTAACAATGGAATCTGGGGTGGAAGAAAAAGGGGTAGTTCTTGATTTTGATCGAGGAATCTATCGGAAACTTTTTTTCAAGAATCAGAAACTGAGAGGAGTAATATTAATTGGAACGCGAGAGAATCTCCGTTCATTAAAAGATCTTACAATGAAAAAAGCTTCATTTCAGGAAGTAAAAAATGAACTAAATTTAGCTTAAACAGTGAAGCAAAAACGATCGGAGTATGTGGTAAATGAACAAGCAAGAAGCACAGTATATTCCTGCAGACACACTTGTTAATTTCATGAAAGATGTTTTCATTAAGTTAGATGTGCCAGTAAAGGACGCTGAAATTTGTGCGGATGTTTTAATTCGAAGTGATTTACGTGGGATAGAGAGTCACGGATGTCAGCGTCTAAAAATGTATTATGATCGAATTGTACAAGGCGTTCAATCCCCAAAGACCAACCTCACAATTCTAAAGGCAACAGCGACTACTGCAAGAATTGATGCAGGCCACGGAATGGGTCATGTTGCCGCGTATCGGGGAATGGAATTAGCTATTAAAAAAGCAAAAGAGTTTGGAACAGGAGCTGTATCTGTTGGAAATAGTACGCATTATGGTATTGCGGGTTATTATTCCTTAATGGCAATAAAGGAAGGAATGATCGGAATTACGTGTACAAATGCAAGGCCTTCCATTGCTCCTACATTTGGAGTAGATGCAATGATGGGTACTAATCCACTAACCATTGGAATTCCCACGGATGAGAATTTCCCTTTTTTAATCGATTGTGCTACATCAATAACTCAGCGGGGAAAGGTTGAGGTTAAAGCTCGCACTAATGAACCAGTTCCTGAAGGATGGGTTACTACAGATGAAGGGGAGCTTGCAACCGATAGTAGACAGATCTTAGGGGATTTGATTAGTGGAGTTAACGCACTACTCCCACTTGGAGGAGCAGGTGAAATATTGGGTGGTCATAAAGGATATGGTTATGCAGCTGCTGTAGAAATTCTCTCTGCTGCATTGTCTGATGGACCATTCATGAAGGATTTAACCCTAGATAAAGGGTACAAACTTGGACATTTTTTCCTTGCAATAGATATTGAAGGATTCCTTCCATTACAAACATTCAAAACGATAAGTGGATCTATCCTACGAGGACTACGAGAATCTAAAAAAGCACCTGGTCAGGATCGGATTTTCACTGCAGGTGAAAAGGAATATATATCGGAAATTGAGCGGGAAAAGACGGGAATACCAATAATGCCATCTATCCTAGAAGATCTTAAATTTCTTCAAAAAGAATTGAATCTTTCAGAATACACATTTTATTTGGCATGATGGGTTTTTTGCGTCTTAATTGAAGGAGCTTCAAGAGGTTTATCAGGTGCGGAGATTTGGGTCATTATAATTGTTGTAAAGTCACCTAAAGTCAATTTTCTTCTATTGGGTTTACTAGGAACATCATTCATTCGATTTAGTTTGCTAGAAGAATCGTTCATACCTACCACAATAATCAAACCGACTTGATTTTTCTTTAAATACCTAGCTAATACACTCGTAATATCTACTAGAAGTAAATAAATGTAATTGGAGAAACAACTAGAAAGACTAGTATATGTGCATTATAATTTTTTAAGTCGGCTTCTTACTCTTATTCATCCTCTCCCCTCGTTGTATTTCGATTGTTGCCTCTTCATCTCACCAACTTTTTTTTATTGCGTAAATCAGTAAAAAACACAAAAGATTCTGTTAAATGGTGTAATACCAACGGTAGCCTAATTTCAAACCTCCTTTGGATTCTGATTTTTCCCCTCATAGTAAACCTTTTATTCACTTCAAAACCTATCTGGTAACGAATCTTACGATTATCAATGACGTAAAGATTTAACAAGAAAAAACGTAGAAAGTTGGTAAATAATAATGAATAGAAGAAATCTAGTTCTCATTCCAATTTTAATGCTAAGTGTATTCGCTCTAATTAGTATCACGGCAACTATTCCTGCACAGGGAGCTACCGGTACATTAGCTGAGATTGAGGATCGAGGATATCTAATTATTGGTTCTGATACGACTTACCCTCCATTCGAGGAGTATAATGCAACATCAGAGCAAGCACAAGGTTTTGATATTGATTTGGCCCATCAAGTGGCTATTGCCCTTGGTGTTGACCTCAAAGTTGTGACTTCTGAATGGGATCCAATTATTCCAAATCTTAAATCAAGCCAATTTGATGTAATTATTTCTGCAATGACTATTACCGCAGAACGTGAAGTAGAAGTTGACTTTACTCGCTGGTATTACAAATCTTACCAGGCAATTTTGGTTCCAACAGCAAATGAATTCGGAATATTGACTGAAACTGATCTGAATGCATCGATTATAATTGGTGTGCAATCTGGTACAACTTCCGATATTTGGGTTCAAGAAAATTTGAACACCAGTGTTACCCTCCAGACCTTCGATAATATCCTACAAGCAATCGCAGCACTAAAACAGGGATCTGTAGATGTTGTACTCGGTGATTATGCTGTTTTGGCCCAAGATGAATTGGAAAGTGGTGCCACAAAAGTTGTTGACACATATTCTCCTGAAGATTTCGGGTTTGCATGTCGTAACGGCGATACTGATTTAAAAGATGCCTTAAACGATGTAATTGATGGCCTTCTTGGTGCAGATGAGAATAATCCAAACCCCACGAATTTGTACAGTACAATATACGTTAAATGGTTTGGTGAAGAGGCTTATACAGACGCTGGTTTTACTGGCACCGTTTTTGATGTTGCTATCGAGTATGTCTGGTATACTGGTGGGGCAGCCCCTGGTTTTGAATTTCTCCTTGTCTTCGCGATTGGTATTATACCAATAATTCGAAGAAAAAGATAGTTCGAAATAATGTAGCTGTAAACTACTTATAGCTCACATTTTCTTTTTTTTTTTCAATTCTTATTTGTGAGGTTAATTTTTTGGAATCAACGAGTAAATATTCAGCGATACGACCGTCTAAGAGTAATTTTGGTTGGTGGATACTATCATTTCTATTGTTTTTATGTGGAATAGGGTTTATTTATGAATTTTCAGTGAATAAGCTAGGTTGGACATTCTTTGGTTTTGAGAATTTTGGCCTACAGCTCCCTTTATTCAGCGGAGAGCGGGCTTACTACTTTGATATCGTCATGATTGTTATAAATTTCGTATTTTGGGTTCTATCAGTTTTTAATCCCGTTCTGGCGATTATTGATATTATTTCACCCTTCTCACTACAGTTTTCACCCATCTTTATATCTGGAGATAAATGGGTCATAATAATACGAGCATTAGCCGATGCTGCTATAATTACCCTACAGATTTCTTTGAGCAGTATTGCTATAGGATTTTTCATTGCTATGTTTTTAGCGATTGTTCTAGTGCGGCCTGGTCGAGTATGGGGATTAAAAATATTCTCTCAAGCTTATATCGATTTTTTTCGCTCCACTCCATTACTAGTTCAACTTTTTATTATCTTTTTCGGAATCCCTCCTATGATACAAGGTTTGGCCATCCCTGGATTCGAACGATTCACATTTACATATATTCAAGCTGCAATTATCGGATTATCACTAAATACTGCCGCCTACCAAGCTGAAATCATTCGTGGAGGGATTTTAGCTATTCCAACAGGTCAAACAGAGGCAGCAAGAGCCTTGGGATTGACCACGACTCAAACTATGCGATTTGTGATTTTACCACAAGCACTACGCATTATTATTCCTCCTTTTACTAATGAAGGAATTAATATTATTCTCAATAGCTCACTAGCATCGTCCATTTCGACATGGGAGTTAACACGAGCAGCCAGAAATATGTCGGCTTTTTATTATCTTGCTTTTGAGATTTTTTTGGCAGCAGCAATGTTTTATTTTGTAATGGCATATAGTCTTGCAAGATTAACGAAGAAGTTCGAAATTAGGTATAGAATACCAGGACTGGGGATTCATCATGACTAACGCGTTAATTGAAGTTAAAAATCTAAAAAAGACATTTAGAACACGTGGGGGTGAACTTGTTGCACTTCAAAACATAAACTTACGAATAATGCCTGGAGAAGTCGTAGCTGTCATAGGGAGTTCTGGTAGTGGTAAATCTACACTATTGCGTTGCATGAATCTTTTAATTACTCCTACGGAGGGACAGGTATATTTTGATGGTGAACTTATATTCAATAGTGAGGCACCTGTAGATATTGACATTGACTCAGTGCGTAAAAACATTGGTATGGTCTTCCAAGCATTCAATCTGTTTATGCATCTGACTGTCAAAAATAATATCCATTTGGCCCTGAAACAAGTGTTAAACTTACCAGATGAAGAGATTCAGGATCGAATTAAAGATGTTCTAGAAACCGTTAACCTTTCTGATAAACTCAATAGCTATCCAGGTGAATTATCAGGAGGACAACAACAACGGGTAGCCATTGCACGGGTATTAGCCATGAGACCAAAATTAATCTTTTTTGATGAACCCACCTCCGCTCTTGATCCAGAACTAACAGGCGAGGTTCTTGAAGTAATGAAACGACTCGTTACTGAGTATCAGTATACGCTGGTTGTTGTAAGTCATGAAATACCATTTGCTCGGGAAGTTGCCAATCGGGTCGTCTTTATGGATGAAGCAGAGATCTTATATGAAGGGGGCCCTGATACACTGGTTAATCCTCCAAATGAGCGATTGAAAAAATTCCTCTCAAAAATTCTTTCCACCCGTTAGGCTGGAAAACTTTCTTTTTTATTTCACACTTTAGATGCGGCTTCTTGATTTTGAATGCGACGTGACCCCAAACAGATCCGACAATATTTAAACTGCCTTCTTGCAAATGGTGCATAGCGTCCACATCCTTGACAACTACGATATTCAACAAATGCATGCTTTTTTTTATCTTCCCAATAATGAGGGACAATCATAGATGTTGAAATATCTTCAGATTTCGAATCAAGCAGTATTTCAAAAGCTGATTGGCCAAAGAGAATATCATGAGAGACTGCTAGACCAAAAGAACTAACATTAATACATTGGGTCCTTCCACAATATTTATTATATCCCCCTAAATAATGAACGTGTCCGAACACGGATAATTTAGGTTGGAAATCATCAATGATCTCACGAAGATAAAAGGATCCTATATGTCGTGATCCAAGAGACGAAAAATCGAGGATTCCCCGAGGAGGAGTATGCGTGAGAATGATTAGTTGCTTCTTCTGTTCATTGGACAATTTTTCAATAATTGGTCTTAATTCATGATGGATTGCAGTTTCTTCCCAACATTTACCCGAGGAATAGATATCAGTTTTATTGGCATCCTGATAGCCAATGATAGTGAAATCTGACATCTGATGGATTTGTTTATGACAGTCGTTAAAATTAGAAAATTCAGTGGTAAACCAACCTCTCAATTCGTCTGTTAGGGGTGTTTCAGTTGTTTCCTTTTCACAATCCATTATATCGGTGTTTCCCCAAACAAAATAAACAGGAGAATCGGCGTTGTTTAATGTACTTATAACAGGATCTGATTCTATGCGTTTCTTTACCAACGACACTGACTCATCAGATTTTCCTTCATTCCACATATAATCTTGGAAATCACCTGCAATTAAAATCGCGTCAGGACTGCGTGCAATGAGATTTTCAATAAGACGCTCTTGAGTGACAACACGAATACCAGCAGGTGGAGTAATGGATGTTCCTTGATGTAAATCTGAAATGACTAGTATCTTTGTCAATAGGCTCCGTTCCAGTAACCAATGCTTGGTGAGAGATGATAATGTGCGGAAATTCTACAAATTAATAACTGTTCGCACCCGCATAGTCACATTCTCAAATAAATTTCGTTAGGAAAATAGAAATCTCAAAAATAATTTAAAAATCAATTTTTTCTTCGAAATACGAGAGAATATTTCCAATAATTCAATGAAAGGGAAGAATTACTTAATGTATAACTCATACGAAGAAGCACATAAGCTATCACTTGAACAACCAGAAATTTTCTGGGCAAAAGAAGCAGAGAAACTTCACTGGTATCAAAAATATGAAAAAGTTCTAGAAACCGATTACCCGTTTTTTCGCTGGTTCCCAGGGGGAAAAACGAATCTCTGTTACAACGCAGTGGATCGTCACGCCTTAAGCAGCAAACGTGGAACAGCTGCATTAATTTGGGAGTCACCTGAAACTAACCAATCACGTGTTTACACCTATTTTCATTTATATAAAGAAGTAAACCGGTTTGCAGGCGTTTTAAAAAATTTGGGGGTAGTTAAAGGTGACCGAATTATCATTTACATGCCAATGATCCCCGAAGCAATTATTGCGATGCTAGCTTGTGTTAGAATTGGTGCTATTCATTCAGTTGTATTCGCAGGTTTCAGCCGGGAATCTCTTGCAGGAAGAGTCGATGATGCAGAACCAAAACTGCTTTTAACGTGTGATGCAGGTTCAAGAATGGGCAAAGTAGTCAAACTCAAAGAAATCGTGGATGATGCGTTAGAGCTAGCCACAAAGAAAGTTCGTAATGTTATCCTATATAATCGAGAACTAGACACAACCATCAATTGGGTCGAGGGAAGAGATCTTGACTGGTCAACCTTACTAGAAGAAAAAGGGATGAACTTTGTAGAACCAGAAGTCATGGATTCAACTGATCCATCGTATATATTGTACACATCAGGAACAACTGGTAAACCGAAAGGAGTTTTACGTGATACAGGCGGCTATATGGTAGCATTACATGCTACGATGAAACAGATCTATGATTGTGAACCAGGTCGGGATGTCTACTTTTCCACGTCTGATATTGGGTGGGTAGTAGGCCATTCTTACATAGTGTATGCACCATTATTAGTCGGGATACCTACGGTCTTATTTGAAGGTACTCCTATTTACCCAAATCCAGATGCTTGGTGGCGTGTTATTGAAAAATATGGTGTAACAGTGGTTTTTTCCGCTCCAACAGCGTTTAGAATTCTGAAGAAATTCCCTGAAAAATGGATAACTGATAGGGATCTCTCTTCAATTCGTTATTTCTTCTTAGCAGGGGAACCAACCGATGTTCCCACCTATGAATGGGGAATAAAAACACTAGGAGTGAAAATTATTGATCACTACTGGCAAACGGAGAGTGGTAGTCCAATGCTGACAAACAATCCCGGTATTGAATATCTCCCGACCAAACCAGGTTCACCAACAAAATCTGCGATGGGATGGGATCTTATTGTTGTCGATGAACAAGGAAATGAACTACCTCCCGGAGAAAAAGGATTTCTCGTGGGGAAGTTTCCCTTACCCCCTGGAAATTTGTTAACGGTTTATGGAGATGATGAGCGATATAAACAAACTTACTGGGAAGTATTTCCTGGTCACCTTTATAATACTGGAGATTATGCTATTCGGGATTCAGATGGCTATTTTTGGGTTCTTGGCCGGGCTGACGAGGTTATCAAGATAGCAGGCCATCGCTTGGGAACACGTGAGATAGAAGAAGCGGTTTCAGCCCATGATGCGGTTGCCGAAACTACCTGTGTTGGTGTTGATGACAAACTTAAAGGGACAGTGGTCATAGCGTTTGTTGTTATTCGACAAGGATTCCAAGGTACAGAGGAAATGAAGAAGGAAATTATTCAAATTGTACGTGACAAAGTTGGTCCCATTGCATCCCCAAAAGCAGTCGAAGTTGTTACTATGCTGCCTAAGACTCGTTCTGGGAAGATTATGCGTCGAATCTTGAAAGGTGTTTATGAAAACAAAGACCTAGGCGATTTAAGCACGATTGAAGATGGTGCTAGTATAGATGAAGTGAGCTCAGCCATTAGTCTCATGAAGAACGAATTAGGAAAAGGTTAGACATTTTTAATGTCCTTCATTCGCTAGGTTATATCGGGGAAAAAGAGGGAGGAAAATCAAATTTACCTAGATATCATTAGCTAAATTTGGATAATATCCCATTAGTAAATTCACCGATATGCCCTCCAATAAGGCCTCGAGTACGTACATATCGTTTATAGAAGTTTTGATATTCGTCTTTAAGCATCTTCTCATAATTAATTAGGAAGAGAAAGACACTAGCAAGCAATGCAGATACTCCAGCTAAGTTAAATATTATCATCGTCGGATACTGATCAGCAAATACAACTAAGATTTGAGCACCCAATGTAGTAACAATTGGTTGAGTCCATTTCGTCGCAAACTTATTCAGGCCCATAAATTGGGCTTCTTTTCCTTCTGGTACTAGATCCGCAGGTAGAGAAATTCGAACAGATTCAATAAAAATGGCACCTATACCACCAACTGCTGCAATTACCAGTAGCAGGGAGTAATAGTCTCCTATTTCGATAAATGCAAAGAGAAAACAATAAAATGCATAAATGATTGAACCTAACAACGCCGTATTTACTTTTCCGAGTTTTTTAATGACCAGGCCAGCAGGAATGGCCATTAAAGCTGCAACTATACCAGTAATGACTAATACCATTACCTCATTACCCTTACCTAATGCAGCTTCAGCAGCAGGGGTTGTTAAATGAATTATTGAGTAAATTGAAACGGCTGCGACAGAAAAACCCCAAAAACTCTGGACAATTAGCATTTTCCCGAAATCTTGTCCTCCGAATGATAAGAGGTATTTTGGCGTATTTTTTATGTCATCCATTGTGCTATCAATAGGGTCAAAGGGTGGATTTACTTTTTCAACCAAGAAAAAGATAATGACACCAATCAAACATATTACAATTCCCGCAAAGGGGAAGATTATTGTTGCGTGCTCCCGGGAAGCTATCAAACCTAATCCAACAAGTCCGACGAAGGATCCAATTGTTGTAAATCCTGCGATTACCAGTCCAACCCAACCACGTTGCTCTCGTGTAAACAGTTCAGATAAGAGTGCATTAGTTGGAGAAGAACCAAGCCCTATCCCAGCATCAATAATGAAAAAC
The DNA here is from genome assembly GCA_003144275.1 of Candidatus Heimdallarchaeota archaeon B3_Heim. Classification (GTDB taxonomy): domain Archaea; phylum Asgardarchaeota; class Heimdallarchaeia; order Hodarchaeales; family Hodarchaeaceae; genus Hodarchaeum. The sequence goes on from NJBF01000012.1 coordinate 83,331, forward strand.
AGAAGAGGGAAGAGAATAATGTAGAAACTCTCTGGAAATATTGAAACGAATAAGGGGACAAGGAATAGGACTCCACCTGTGATTAGTGTACCAGTCAGCATAAATGGGGCTCGTGCGCCATATTTTGATCGATAATCATCACTGAAGGCTCCTCCTACTACTACAGCTAGTAATAAACCAATAGATCCAGCAGCTGCTGAATAACTGAATATCGTTCCAGCTATGGTCTTATCTACACCTAAAGTACCCTGGAGATACCATGTATTAAGATAGACAAGAACCAAAGAAACAAGTAATGCACTGGCAAATCCATATAATCCTATAGCAATCATATTCCGATACTTTTGAGGAATAGATTTTCCTTCACGTAAAATTACTGTTGATACGATTGTTATTGGAGATAAAACTTTATCAATTGGTGATTTAGAGCTCATACAGGATCTTCCTACAGACTCAATTTGAATAGATTCGACTAGAATGCTAGGGTTTAAATTTTTAGCCATTGCAGAATATTCGAATAATTTCTCTTAAGAATTATGAATAGGGAATCAGCGGAATAGAGGATCCATAATGGAACGAGCAGCAGAATATGGATCTGTTTTTTTGGAGATTACTTCCTGAAGAAGTTTTTCCCATTCCTGCTTGCCAATCAATGAGGTTAACATGTTTTCGAAAATTTCTACCTTTATTATCTCATGAATCTCATTTTTTCTACGGATTTTTTCCTGCTCAAAGGCAAACTGGGCATTTTTTGGATCGTTGAGGAATAATTCATGCTTTAAAATAGTATCTGCTAATTTTTGGATCCCGCTAATTATTGGTGGAAGATTAGTAGTAGGGATCACAGGTACCTGCCAACGTCCTTCATCTTTGGAATGAGGATCAAGGGTTAGTAATAACCTGAGTTCTTTCGCAATTTCCTCAGCACCAGGTCGATCACTCTTATTCACGACGTAGATATCTGCTATTTCTAAAATTCCAGCCTTTATAGCTTGGACAGCATCACCTGTACCAGGGATTCCTATAACAATGGTAGTATGAGCTGTTCGAACAATTTCTACCTCACTTTGTCCTGCTCCGACGGTTTCAACTAAAACCAAATCAAAACCTGATGCATCAAGAACACGAATAGCATCCATAGTTGCTCGTGATAATCCTCCAAGACTTCCCCGCGAACCCATTGAGCGGATGAATACATCTGGGTCTCCACTTAATTCGTCCATTCGAATTCGATCCCCAAGTAAAGCTCCCCCACTAAACGGTGAAGTAGGATCAACTGCAATGATCCCCACAGTTTTCCCACGTTTTCGAAATTCTATAGCCAGATTGTTTACTAAAGTCGACTTTCCTGATCCCGGGGGACCAGTGATACCAACTACCAAAGCATGGCCAGTGTGGGGAAATATTTTTTTGATGAATAATTCGCACTCATCGGGGTGATTTTCCACTAAAGTAATTGCTTTTGCAATTGCTCTTTTACTTCTCTCCAATACCTTCTCTACAAGTTTCTCCATTAGTGGGCCGTCATCCATGTTGCTTATTACTTGTGATGAATGCACAACCTAGTTTCAGGAAAGGAAATCCACACAGAAATTCAAAAGATTCTATCAATTAGCGCAATTAAGATGAATAACGCCCCAGTAAATATTACACCCAAGAAAAGAGCGAATCCAAATGTTACAATATCATTATCTGTGAAGCTAGTAAAACCAGCATAAATCACAACCGCCCATATAATCATCAATCCTCCAATGAGGAAGTACTCTTTCCACGTCAACTTATCCAAGATACCCATGATTGATCTAGTCTCCTACTTAAATCGGAATAAATACGATTTAGTAATTAATTTCTTTCTTACTCCACTATTTATAAAAGCTCGCTTGTTAAAACTGAAGAACCAGAATTGTATTTCTTTTCATTTATTGATTCTAAGAAAGGAGAAATTTGAGGTTTGGCTTAACCTTTGCTAAATCACAATTAAAGTCTAGACTTACAGGGCTAAGACTAATGCTCTTCTCTTCTAATACGGTATAAGCGTCTGTTCCTCGAGGAACTTCAAGTCGGTCCCCCCAAATCCAATAATAAGCTACTCCTCGGGGATCCTCTTTTTTAATGGTATAATCGAGATATTTAGTTGGAGAAAGGCGAACAATCTTGATAGGAGTATCCAAGGTGACATTGTCAGGGAAGTTTACATTGAGAAAGGCCACTTCTTTCGGTAGTCCATTTTCAACGACTTTTTCTATCATATCACAGGCGATTTTAGCCGCGATTTCATATTCCGCAATTGCTTGTCTATCATCAAAAAAAAGTGAGTCATGAACATCTAGGGAGAACGCAATCGCTGGTTTTCCTAGTATTGACGCTTCAAAAGCAACTGCACACGTACCAGAGGTCAATACTGAGTGAACTGAGGTATTCTCTCCTGCATTGATTCCAGCTACAACTAAATCAAAGGGAGGTTGGTCCTTATTCTGAGTTCGATCATATATTCCGTGAATAACCGCATCGGCTGGTGTTCCCGTTATTCGCCATCCAGGTGCCCCCTGAAGATAATCTAAGGGAATTTCTTCAACACGAATTGGTTCCTCGAAGGTAATTGCTTTTCCCACCCCTGACCGTTGAGTTCGAGGAGCAATAACTGTAATATTATAGCGGCGACTATGCATTTCTGTGGCTAAACTTTTAATTCCTTTAGAATAGATGCCATCGTCTGCCGATAAAAAGATGTTAGGATGCTTATTTTGCTGATTGGACATGTTAAACCCTCTTTACTTCGATCCTTCTTTAAAATTGTCTCCAATGAAATAATAAAAAATAAAACTCCGATTTCTCCCAGTAGAAAAATAATGATAAACCCACATCATCGTCCATTCTTTATCATTGTCGATGGAGGAGATGGATCGGGCAAGGATACTCAAGCTAAACTGATAGCCCAGTTCCTAGCAAATAATGACTTTCCTTCTGTCCGTATTAGAAGTCATCCCGCGCACGATAACCGGTTTGGACGTCGAGCAAAGCAAGCATTAGAGACAGAAGGGAAAAAAGGTCATTTACTGGCTGCATGTTTCTATGCACTTGATGTGATACGCTCTTTAGTTAAATACTATCGCCATGAGGAGGAAGTTGTCATCTTTTCGCGTTACTTACTCGGAGTTTGTTATTTACCACGTAGTCTTGTGATGTTTGGATACACATTCTTTTCCCACTTATTAATACAGCAGTAGCAGCTACGGGCTTTTTCTTCCGCTCAGGTGTTCCTTGGGAGAGTTGGCTAGCCTTAATGTTTCTAATTTCGGAGTCTGTTATACTTGCTATTATTACAGGTATTATTGCAGCGAAATATAGACCTATGGATGATATAACAGATATTATGCCCGTGTTATCTTTTATCGAAGTAAAAATGTCAGATATCGTAGGGAGTAAAACCATCGAACCTCCTGAACTAACTAATGAAAACCTAAGGGGGAAAACTGTTTTTATTGGGAAGCCCCCTTGGCAGGCTTATGTATTGAAAGATTGGCTAGCAATTAAGCGCATCCGTGCACTACGAAGACAAATCTACCTAGCTCCATTTGTAGTTATTGCACTCACCATTGCTATTCTGTTCATTATACCAAAGGAGAATCCATTCCATTTTATTGTATTATAATCAATTTAATTTTAATACATTTCTTATAATTATTTCATCAGTAGAAGCAGTTACAAGTAGATGGAATTTTTGAGATGGTTATATCTTGTCTTTTATTTTTTTTTCTAGTTCAAGAATGACTTTAATATCAAGATTTCTTTCAATTATTTCATCTTCTTTTAAAATAACCCATTCCCCAGTTAATTCCTCCATTATTATCCCTCAATTGTTATTCTTAAAAGATATAAAATTGTATTGTATTATAAAAAAAATTGTTCTCAGTATATTATTTTTACTCAAATATTTAAGATCCTTTATTTATATCTGAGAGAAAAATAATAGAAACAAAATTACTATTAATATTTTTCTGCTTAAAATTAATATAATTTTTGATATTGTTAGTTAATTTATTGAATAATGATTATAATCGTTTCCATTTCAGGGTATATTCAATTCTTTCTTCTTTTCCTACTGCTTTTAATTCTAGTCTAAAATAAACAAACTTACAGCACCGCATATAATCCCTATAAATACCAACTCTATGGGTATGAAAGCAGTAACTATAATCCCGAGAGAACCAATTAATATACGTGCAAATAACATTAAAATTTTTATAAATCTTCCAGCAGGAACCCATTTTGTATATAATATTTCATCATTTTGTTGGATTTTATTTTCATTAATTATTAGATGTATTTTTTAATAATAAAATTTAATTCTCAGAATTTCTTGAATTAATATAGGAAATAAAATAATATTCTCAATGTTTTTTTTATTTTGTAGATAAATTAGAAAAGTCTGATAAGAATAATGAATGAGATAATATTCCTTATTGAAGAATCTTTAGAAGGCGGTTATGAAGCAAGAGCTTTAGAAGCCTCTATCCATACTGAAGCTGATAATCTTACTGAATTAAAGGATTCAATTAGAGATGCCATAAAATGTCATTTTGATGAGAAAGAAAGACCTCGCATTATACGGTTACATTTTGTAAAGGAATAGGTTATAACTTTATGAAAATCCCGCGTAATATTAGCGGGCAGAAATTATCCAAATTATTAAAAAGATTTGGATTTGAAATCTCTAGGCAGACGGGGAGTCATATGAGATTAACTACCACAATTAAAGGATTTTTT
>NJBF01000093.1 GCA_003144275.1 Candidatus Heimdallarchaeota archaeon B3_Heim
TTGAAGCCTGCTCCTGTAAGCCGGCTCCGAGGGGCCTACCCTCATCTTTTGTGCAGTTGCGCACACTTTTGACTATATATTAAAAAAAAGTGCGCTCGTGGCGCACTAGCAGATATCACAACATTTTTGTTGTTATCTTGTCCGTAAAGTATGACAATGAATTATTGTCCGAGGGCAATTCGACGTCATTGCTGATTCGCTTTTTCCCAAAATATTTTCTAATTGAGTATTTGCCTTCCATTTGCTTCTCTATATGTCTTATCAATCTCCAACTTTTTTTTAATTATATTAGCCCTGATTCATCACATAGGATTTATTCTCAAAATTTAGCTATTACTTATGATGAATTGCTTTCACTTCAATCAACCGCCTATCACACTGTAGGTTTGATATTTTGGTTATTATGAAAAATGTTCTCAGGGTCATATTTCTTTTTAATCTGTTTCAGTCGAGCATAGTTCGCACCGTAAGCCGCCGCCACCCGGTCGCTTTCGTCTCCAGTCATGAAGTTCACATAAGCACCACCAATTGAAAACGGTTGCAAAGCTTTCCAAAATTCACGTGTCCATTTGATGTGCTTATCTGATTCACTCGGATCAATCCATGTGGTATTGAGGATGAGTGAATAAGCAGCATTTCGATGATTATATGCGGTTGAATCTTCGTTAATACGACTTACTGCACCACCAAGGTGGAAACCAGCAATTACAGATAGGGGTGACGTAATCTTTGAAGCGTGTTCAACTAGCGTATCAATAAAATCATCGCTAAAGGCAGGGAGGTATTCTGATTTTACGTAGTAATTCCAGCCTGGTAGAACACCAGTATCTAACATAGATTGGAGTGTTTGAAAGGGCTTTGGGCCAATTCCGTCAATCAATGGTGTTCCATATTTCCTTAAAGGTGCAATTATTGGTTCTCCATCTTCAATAGACCCCGTGTATAAAACTATAACTCCAACGACTGGTTTTCCGTGGAGTTTTTGTGGTAAGAAAGGTGCTGGTGGAGCAAGACGAAGAAGTGGAACTACTGCAAGCTCATCAGGGGCGTCAACAATGAAATCGCGGTAAAAACGCAAAAACTCACGAGCCTTATCCATTGAGTGAAGAAGCATCCCACCAAGAACTATCGGACCGACTTTCTGTAGTTTATACTCGAACGAGGTAACAATACCAAAGTTACCTCCGCCACCACGTATTCCCCAGAAGAGGTCCTCATTTTCTGTATTACTTGCGGTCAGAAATTCACCATTAGCTGTAACCATATCAACCGAAATAAGGTTGTCAATGGTAAGTCCGTACTTACGGGAAGTATAACCAAATCCCCCACCAAGAGTTAATCCTGCAATACCAGTTGTTGTTACTATACCAGACGGAACGGACAAACCGAAAATTTGAGTCTCCCGATCAAGCTCTCCAAGAGTAACACCGGCTTGAGCACGTGCTGTATTTGATTTGAGATCCACATGTATACCTTTCATACAAGAAAGATCAATCACCATTCCATCATCACACAAAGCATTACCCGCCACGTTGTGGCCACCACCTCGAACAGATACTAAAATGTTGTGTTTTCTGGCGAATTTAACCGCGTCAATAACATCTGCAGGACCAGTACAACGTACAATCATCGCAGGACATTTATCAATCATACCATTCCAAATCCTACGAGCACTGTCATATTCCGTATCTGTAGGTAGAAGTACATCACCTTGGATCAAGGATTTCAGTTTTTCCAAATCATTTTCATTCAGAAAAACCTCTTCATACGATGTAGTCATAGTTTTGATTTTAGACATCCCTTGTCCTCCACCCGAAATCTAATGTGTAATTCATTTTTACCAACTTTTCGTGAATGGAAAAATTAACAATTGTTAAGTATTTCTTTTTATGTTTTCGATACTCGTAGATCATTTCTTATGATATCTACATGATTCTCTGAATTTTTATTGTTAGCTAATTTATTATTTCAGAAAACAAGTTAAGTAGATCAGCATCTATTTAAAAACAGTAATATTTTTTCTGGAACAAGTAGTACCATTGTGAATAAGAGAGGAACTACAATTTTAACATTAAAAAATCCATTCTTCCATGAGGAAGACTTACCTTTATCTGATATAGAAAATAAATAGTTCAATATGAAAAATAAATTTCCTGTCCTAATGATGGTTTCTACATTAGGAATAACTAAAGTAAACGAATCTAATAAACATGTTTCATCATGTTGTTTCAGTTTTTCCCAACTCCGTCAAAGGCTAGTTTAGATAACAAAAGTATATACTATCGGTATATACATAATAAAAGGATAGAAGACAGAATTATGTCTTCTTAAATCTACGAATAACAACCACTAGAGCAGTAAAAGAAACAAGCATTAGGAATATACTTGGGAATGAACCTGATGCTGCAGTCGTTGTTGGAATGATGGTTGTAGATGTGGGAGTAGATGTAGTAGTTTCTATGGTAAAAGTAATCGTAGCCATACCAATATTTCCCGCTTCATCCACTGCAATAATGGTAATGGTATACGTCCCATCAGCAAGGTCTGAAAGTACGCTACCACTCGATTGATCGGTAGTATTGGCGACCCCATTTGTATAGATCGTAACTGTTCCTTCAGACACGGAATAGGTCAAGGTGACACTATCCTGATCATAAGTAGAACTTGTAGGACTAGAAATACTTACCATTGGGAGGGTGATATCAACCGTAAAAATGACTGTTTGTTTAGCAATGTGTATCTCATGATCTACAACGACAATAGTAATATTATGTGTCCCCTCGGCGAGTTCGAATAGCAAACTACCACTAGATTGAGCAGTGGTATTAGCGATACCATCAGTAAAGATAGTCACTGTTCCTTTAGATGCAGAATAGGCTAAAGTAACACTAGTTTGACCATATACGGAACTAGTGGGACTGATGATGTCTACAGTTGGGGGAGTGGGGTAATCACTACTATCTAGTGGGTCAGTTCCATAAGTATATTCATAACTATCCATAAAATAATCGCCATCCGTGTCTGCAATTATAGGACTGGTTCCAATGGCTATTTCTTGGACATCTGTTAACCCATCCCCATCATGATCAATAACACCTTCACCCAAAGGATAGAAGAAGTTTTCATAGATATAGTTACCTGATAAACTTCCAGTAATATTGTTATCTCCATTACCCCAGATCCAGTTACTATGAATGATATTAGTGGTGGATGTTACTAAATAGATCCCGTAGTTCGTATTACTGCTTAAAACATTCGTAGTGAGAGTATTGTTAGACGAACTACTCTCAAACCAGATACCATAAAGATTGTTGCTACTGCAGTTATTATTGGTCAGGGTATTGGAGGAACTATTATATAGATAGATACCAGAATCGAAGTTATCACTGCAATTATTATTGGTCAGAGTATTGGAGGAACTAGAGTGAAGATAGATACCCCATGTGTTATTAGTACAGGTATTGTTGGTCAGGGTATTGGAGGAACTAGAGTGAAGAGAGATACCCTTTGTACTTGTATTACATTCATTACTCCTAATGTGACCATTGGATACATTGAATAAAGAAATCCCTACATAGAAAAACGGTTGAACATATGTGGCATTAATCAAGGTACAATTCTCAATAATGAAGTGTTTGGTAGTATCAACAATCCATATGCAATTACGACCACTCCCGTCAATGAACCAATTTGCAATGATATAAGGATCGGATTCGCTTCCAGTTCCAGCACTCACTCCGTTAGCACTAGTAAAAGCTGCATCCCCACTAATTGTTATTGGTGCATGGGATGTTTGCCCTGTGATTGAGTTTATTTTTCTAGAGGGCGGATAAATCGTAGGTGCTGCAACGTTCTTATCATCAAACGCCAATATTGGCTTTCTATCTACCGGTGTATTTGGTATATTTAACAAAATTCCTACAAAAATTGCTACTACCATCCAAGAAGTTATAGCTACCATTAATTTCTTTCTTTTTTTCCCTGAATCCATTTTTTTTTAACCTTCAGATTTACTTACCTTTTCAAATAGGCCAAGTAGTATTTAAACCTTTTAACTGGCATATAAGAAAGGAGTTAGTGGTTTATTTTCCACCAAAAATCTTGCATTTAATATATTGAGACAATATAGCTTACATCAGGACAAAATAGGAAAGGACATACCCAGAAAAATTATTTACAGCCGTGAATTGGTGTATTTCACAACAAACTCCAACTCCGTAAAAGGCTGGATTAACACTGTTACTAACTCATTCAATGTTTAAAGAAATTATAAGAATAAATAACTCTGGGAACATACTTATTTATCTAGAATGACCAAACATCCAATTGTATCAGGTTCTTTGTTACATCAATTGCATTTACACTTTTTTATCATTGTCTATCCTTCAAATCTATAACTGAATTTTTCAATGAAGTAAAACCATCAATCCTACATTCAATTATGTCGCCAGTATGAAGCTGGACTGCTCTTGGGGTTCCTGTAGCAATAATATCCCCAGGTAACAAAGTCATGACTTTGGAATGAAAAGAAACAAGGAAGTCTGGAGGAAAGGTCATATTCGAGATTATATTCTCAGCATATATCTCCCCATTGATCACTGTGGCTACTTGTAGCTTCATAATATCTTCAATTTCATCTGGGGTTACAATGTGTGGCCCAAAGCTAAAAAAAGTATCAAAGCTTTTTGCCCGTGTTAGATATCTTAGATTTTTTCTTAACAAATCTTCAGCTGTCATATCAATAATAGGTGTAAACCCTGCTACTACTTTTAACCAATCTTCAGTTTCAATATCTTTGCATTTCTTTCCTATTATAATACCTAGCTCTGATTCACCCGTAGTTTTTATAGATTGTACTGGTATCCTTATAATATCCTTATATCCTATTATAGTTGTATCTGGTTTCATGAAGCTAGCGGGTTCAGCCAGTGGTGTTTTTACTAGTAGATCCTTAGCATGTTCCACATAATTAAGTCCAATCCCCCAAATTTTTCTAGGATGACGATAGGGAGGAGCAAATTTAATCTTCCTAAACGGAATTATATGAGATTTTAGCTTCTCGATTTCATTCTTACCAACGGAACGATGCCAATCATTTATTTCATTAAGCTGTCCTGTAGTTATAATTTCTAGTAATTCTGTATTCCAGTTTTTACCTAATTGCCGGTTAATTTTGTAAATTGGTAGAACTCCTGCGGATGTTACAATAGAAGCGGTTTCAGTCAAATTCAAATTTACTGTTGCTAATCTCAAGATTAGTACCTACTCATCAGCTTAATCATTGATTACCCTCTTCTTAGGAATTATTAAAATATTATTATACTAGGAGATGCATATTAGTTGAATTACTATATTGGTTTCAATGTCATCAAACTAGCCACCTTCGAAGATCTGTGGTTGAATAGAGATTGATTCCAGGAAAAAGCATCATTTTTCTAGTTATCCCTTCACGAATGAATTTACATGGGTGTTAGGTTAGAGGTAGGTTTCGGGTTCCTTTCTGTCTTGGTAGCCTTTATTCAGGTCGCTTTGTGATTTAAGGACGCGGCGGCTCATAACGCGTGCACCAGTGGGACAGTTTTTGACGCAGGCACAACACCAGATACATGCATTGTGGTCGGTAGAAATCAACCGAAGATTATAACCAATCATTGGTGAGGGATTGGATGACACATGTTGGATTCGTATCGCGGCCGTAGGGCATACATCGATACATGTTCCGCATTTCGTACATTGATCCTCGTTGGTGGAAGGAGTGGCTAATTTGCCGTAGTCGTACCAGGTGAGATTAGACCGCATCGACAACGAGTATGGGCTTGTACCAGGCGGAGTTACGGGGGAGAGGTTCTCAATCGTATCAGCTTTCGCATACTTGGCCCTTATCTGTTTTCCAAAGACTTCTGCTTTAGCCAGATCCTTTGCGTCCGGTCGTCCATGCGCGGTTGGCACCTCGGGGACGCTAAACGAGTGTTCACATAAGAAGACGCCAGCGGCAATGGGTTGGAATCCTACTTCCGAGACGATGTCACCTAATTCATATAGTGCATCCTCGTAGGCTCGGTTACCGTAGGTGACCACAATGACAACGGGGATTTTGTGTGGACGTTTGGCACCGTAGGGTTCCCGGTTGCTTGTTAGTCTGCGTATCCGATAGGCGGCTTCGGTGGGTACACGCCCCGCATAGACAGGTACGGATATGATGGTGAGCTCATCGGTGGATTCTGGAAAATTCTGGGTTCGTGCACTCGGTGGGGTCAAATCGACATATTCTATGGGGGCTTGGATGCCTTTGGCGATGGTTTCAGCCACCTTTCTTGAGCCCCCGGTTGGGGAAAAACTGATGACTTTTACTGCCTTAATTTTCAATCGAAATTACCTCAAGTGGGTTTGAATTCCTCGAAGATATAAAAATCTAGCATGGTTTTAACATAAAGATCGGAGAAACGTCTTTCTGGAGTGAAAACGCTTCTTTGGACTATTAAAGCACCGTTGGGCACGGACTTCATCATATTGATACCGATAAAGAGCGATGAGTT
>NJBF01000013.1 GCA_003144275.1 Candidatus Heimdallarchaeota archaeon B3_Heim
GATTTGGTATTTCATCAGTTTTCTTTGGCTTTGTAGAGGTTTTTTTCTTTGTCGCAGTTTTAGTTGTCTTTTTTGCCGCAGCTTTCTTTCTTTTTGTTGGTTTTGTCTTTGCTGCATTTTTTGTCTTAGCTTTAATTGTCTTCTTTGTTTCAGCTTTCTTTCCTTTCGTTGCTGTCGCCTTTGTTGTCTTTACTGTTTTTTTTGTCGTAGTCTTTGGCGATTTAGACGAATCAACCTCAGTTGATTCCGCTGGGGCAGTTTTTGTCTTACTTGTTGACGCTTTCTTCTTTCGTGGCGACATAAGAATCCTCGAAGTTTAGTTTACAGTAACTCTTCTATCGGGCTACTTCCTCTTTCGGTAATTTTCAGATTAATCTGATAAATATCTTCACTAATCAGAGAACCCCGAACACGTTTTCGTCTTCTCCGCCCTTTCCTTTGTGGTTTGTATCCTACTCCTCTGTGACCGATGAGTATTCGTTTTGGCATTGCACCGTCTACACCCGGGGCCATTGGAAAACCTGAATGATCAGAACCGCCAGTTATCTTGAATTTATACCCTTCAAAACCAATAGTTGAACCTTCCAGCTCATCCCCAACGGACATTCCGATTAATGGGCGAGTCATAGAGTCTTCATCTATTTCCTTCTTATAGCTCTGTTTCGCATCAGCTAAATTTAATTGAAATCGAACCATATTCTCATCTCTTACCTTTTTACAATACTACAGAGGTGTGAATTCCTTGTAACCAATAGTAATATCGCTAACAGGTCAATGGTGTCGTTAGATGTTCTTAAGTTCCAGATTCTTATTTCTTCTTATGAAAGATTTTAAGTCTTTACCGAAGAGCTTTTTCCTATTGGTTAGTTTGTTAGAGAAGAAAAAATGTTACCAATTCCATTCTACAAATATCTGAGCATTCGCCCAATCTCGTGCAATGAACACATATAGGATACAAACTTTAGTTAAACAGCCCAATATTTATTAACAGTTCTTCGTTTTATTTCAATTAGATCACTTAAAGCATCCATTTCTGATCCAGATAGAATTTTATCAGCCAATATCTTTCGAGCGTGAATCTCTGGAACATTTACCCAGAGTTCGTCACCTTCTTTAACTTGACGACCAGCGGTGGGGCCTTTGATAGCAACAGCAACTTGATTACTCACTTGAGCTTTTGGTAAATTTTCTCCACTGTCTTGAATTTGCAATAGATGTCCAATTACTTTGTTATCACGATTTATTAAGTCCACTTTCGGAGTCAAAATCCCAGATAGGACTTCTACACCTACAATACAAGGTTTACACTGCCTAAATATGAAGGGAAGAACTTTAATCTTACTTGGTCTAATAATATCTTTCAGGGCTTCTAATTCTTCTTCTTGTTGTACTTTGTATTGATATTCTTGGTATTCTTCACTAAGCTGATAGATAATATCACTTTGCAAAATTGGGATTTGTAATCTATTACTTTCTTCTTGTGCATCTTCGAGAACGGTTGTTCTAAATGCCAATATAATACCAAATGTTTTATCTTTCTCCTTTGCAAGAGAGGCCTGGTAAATATCTTTTTTTGTAACATCACCCACCGCCGCGAAACGAATCTGTATACTCGAGTCTCTTAAAAAGTTTACAAGAGCTTCCAGAGAGCCTAAAGCATCAGCTTTCACAATAACACCAGCTTCATCTGTTTCCACTAAAATACTTGCAAGTTCATCTTCAATTCGTTGAACTGCATCCTTTTCACTTTTTTCAGTAACAACATACAATGAGGATCCTGCAATTGCATCTTCAAGCTCTGGAGCAACAATTTTCACTCCTATTGCTGCTATTGCTTCATCAACATTTTCAAACTTATTTCTTGGATCACGAATCTCATCTAAATCTTTTGGTAGTAGAAGTGCCCGTACTTTGGTAGATATCACACCATTTTTTCCTGCTAGCACTATTTGGGAATTATTTCGAATAATACCATCAAATAGAATAACATCAATAGTTGTTCCAAGCCCTACCTCTTTTTTAACTTCAAGTGCTACTCCTTTTCCACCGTCGAGATGAAGTTCCAGTTGTGTTTTCAGATACTGTTCGGTTAAAGTTGCTAAGACAAGAAATAGTTCTGGAATACCTTCTCCTGTTACAGCGGAGGTGGGAATTATCGCAATTTTCTTAGCAAAGTTTTTAATTTTATCGTATCTTTCAGGTTCCAAGTTAAAATGGCTTAATTCAGTCATAATTTCGTAAATGACAGTTTGGAGAGCATTTTGAGCACTAGCAGACTGTTTTTTTAGTGATTGGACAAGTGATAACTTTGGATAACTTTTCCAGCCAGGTAGTCTATCGATTTTGTTTGCTGCGATTAAGAAGGGTACTTTATTTCTTACTAGAATTCGTAATGATTCAACTGTTTGAGGTTGAATCCCCCTCCGTACATCAATTACAAGAATTGAAAAATTGGCTGTGCTGGCTCCTCTTGATCTCAAATTCATAAAGGCTGCGTGGCCCGGAGTATCAATTATTAGGATTCCAGGTATATGTAATTTCTTCTTCGATTCACCCAATAACTTACCACATAACGCATTAACAGTTTCAATCGGAAAAAAACTTGCACCTATATGCTGGGTTATCCCTCCCGTTTCTCGTGCTTGCACTGCCGTGCCTCTTACTTTATCTAGCAAACTTGTTTTTCCCGAATCAACATGACCCAAGATAACGGTAATTGGACTCCTCATTAAACTTGTAGACTCGTTTTCTTCCGTCAATACGTTCGCTCCAGTACTTCTTCATTATCTTTACAAATCATTCTGTATCTTGATCTGAGAAGATGACAAATGAATGAACTTAATATATCATTTCAATTCGCATCATTTTGATAAGCACCCAGTCTCACCTAGATTCAATCTTAAATGTTGATCCAAGTAGCTTACATGTCATAAAATAGAAAATCCTAACACATTGAATTACTTACCGTTGATTGATGGCGAAAATTTATGACCCTATCCCAAGTGTATTGATTTGTGTTAGAATTATACGGAGACTGAAACTCTTTGCGTAGGGACAATACTCATTATTTCATTTACCCAGAATATTTCGATAAAGCACTTAAACGCAGCGAAGGACGAAGATTATCTATTGAAGATTCATTGGACAATCCTTCAATATTAGAAATTCGATTAGCGGCAGAAAAATTGGGTCTCAATTATGAGATTAGAGAATCTGGGAGCTATCCTCGCCAATGGTGGAATCCAAAGGGCTTAATTCTCGTCGAGAAAAAAGAATCAAAATTAAAGACAATGCGAACTTTGAGTTTTGAGATTGACAAAAATATTAAACCTGCGCTTGAGAAAAAAAGAAAAGAAGTCAAAGAAGCGAAGAAGAAAAGAAGTTCTAAACCTAAAATCAAAATATCAAAGAAAAAAAATCAATCAGAATTTCGTCCAAAAAGACGAAGATAATACTTGAATATAGAATTATTCACTTCTACTGGAATCACAACAAAAAAAATCAGAATTTCATGGGTAGTTCAAGCTTAGAAGCAATTGAAAAGGGTTCAACAATGTTTGTATTTTGTTGAGGGGGCTAGAATGCGAAAAAAACGCGATGTATACACAAAACGAGCAAAACAGGAGGGCCATCGGAGTCGTGCCTACTATAAACTTTTACAGATAGACAAGAAATTCAAGATCTTTAAGCCCAAACAAATCGTGATCGACCTTTGTGGGGCTCCTGGCGGGTTTTCTCAAGTAGCTCGTGACTGTACAAAAGGAAATGCTTCTATTATTCTAGTAGATTTTGCTAGAATAAAATCAATACCAGGAATCAATAAAATTATTAAAGGAGATATCACCCAGCAATCCACCGTTCTTGAAATTCGTGAATCGGTTGAAGAATATTGGTCTACCTATAACAGTATTGTTGTTCTCGCTGACTGCTCACCAAATGTATCAGGGAATTGGCCAACCGATCAAGCTATCCAAATATGGTTATCTGATGTTGCTCTTGGAATCTCCAATTATTTTTTAGCCGCTAAATTTGTTTCCAAGGCGTTTCAAGGAGAATCGTTTAAAAATTTCATTGATAAAATCAAATTGTTTTATACAGATGTGAAAATTAACAAACCTCCGACTTCTAGAAAGACAAGTGCTGAAATATATGTCATTGCACAGAAGAGACGTGACCTAGGATTGAAATTATACGATACTAATTCACTTCGCGCCGATGAATAAGTGATACAAGTGGAATTTTCAAAAATCATTGAGGGAGGAAAAGAGTACTATGTCCCTTCTCCAATTATTAACAATAGAATTCCTAGAAAGTCAGATGAAGTGTTTTTCAATCCCCATCAAAAAATTAACCGCGATATTTCCGTCTTAGTTTTGAAAGTATTTGCCAAATTAAATAATAATGATAATATTTCAATTTGTGAACCTTTTGGAGGGATAGGTGTCAGAACTTGCCGTTATGCGTTAGAAGTTCCTTCTTCTACTATTCATTACAACGATGTTAATCCAAAGGCTTTCAGAATTGCTCAACACAATTTTTCACACTTATCAGAGCCGTATAGGGATAAAATTTCTGCTCACAACGGAGAATTCACAGATTTCCTAAATTCATTATATCTAGATCATCCTATAATGGATTTTATGGATATAGATCCTTATGGTTCACCTATACCCTTTGTACACAGAAGTCTAAAATTCGTTACAACACAGGGGTTACTTGCTTTCACAGCAACAGATCTGGCAAGTCTTTCTGGATTATATCCAAGAGCAATGTATGCGAAATACGGTATTGGAATGTTTGAGGATCGTATCGGTAATGTACATGAGTTAGCTGCACGTTCATTAATTACAGGAATCCAAAGTATAGGTTTAACTCAAAACCAATCTTTACTTCCAGTTTTCACGCTGTATTACAGGCATTTTATTCGTACATTCATGATTAGAATTCGTGGGGTTGATAAAGTTCTTGATCGAACAGGTTTTCTTTGTAAATGCGATCATTGTAATACAATGTTTCAAAGTCCCCTAACTGCAAAAGGAATAGTATGCTCGTTCTGTGAAAGCAATCGAATTCTCAGAGTAGGTCCATTATATCTTGGAAAACTTCACAATGAGTCTTATTTAACCCCTCTTAACGATGATCCCACTATTAAAAATAAATATAATTCGAAAAATTTGTCGAAGATAATTAATCTAATACATGAAGAAAACAAGCTAAATATTCCTTGGTCTTACGATTTACCGCACGTGGCGAAAAAAATCAGTCGACCAATTCCCCCTATGGACTTTATTATAGAAAAACTAAACGAATTAGGTTATAAGTGCCATAAAACTCATTATTCTGGTACTAGTTTGAAAACAAATGCAAATTTCTCTGACCTCTGTGAGATAATCAAATTATCTAGTGATTAAATTATCCAAGAAATTATCCGAAAAAAGATTTATTCTCAATTCAAAATACTCCATTCGGAAAAAGAATCACGTCTGCTTCCTTTATTAATTGGATGTTACTATCTATAAAATATCAGGGACGTAGTCTAGCATGGTTTTAATTGTTTTCTGGATTAACACAGAGACAATGACTAGATGATTCTTGGTTTGGGACCAAGAGGTCGCGGGTTCGAATCCCGTCGTCCCTACTTTTCTTATCTTCTCTGAGAGTTTCTAATTTTGAATAAAATTAAGACTATCAATATTATTTAGTTAATTGAAGTAACATTACTTTTCATGCTCTTACTGGTTAGAAAAAGAATCAGACTTTTATAATATTCTCACACTAATCTTTGTCCCTTAAATGTCTATAGAATGATGAGAATAAATTATCGAACCTTCACCAAAAACCTATGATCGTGAAAGTCAGAAACGTTTATGGATCATTAGTGAACGGTTGACTGGAATTCCAACAAATTGAGGGAGTTTTACATTAGTCTTATTCTTGAAGTTCCGCCAAAAGCTCTTCACTAAGCGTTTTCGGAGAGGGAAATTGTATTCGGTTGACAGAAAGCTCTTGACGTTGAACAGTTTCTTCCTGAACTTCTTGAGTACGTAATTGGATACGGCCTTTAATTTGTACAGTCTTCCCTTCGGATTCTTTCCGCATTTCTTCGAATATTTGATCATCTGTCTTTCCTTCCTCAACCATCCCTTTAATATCACCGCTTTTAAAACCAGTTAAGATTTCACCTGACATTCCAAAGAATGTTACTTTAATTGTTCCTGTACCGTCGTCTAGTAATCCACTCACTCTTAAGCGAATAGTTGGATCGACTTTTCCATGTTCTCGACAGCTCCATTCTTCTCCCTCTTCGGACTGATCTACCTTCTTTTTACAGATAGAACAACCCCAATAATAGGGAGATTGCTGGAATAATCTGATTACCTTTCCCACAACTTCGATAGTATCACCATCAGCCTCCTTTGATAATTCAGCTAAATGAGTTTTAATATAATCAATAGAAGCTTGACCAGAATCAGTAATTTGCTCTTTCCTTTCAATTTTTTGTAGCTCAGAGGGAATATCGCTAAATCCTTGAATCTCACTTTGGAAATTTAGATGAATTTCATTCTGACCCTCTTGGTTTTCACGAATTCCACCGTATAGTACTTTAATGTAATTTGTGGTTTGAAAGTCAATTTCTTCTAACTTCAGAACGTTTTCATTCCAAGCAACGATTCTTGTTGTTCCTGAGCCATCTTCTAGTGTTAAAGAACCTACTTTCCCAGTAGAACCATCAGAGCGATTAAATTCTCTGATTTCCGATTTATTTTGTAATATGCCATGAACACACGCAATCCCTTTTTCGGGATTAAGGGTAGCAATATCATTCAAAGGTGGGTCTACATCAACACTCTCTCCTTCAAGCTCTGAAAATTTTGTATTTGCAGTAGTATGGAGTTCAATCGTTTGAAATTTCGATAGTGATACACGAAGATTCTCAATCAAAATTGTTTGATCCTTAAATGTATCGAAATCAGAGTTTGTTTCATTCCAGAGTACAATGGCTGTTACCCCAGTGTTATCAAAAATAAAAGCACGACGCACACTTCCATTTGATCCATCTTTACGGGAAAATTCACGAATATCATTTAGTGGCCCTTTCTTCACTTTTACTGACACATATTCGTCCTCAGAACTAATAGCTTCAATGTTTTTCATGGGGGTACTTCTTTGTGTCCCTTCAGGTACAATAGTTTCCTCCAAAGGCGGTAAAGATTTGTGGCCAATTTTCGTGACATATGTAGAACGCGTAGAATGAATCTCTGGATTTCCATCACGATCTAGTTTTACATTGGCTCCCTGAATTAGGAGTTCATCTCCCCGTGTGAAAATAAAGGCTTCCTCTGCTCTTTGATCCCAAAAAACAATTCTTCTGGTAACTCGTTGACCTTTTATGTGTAAATTAGCAACACGACCTTCTGTCCCATCAGCTCTGTTAAATGTAACAAGCCGGCCAAGTTTAATAACTGTTCCTTTTGTATCAATTTCTTGAAGTTCTTCGTCTAGAACATCAAGGTCAATAATCTCGTCTTTTGGATCTGGATAAATATCCTTCTTTACATCTGTTAGAATTTTAATAATCCCACGGTCACCTATATGAAGTTCTAAGTTTCCAGTCCGTCCCGATTTTGTATAAGCTTGCTTTAGATTAATTATTAACCCACGTTGAAGCTGATTTTCTGATATCTGTTTCGCTTTCATTCCCCAAAGTATTGTTCTGATGCTATCAGTACCATCATGTAGTAGGATTGGTGCTAATAGTCCTTTTCCTCCCTCTCGTGTAAATTCTATTGGATGAAAGATACGTAGAATAACACCAGATATATTAACTCCTGATAATCCAGGTTCCATTTGTTTTAAGCTTTTAATCGTCAATTCAGGTTGTTTTTTAGTGTCAGGTCTTCCAAGTGGGACATTAAAATCTTTTGCTATTATATGGGCGGCAGCAATATCGTTTATGAGAAATTCTAATTCTTCTTTTTTCTTGTCGATTTTCTGTTTGATATCAGCTCTTGAAAGGCCTGTATGCTGAGAAATCTTCTGAATCAAATCTTCTATGTTAGTCAAAATATTTCAATCCTCTTTTTTCAGTTTAGTTAGTATAATGCGATTTAAAGCCTTCTTGTTTGATAATAAGCATACAACAAAGAAATAGCAGAGTAATTATACCAATTTTTGTATGGATGATTTTTCTTGTTTATATGTTAGTCAAAGTATATTCTTGACCTAGCTTATATATTCATAAAAAATGAATATGATAGATTTTGTCTTACTAAAATTGACATAGTTTCCTTTAGTTGATATAACGGTAACAAATCAAGGAATTATGATGATTAAAAATCCTTCTGTAGATAATATCAATAGATGATTACCAGTTTTGATATTTAACACCCAATATCCCTACAATCAGATTACGAAGCATGTTACGGAATTCACGACACCCATCCTTTGTTTTAAATGAAATAGAATGTACTTCCAATTTTGGAAGGGAGTATGTTGTCAGAATATCGATGTTCTGTTTTAACAGGGCCGTGTTTACCTTATCTATTTTGTTCATCAGTACAAACGGGGGATATTTCGTTGTTTCGCCTAAAAATTGTATCATTTCAATATCGATTGGTATTATCCCTTTTTTTTCTAAATTTTCTGTAACAATATGAAATGTAGATGTATCAATAACATGAATTCCAAAGATTATAGAATTGTTAGGCTCATCTAGGAATTGAACGATTTGATCCTTAATTTTATCTTCCAGTGTTCTTGATCGTTTTGTAATTCTCCCAAACCCAGGTAAATCGACTAAGAAGACATCATTAACTAATTGTATAGGGGCAATTCTTAAGGTTGTTCCAGCTTTTTTTCCAACTGGTCGCCTAGTACGGGCCAAATAATTAATCACAGTTGTTTTACCAGCATTAGGACGACCTGTTACTGGAATATTGTAGGTAATTTTCATAATTAAAACTTTAATAGAAAGGTAAGTAATAGACCAGAAATTATTGGAACAGTGAGATTATCATTTAATTTATCTCCTGTAGTTAATTCAATTATGGCTGAAAGAAGTGATACTAAAATATTAACTAATAGAAAATAATATACAATGATTGTTTGCGGATCTCGAATGCTAAACAGATCAAAGATCGGTGCAAATTCTGGGTTTATCGAAACGAGAAAGAAAATAAATGTACTACTAATAAAAGCAGCCAGAAAAAATGCTAAGAAACCTTCGACGCTTTTATTCTGAAAACGCTGATATCTATGCTTTCCAAATCTCGTTCCAATCACATTGGCAAATCCATCGCCAAAAGCCATTATACAAAATACAGATGCTGCTATCCTTAGATCAAGAAAAGTAACTGAAATTAGGACCATGAGAATATACAAAAGTGGACCATATAAATAGCCAGTTCTGATATCTCTCTCACGTGATGCCATAGCCTCAAAACCCTTTTTCCACATTGTTGGACGAGCAATGACTATTATAAAAAACAATGCTACAGTTGTTATCAAAACTAACAACATGCGAGGTAGGATAGCTATTAAAGGAGTTAAGAACCCAAATCCGATATGGATTGTCTTTCTCTTCGTTTCTTGATCCATCTAGTTCCTTTCCAACTAATAGAATCAGAGATTCTGTACCCCTTACGATTCATCAGTTATATCCGATCTTTCTTCTGACACTGGGGTCTTTTGGCTTTCCTCAGATTCCTCAACCAAAGTATCTAACCAATCCCCAAACACATCAACTCGTTCTTCAATCGGACGGACGGGCTTAGTTGTTTGTATTTTGCATTTTCCACAAAATATTACAGCCGTACGGATCTTTCGATTTATGTCAATGTTGATTGAATTTGTAGTGCCACAGATAGGACAATCGAACACAGTAGGTAATGTCGGAATCGGTTTTGTTCTAACAATTCTTTTTCTTTTACGTCCCATACTATTTACTTCCTTCTGTCGCTTTTTGTATGCTTCTTAATTTGACGAAGTCGTCTATCACGCTTTGTTTGTTTCGAAGCTCCAATAGATGCTTCTTCGGACTCTTTTGTCCTTTTGTCTTCTACTATATCTTTAACTTTTACTACGCTTATTTGTTGGCCTGAACCAACCATAAATAGAAAAAATCCACCAACCAAGAATATGATAGCTAGTGTGGTCATTCCGAGTAGAAATGGACCATTAAGATCAGTATTCGGCGGCGGAAGATTTTCTTCCTGAATTTCAGTACTTAACCATTTAATAAGATTTCTCCATAATTTCGAATTATCAGCTGCTTCATACCATGAAGATCCTAAATAAGGATCCACAACATCACTAAACATTATCGTAGATCCTCCCATTGCCACACGGGCATTGAAACCTTCAGCTCTACCAGCTAGAACTAATACTGCTATATTAGTCGAAAAAGTATGGGGATCTCCTAAAGGTGAATCAGCATATGCTTCTGTTGAGCCAACTATTAATTCCTCACGTGCATCTTGAATAGAGCAGCTTGAGGTAATTATTGTACTAATATTCTCATAATCAGAAAAAATTTCATGATTTGTTTCATTAATGTCGAGAACTAAATATTCAGATTTTCCTGCATTTAAAAAGTCATTTTTCACAACATCATTGGGTTTTCGTAACTCTATAGCCTCAGTATCCGTCCAAAATCGAGCTAAAATTGATAATTCCTGCTCATTCAGGATATAATTTAGATAATCACCATGTCCATCAAGGGAAGCATTGGTTTCAACCAAAGGATTGGCAAGAAGAAGCATTGATTTTTCTTCACGGAGATAATCTCTGATGTGAATTCGTTCTCTGAAGGTTATAGATTCTTGTGGATCAGTTATTATGAAGATATCCACTCCCTCAAAAGTAGTTTCATTGAATGCTTGGGAATTAAATACTACCTGCATTCCTAATTCTTCGAGATCGGTGAGTGCTTGACTATATAACGTTCGATTAAAAAATTGTCCATGGGCTTCATCAAAGAGAATAATTACTGGGTTTTCTTCATCGAAAACCACACTATTAGCACCTACAACGAAGTTAAGACTTACTAAAAAGCATAGAAGAGAATAAAATAATATACGTTTAATGCTAACTGACAATATCTTTTCCTCAACACCATAGTCACAATAAAATTCACTTAAGCCATTACTTAAGGTAGAATTTTCAAAAAAGAGGGAATTTGAGAATATCTTTTGTGTCTTTTTATTCCTCTTCTACTTCCAATTGAAAAAGCCAAAATTCTAAAAACCACAACGAATTTCTTCCTCTTGGTTTAAGACAAGTAATAAAGGTATTTGTTTACTATTTAACAAATCTTATTTGAGTCACGTTAATTGGAGAAATAATCATGGTTTCCGCACAGATGGTTCCCGGTAAATTCTTGATAGAAGTCATTGCTGAGGAACTACGATCAAATCAAAACATATTTCGACCACCGACTTGGGCAGAATATGTTAAAACTGGTGTGTCTCGTGAAAATGCCCCAGAAAACAGAAAAGACTGGTGGTATACGCGCGTAGCATCGGTATTAAGAAAAATATATATTAAAGGTCCAGTAGGAGTTATACATCTAAAGAAATCATATGGGGGTCGAAAAAATCGTGGTAGTAGGCCCGAAAGATCTGAATCTGGATCAGGGGCTATTATCAGGTTGGCTATTCATCAACTTGAAAAAGCTGGATATGTAACCATCGCCAATACGAGTGGTAGAATAGTTACTCCAGCTGGACGAAGCTTTGTAGATAAATTGGCAATGAAAGCAAAAGAAGAACTACCAGAGCTTGCCAACTATTAGTTTAGTGACTTAATCAAGGAATAGATCAATTTTCAGGAAAATTATCTTGAAATAGGATTGAAAGTTCCTAACAAGTAAAATTTAATAAATCAATTTCTCAACATCTAGTCAGAAAGGGGTATAAACGATGGTTGATGAAGATAGCGAATTGGAAGAACTTCGAAAAAGACGAGCTGCTCAGCTCCAAAATGACCAAATAGAGCAAGCCCAATTACAAAAGCAGCAAGAAGAACAACGTCGTCAGGTTGAAATTCAACGTCAAATAGTCCTGAAAGGAATATTAACTGACGAAGCACGTGAACGTCTTGGACGGATCAAATTAGCAAAACCTGAATATGCTACCACTTTGGAAAATCAATTAATACAACTTGCATCAACTCGCAGAATCTCAGAAAAAATCACGGATGAACAGTTAAAATCTCTCCTTAAACAGATGACTCAATCAAAGAGAGAAAGTAAAATTACTTTTAAAAGACGGTAAAGGGTTATTACATGAGTACGAATTCACAATTCTCTTGGACACGTATGGAGGGCATAGGGCTTATATTAACCTCACTAGGTTTAGTGTTAATTTCACAAATACCACCAACATTTTTCGCACTAACTTTAATAGAATTTGATCTTGAGGTATATTTTCTAACAATGGTTGGTGTAATTGTAGGAACAATTATTCTCTTAACAGCAATTTCTTGTTCACTTACAGAAGACTGGGATGATTCTAAATCACCAACTTTGAAAACAGTTATCAATTTTTCTCTTATAATCACTTTCCTTTTCATTTTGGGATTTTTTATCTTTTTTGTGTTACAACCAAGTTTTCCCCCCGAAATGCGTAATCTAGATTCAAATCAACGTTATCTTGCAGCTTATACCACAGGCTTGAGCTTAATCGCCATCCTTTTGGTGATTTTTTATAAGGGGAGAGCGTTCTTCAACAGATAGCCTTTATAATCTGTTAGGTTCTGATTTATGAGTGGTAACATCTATTTTCTAGAAGTCTGGTACCATTCGGGATAACACAGTTCAAAGAATGAATTGATTATACATTTAACTAGGAGAATCTACCTCATGACGGGATTACTCAGAAAAACCAATTTAGATTCTGATCTCATTTCAAAGATATATCACTATTCAGAACTAGGATCCACAAATAACGTCGCCAGGAGCATGATTTTAAAGGAAAAAAAGCAAGGTTTTGTAATTTTCTCAAAAACACAGAGCTCAGGGTATGGTCAGCGAGGGAATTATTGGGAATCTCCTGAAGGTGGTTTATGGTGTTCATTTGCGATCAAACCTGATATAAGTCCTAGTAAAATTGGCCTTATTCCAAGTTTGTGTGCTTTGAG
This sequence comes from Candidatus Heimdallarchaeota archaeon B3_Heim, assembly GCA_003144275.1. GTDB lineage: Archaea > Asgardarchaeota > Heimdallarchaeia > Hodarchaeales > Hodarchaeaceae > Hodarchaeum. Next base: position 13,138 of record NJBF01000013.1, read on the forward strand.
TGTAGCAAAAGCTCTTAAATCATATAATATCTCCACTCGGCTCAAATGGCCAAATGATATATTAAATTCAAGTGATAATAAAAAGATAGGAGGCATTATAGTTGAGGGCAAGGTATCTTCAACGATCTTGGAATATTTAATTATTGGAATTGGAATTAATGTAAATAATACTCTTGACCAGTACTCACTCCCATTAAGAACGAACATTACTACAACCTTGGAAATTACAAAAACCAATATTTCATTGTTTGAATTATTAAATACCATCATAAAATATCTTGAGGAGGGATTATACAAGATAGAAAGTGGTGAAGAAAAGGTTATCCTTCTAGAATGGAAAGAGTGGGATAATATTTTAGGGAGGGAAATTGTAATAACCTCAAATAATATAGAATATGAGGGAATAGCAAAAGATCTAACTTTATTTGGGCAAATAATTTTGGAATTGGATGATGGTAGAAAAATCACGTTTTCATCTGGACACGTTTCTCTTTGTTTATAGAAAAATGAAGTAGAGGTATATAGAGGTGAATAAGTATAGTCTATAACATAAAGACTGGACAAAATACAGTTCTAAGAGGTTTAATCGCAGAGGAATTTGCGCGGTATACCCTTATTCAACGCTATCCATTAATAGTTCTGAGACCATCTAAAGTAATTGAAATATTATCACCAGATCTAATTGAAGGTCCTCATTTTAAATTCTTAATTCAATATCAACAAACAATGGATTTCATCGGTTTTGGCCCCATTCAACAAACTGATACCTCTATCCCATTATCAATAAGTGATTTAGTAAGAAATTTCTTTTATCAACAAGATGGTTTGATAAGATTTTTACCGTCTAATTCATTGCAAAACAGATTAAATGGTTATATCATTGAAGTCAAGTCACGATCAACAAAAAATCATTGGAATCCGTTTATTTACTCGTTTTCCCCTAAACAAGAAGAAATGTTTTCAAAAGTGTCGAAATATAGGTTTAAAGAGATTCTCTGCGGTGTTACACTTGCAAACGGTTGGGAAATCTCAGTGCTTTTCACAGATGTAAAAGGAAAAATACTCTCTAAAGATTATTTTAAATTAAATCAATAAAAATGGGTTCTGAATTAGTGAGAACTTTAGGCCTATTTCTTGTTATAAGAACATCATTTTCTAAACGAAATCCGCCTACATCCTTCTCATAAATGCCAGGTTCAATAGTTATTATCATTCCTTCTTCAATAGGACTAGGAGTCCAATGTTTTAACATGGATTCGTTAGTTGGCTTTTTTCGTAACACCGGGGAGTCATGCACAGTTAAACCAATTCCATGGCCTAGAGAATGTGGCATCCGATAACCTTGCCCCTCTATTATATTTACCGCGACATCAGCAACTTCATGTAGATATTCTGCATCTGATAACGCATCTATTGCCGCATCATGAGCGAGTTTTACTGTATCCACAATTGTTTTCATTTTACTGTTCATTGGTCCCATTATGAATGGAAGGGTAACATCTGAAGTTAAGGCGTCCGCTTGTACCCCGAAATCAATTAATGCAAGACCTTTCTGATATAGTGATTGCTTGGGATCAGCACGTGGATATGTGTGTATCTGCCAAGATCTCGCACTACTAGCTACGAGTGATTCAAACCCTACTGCAAATGCTCCTAATTCTCGCATCCTACTTTCTACAAAAACTGCAAGATCCATTTCAGTTTTGACTCTGGATCGTGAAATCATTATCTCTTCAATTTCTTTGACCAGTTGATTACTTATGTCAACTGATTTTTGCATTAATGAAATTTCATAGTCGGATTTTGTTGCTCTTAATTCCGCTAGCAGATTGTCTATAATTTTCGGATTGAAAATTATCTCGGTGTTGGGTATAGCATCTAAAAGGACTTGAACTTTATCATATGGGATACCTCTTGGGATCCCTACTTTGGGATTTGAGGAAGTTCTTTTCTCAAAAAAGTCAATTGTAGCGGCTGAAATTACTCCATGATAATCTGCGACATCAACTATTTCATCAGCTTCAGAAATCATCTTTGCTAATTGATAATCCCATGGAATAAGTGTGGTTTGACGATTCTTGATATCTACAAAAAGTCCAGCTTCTTCTGGATGGCCAGTTAGATATTTTACATTTACATCTCTGTGGGCCTCTGAATCAGAAATGAAGAGAAAATCTAGCTCGTGGGCCTCCAATGAATCATATAACTTTGTTAATTTTTCTTGCGTAATAAAACGTGCCACTAGGAATCACCTGAACCTACTTCGGGTTGCTAGAAAAAACAAATCAAGAATTTTAAAAACCTGCTCTTGGATAATAACAATAAAATATCTAGATAAATAGCAACACCAATTCCAAATAATAACATCAAAAGGATAGTATCACAATACAGCTGATTCTATAGCCAGGTTCCAATTTATCGAACAAAATTGGTTCAGATTAAGCAGAAAATGATCATCTTTCCTCATACGCTTAATCTACTTTAATCTTATGCCATTTCTTGTTTGAGGAAGCAGGTTGTTCGGTCTTTCTCGGAGTTTTTCCCGTGTATCGTCTTTTTTGCTGTTTGAGGAGATTTCTCTGAGTCATTTTGCTAATTTTACTTGTAATCAATTGCAATTCAGAATTGTTTGGACGATAAGATTTTAATAACTTCTGAAATTCAAGAAGAAGCGCATTTACCTTTTCCTTATCTACTACCATCCTGTTTAACCAAAAAATTTAAGAAAAATAAATATTTGGGAGCGGTTATACTATTCTCTCCTAAATTCCTTATTATCCAAATCATTGTTAAAGTAAATATATTAATTCTAAAATTTCCAGATTGAATATCTACATGCTTTCAGTCCCCATTTTATGAACTATTAGGTAAATGAAAGTATGTTAACTAATTAAATTAATACTAACTAATTATTCTATTAGCATTGTTATGGAGTAATATCAAATGCCAAAATTTACTATCGAAGAAGCTCAAAAACTTCTCATTCATCGTGAATTTGTACGAAACCTAGGAGTTATCGCTCACATCGACCATGGGAAAAGTACACTTACAGATTCGCTTCTTGCCGCAAGTGGATTGTTAGCAGACAAAATAGCTGGAGAAGCTAGAGCAACAGACACACGAGATGATGAACAAGAACGTGGAATTACTATAAAAACTACAGGAATCTCTCTAGTCCATGAATTAAACAAACAGACTTACCTTGTAAATTTACAAGATACTCCTGGACATGTAGATTTTTCTGGCGAAGTTACATCAGCTTTACGTGTTGTAGATGGAGCTCTTGTCGTAGTGGACGCTGTCGAAGGGGTTATGGTTCAAACGGAGGTTGTAACTCAACAAGCACTTGCTGAACGCGTTCGTCCCGTCCTTATCATCAACAAAGTGGATCGATTAATAACTGAAATGCGTATGACACCCGAAAATGCGTACGAACAGTTTAAAAAGATAATAAGCGATTTCAACTTGTTAGTTGAAACATATGCTCCTCCTGAATTCAAAAAAATATGGAGAGTTGATCCTAGAGAGGGAACGGTTGCATTTGGGTCGGCCATTCATCGTTTTGGTCTGACTATACCAGCACTTGCAGACATTTGGCACGAAAAAACTGGTCAACCCAAAGATAAATTGATTAAAAATTTGTGGATGAAGAATAACTTCGTAAATGGTGTACTTAAACCAACCTATGAAATCTATGAAAAAGCCGAAGAAAATGATACCGCTTCGTTAAAAAAGGTTGCAGAGCAATTAGAACTTCGTTTAGATGAAGGAGTATGGCTCGAACCTCCAAAAAGGATCGCTAAAGCATTATTGGAGAAATGGTTACCTGTAGAAAAAGCCGTACTGGATATGGTAGCAAATTTCTGTCCTTCTCCCATCGAGGCGCAGAAATATCGATTTAAAAGTTTTTGGACTGGGGATTTCGAGTCAGCTGAAGGAAAGGGTCTTCTGAGCTGTGATTCTAATGCTCCAGTAATGATTTCTATATCTAAAATGATCCCGGGGAGAGCAAAACGGATAATTGCAATGGGAAGAGTCTTCTCTGGAACAGTTAAAGCAGGACAGAAGATAACTGCACTTCTGCCTGGATACAAACCAGGAAGTAAAGAACGAACATTTACCACGAATATACAACAAGTGTCAATGCTAATGGGAGCGAAGGCGGAAAAAGTCGATTTTATTCCGGCAGGGAACATCGTTGCTTTGCAAGGACTCCGCGGAGCGACAGCCAGTAGTACCATTACAAGTTTAGATACGGTTCTTCCATTCAAAGCTCTGAGCTATGCAGTAGAACCAGTAGTTACAATTGCAATCGAAGCAAAATCTCCTAGTGAGCTACCCAAGCTTGCAGAGGGATTACAACTTATGGAATTGGTTGATCCTTCGCTTAAAACCAAAGTTAATGAAGAAACTGGTGAATTTTTGTTATCTGGAACAGGTGAACTTCATCTAGAAATTGCTGTTAAAGATCTACAAGATTTACAAAAAATTGAAGTTACCCAAAGTGAACCTATCGTTGTTTTCCGAGAATCAGTAGCAGGTGAATCCTCTCACCAAGCTTTAGCAAAATCTCCCAATAAACATAATCGATTATGGGTTCGAGCTGCCCCATTAGAAAAAGATGTCATTAAACTAATTGAAGCTGGAACTATACACCAATACACAGATCGAAAAGAGATGGGACAAATTCTGCGAGATCAGGCTGGGTGGGATGTCAAAGTCGGTCGTAAAGTATTGGGTATGGGCCCAGCTGAAAATGATCCAAATTTCTACATTGATTCAACTAAAGGGGTCCAATACTTACGCGAAGTAAAGGATTATCTTATTCAAGGGTTCCGTTGGGCAGCAAAGGAAGGTCCTTTATGTGGTGAACCATTTTTCGGTATTAAATTTTCATTAGAAGATGTTAAGCTTCATGAAGATCCTGTGCACCGAGGAGCGGGACAAACAATGCCTGTCTCGCGAAGAGCATGTTTCGGTGCAGTTTTATTGGCATCTCCCATACTTCTTGAACCTGTTTATAAGGTTCAAGTTCAGGTTCCAGAGCAGTACCTCGGTAATGTCTTTAAAGTTCTTACAAAGAGAAGAGGTAGAGTTATCGATACTCAAAAACGAGAAGGAACCCCCCTAAATGTAATCATCGCTGAAGTTCCAGTTTCAGAATCTTTCGGAATTACCACTGATTTACGTTCAGAGACTTCAGGCTTCGCATTTTCTCAAATGGTCTTTGATCACTGGGAAAAGGTACCTGGAGATCCCACAAAAGAAGAAGAACTAGGTGGCGGGATAGCTCGCAAATTTGTAATGGAAACTCGAAAACGTAAAGGATTCCACAACCCTAATCCTCCAAAGCCAGAAGATTACTACGATAAACTCTGATTTCATCATTTAATTTCTTCTTCTTTTTTCCTTCATTGATTTTCTTTAGGATAGGATCTATTTTTTTGATCTCTAAGGAAAAAAAGTAACTTTATTTATTGAAAAAATAAACGGATCCGGAGGGATTTGAACCCACGACATTCTGCTCCGAAGGCAGACGCTCTATCCATGCTGAGCCACGGATCCAGTAAAATTAACTTCACATGTTTTGTAAAAAGCTATTTCTAGAGTAGATTAGGAGACAATAGTTAGATTAATAAGAATTTATTGGGACTCAGATTCATTACTTAGCTTGTCATGAGGGAAGTCTTTTCTAATTTTAAACAGTTTAGCTGTTTATTCTCAGAATTTAAGACTGAGGGGGAATTTACTCATCTTGACTTACGTTCGTCTGCAGATCGGATTTTCACTTGATGTCTGTGAATTGCACAGGAAACGCAGAAATATCGAATATATGGGACTCGAGCAATTTGGGTTCCAGCTTGACGTAATTCCTTAGCAATCGTGAAATCTACTAAGTTTTTATAGCTAGTCTTACGCTTGGCCTTATCTCTTGGGACTAATCTCCTACATGAAGAGCATTGAACTTTGCCTAAGCTACCTTTCCCGCCTTTACTTCGGCCACCAGATTTTCGTTTTTTACCCATTACGAGAACACCTTTAATATAAGAGAATACGGTAAAAGATTTGGTTAATTTGGTAATAACCTTCTATTTCATGTTTTTAATTGGTGTTTTTAATCTCTCCCATGACTGGAGCAATGGTTTTCTTTGTCACGAAGATGGCTAAATTCTCTAAATTTAAGTGATACGGTTGATCCAAATCAAAAAAAGCAGAAACTTGGGGAATTTCTCCTGTTAAAAACTCGTGAACACTTTTTCTTATAACATTCACCTGTTTAAAATACTCTTCTGAATACCGTTGGTACTTTGTTAAGAGTTCATTTGTCAGGAGAACGAAGTATGGTGCCTCATCAGAGGACAGAATTTTCTCACTAATTAATTCGTATAAATGTTCTTGATTTTTCCCGTTCATAATGAAAAGAAGAAAGCCAGGCATTGGTAAAAGGAATAAAATCATAATTGATGAAAATTGGCCAAATTGTATATCAAATTGCGACAGGGATTCATTTGAAATTATTAGTGCAGAGATAATTAAATTCAAGGAAGCAATTATTGTTGCTTGAAAGGATCCTCTTCCAGTCCAGTATAACTTGCCAGAATATTGGTAGAAGGGGTCTTTATGCGTGAAACTGATGCCTTTAAAGTTTAATACAGTATAAAATACAATAGTCCACGGTAATAAAGACAGTAGTAAAAGATAGCTATCATAGAAACCGAGGCTGAAGACGACTAAAAAATTGATTAGCGATAGAATAAAAAAAAGGGAGGGCAAAGAAATTGCATTCCTGTTGTAGATAGTGTTTTGATTAACTCAAAAGATCTTTTAGCTCTGAAACAAGGCTAGATATGTCTTTTTCCTCTTCTTTAAATATTTCAGGGATTTTATGACTATAACGTCGAAGAACACGTATTGCTAGTCCGAGAGAATGTGCTTCATTGGATGCACCAATTAGGATAAAATCTTCTGCCGAACTTAATACAGTGTAACCCTTCTCTCCACGAACCAAGACTTCCCACAATTGTCCATGATCCATTCTGTCAACAACCATCCCACCTGTAGAAAGAACTGCAGCTGAAAGGGCGGAGAATAAATCTGGATCGGCATCTTTTTCTGAAAAGAATGCAACACTCATTCCAGTACGAGTAACTAGTGCTAACGCTTCTAAATCAGCATAACGTACGATTTCTTGTAATAATTTGATTAATTTCTTTTTTTGCTCAACTGTAAGTGCAAAGGCCATTTTTCCACCTTCAGAAAGGTTCTCACAATATCGATTATATTTTTTGTATTTGATATAAGATTTTAAATGGAGATACTGGTCATTACGACTAATAAGCTCTAATTAGGTAATTATCATCGGGTAATGATTTAAACCTTACTAAACCTCGAATCAGAAGAAAGTGATTTTCATTATTCTTTAATCAGGGATTTTTAGCTAGAATTCGAATTGATTCTTGAAGAAAATCCTAGAAATTACCAATACAACGGATCGATTTTATTGATGGGAGTTAGAAAGAATTTAACTAGCACAGATCTGAGAGAGTCACAATGGATACTTCATGCAAAAAAGTTATTCTTGGTTTGTTTGTTCTAGACAAAATTATTACTTCAGAATCAGAAAGATCCTTATCAATCAATACTGAAAACTCTGATCTATCGCTTGGGGGGCCTCCCACATTTATGTTGTTTATTTCTGACATTTTCAGGGAACTGATACCTGTTATGGAAGAACCTATTCTATTTGCATATATTTCTAAACAAACAAGGGAATTGCTGGATAATCTTTCGATCTTTGAGGAGAAAAATAGTCAATTAATCCCTTGTTATAAAAGCCCAAATTTCATACTAGATTACTCCCGACCATCTACTGAAAGGAACTTAATGCTATTTGATCCTCCAGGTGAGTTCAATTGTAATCCATTTATATGGCAATTTGATAAGCCTCCTATACTTATTATTAGTTCAGTTTATCAAGAATTTAATTCATCCGAAATCTTCTCTTTTTTAAGAAATAAGGGGAGCTTCTTAGTTTTTGATCCTCAAGGTTGTTTCAGAAAGATTTCATCTGACGGGAAGATAATCTACTCTGAATGGTTTTCTCGTGAAATTTTATCACAAATCAATTGCATTAAACTTGCTGACAGTGAAGCTATACTCCTTGGGTTGGGAAATGACCTTGTAGATATTACTCAGCAACTATTAGCAATTGCTTCGAATTACGTGATTATTACTAAAGGGAAGAAGGGAGCACTGTTGGGAATAAAGAGTATTACTTTGGAAAAGAAAAGTATATTCTCCGTCCCATCGTATCCTGTAGATAATGTAATTAATGAAACAGGGGCGGGAGATGTTTTTTTATACAGTTTTGTAAGCTTTTTACAAATACTTGAAGATGAATTGGAAGCAATCGCGTATGCTACAAGTTTAGTGTCCATGCTAATTGAATATGGTTTTGATAAAGAAAAATATATATTGCACGAAATTAAATATCGACAGAAAGTGATCCGTTCTAGAATCAAAAATATTAGCCCTGATTAAATAACGAACAAGTAGGAATCTTCTATTCCATTACAATTATAGGAGATCTAAAGTTTTAATCAACCTTTATATAAAGGATATTGTTTCCCCGAAGAAACGCTCGTCCATATCGTTTAGTTATTTTTCCATCCTCCATTTCAGAACAGTTTTCTAAAATTAAGTTCATATATTGGTCAGTTATTTTTAATCGTCCCGTATACGACTGATTACTTTTCAATGTAACAGTGATTGTTTTGCCGATTGATTTTTCTAATGTTTGTAATGGATTGGACATGTTACTGGTTCCTCAAAATTCGAATATAGTAAAAATAAGATCAAATTCCTCTCATTTTGATAAATTCTAAAAATGTTTCTTCACCTATACTGAGGAAAATCACTCTTCTTCTGAAAATGATTCTTGGTAAAGAATAGAATCAGGAAATTGATACATTGCGATATATTCTTCTTTAAAGTCATTTAAGATATTTTCAAAACTAAATTCATCCACACGAGTGTTTCGTAAAGCGACTTTCTTCTTAATGAGCAAAGACATACGCTTTCGCCTCAATTTCTCCTGTAATTGCAGCTCCTGTTTCCTAATCTCCTCCTTGACTGATATATCGGTCAGATACAGCTCATTGTACACCCAAATTTCAAGCGGTGGATCAATAAGCGTCCGATCTCTATTGGCATACTCACTCAATGGTAGTTCTAGGCAAGGAACACAATTCTCATTAAAAACTAGTAACGCTTGATCAGAAAATTTTGGACTTTCTTCTGGTATAATTACCCCTCTTATTCCAAAATCAATTAGCTTGAATGCCGTTTGTGCTCCTCCACCACTAGGGTCAAGCACTAATACAATATCACCCTCATGTAATCCATAATTGGTGTTAGTATCCCGAATCGATGAATCAGAAAAAGATTTTAGCGGCTTTAGAGGAAATTCATGACCTTGAACCCAAAAATTCTTAATTTCTTTTAATTGTTTTATTTCTAATTGGTTCTTTCTGATCGTCTGTCGAAATAATTTATTTTCCTCTTTGATCTGGCCGACTTCTCTTTCAACGACATTAGTCACTTTTTTTCGAGTCTGTCTGGAATTTCTGATTTTAGTCTTCTCAAGTGAAGTAATTAATCGTTTTATTTCCCAATTCTGATCGCGTGATTGGTTTCGCCAATATTTTACTTCTTGGTCAAGCTTATCCATTTCGTCCGACATAGTTTCAAATTTGGCTTGCCATTGGATATTTTCATTTTTCAACGAAGTAATTAAATGCTTAAAATCGGTCTCTTTAATTTCTGTAACAAAAGAATCCTCTCTTCCATGTATTAAAGATATTGCATTGCTTATACTATTTCCTGCAAGGACTAACCGCTGTATCTCAGAGAGATGGGAAATTAAAGATGGATGTGTTTCCTCTATTACTCTTTTAACTTTTTGAAACTGGGATTTGAGGAGATTGTAGCCTTTTAGTGCTCCAAATAAAGCATCTCTTTCATGAGAGTTCAGATGACTATAATTCACAGTTAAGTCAGAATAATCTTGTAAATAGGATCGTTTATGAGAAACAGAAGCAAGTACTGAAGGGGTTAATAATTTGCCCCCCGTTATTTTTGCTACTCGTTCGACCATAGCCGGCGCGGGAATAACATCTGCAGCAACACAACAAACTTTTCCATATCTAGTAGAAATACGAATAATTTCCGAAATACCACATTCTCGTTTTGAACCCAAATAGAGGACATTTCCACGATTACAATCCAAAATAGCAATTCCTGTTGTTGTACCTGGGTCTAGTCCTAGAATAATATTTTTTAATGATTTTACTGAAGGGGCCATAGCCACATCCAGTGGTTTAAAGTCTAAAGTGGCCCTAGTCACCCTCTGAACAATAACCTTCACTAAATCTGTATTTAGTTGTTTAGTTTTCATTTGAATTGATGCAATTAACTCGTTTTCTAATTGAATCAGATAAACACGCTTTTGTGGATATTTGAAAATGTCCCATTTCAGATTCTTCTCTTTGAGAATCAATTCTACTTCTTTTGCGGCCTGTTGGACTGCTACTCTACTAACACGTTCAAAACGAGGGGCTGACCAACCCCCTCTTCCAGGTGATTTCTTTCTTGTTATTCCAATCTTGATTTCTTCTTCGAAACCCTCGACAACGTGGCCAACTCGTTTAACACACAATTTAGCAGCCACTTCAGCAGCTTCAATAGCTGCTAACTTTTGAGAGTTATAAGAAAAACTTAGATCTTTCCTGAGATTGTGTTTCGTAATGAGATGTGATAATTTTTCCATCCCAGTACGTGGATTTCCAGTCACTTGTACTAGTAGGGATGTGGGAGGTATTAGTTCGAGTAATCTAATGATCCCTTGAGCATTTGGAGCTAACTCAAAGATATTGTCAATTGCGATGTAGTCTGGTTTGATATCCTGAATTTTCTTTAATAATTGTCGCTTGGTAATTTTAGTATGTTTCTCGAGATGATTAGTACTCATAATAACTAATGAATACACCCGCGACGTTTTCTTCCCTCTTTCCTTAAATGCTAAAACGTCTATACCAAAGATGATCAATGAACTCTTCATAATGAGTAAACCAATTTATCTGTGTTATCAATCCAATATTTGTATTATTTCTGACATGTCATAATGAATTTTCACTAGGAATTTTCTCTCAAAAAAATTTAAGATATTCTGACAATCACGAGTCAAGATTTCTACTGCGTGCAGTTCCTCTGTATTTACATATTGCGGCCAGTCAATCAGTACGGGATAATTTTCTTCATTTAAACGAATATTGTACTCACTTAAGTCACCGTGAATATATCCGTGTTGGACGCACTTTTTAACTTCTTGAATGATGTTCTGGAAAAGGATGGCTATTTCCTCCTCAGAACCAAAATCACTCCTTCTTATTCGAAAGAGATCTTGTCCATGGATAATTCTCATTGTTACTAGATGCCTATTCTGAACTATTGGTTCTGGAACACTAACTCCTTTGGTATAAAGCGCTTTCAACGCTTTATGTTCTCTTTCTGCCGATAACCGGCTTTCATATAAGGGCGAAAGGTGTCTTTTCTCCGCAATGAAGGTTCTACTTTTTCTAGTTGCCCGAAAATCAAGTTTACCTAGTCTGTGAAATTTGATAAGAAATTCTTTACCATCATCAGCCATCCCAAGATGCACATTGCTCTCTTTACCAGCGCCAATTTCTGGTCCTAATTGTGCTAATACATTCTTTTCTACAAGGGCTTTTAATGCTAAGGCATCATACCCAATGAAAGTTAAAGCTGTTCCTAAATAATGGCGTTGAACAATGAAAACTAAGTTCATTTTTTTTAAACGTTTTAATGATAATTGAATTTTCTTCTCGGTGTATTTCATAAAACGAATTATTTCTTCGATGGGAACAAATTCATGTTTTGCCATAAGAATTTCAATTACTGAAAGTATTCGAAAATCTAGCCTATTAAGATCTCTAAATGATTTGGTAACTGATAATGGAGCCATTTTTATGCCCATGGATATATTAATGGTCAGTAAGTGCAACTGTCGTCATCAGTCCATAGGATGTACATTTGTTAATCCATTCGACCTCCGTAGACCGTCTTTTTCATCATAGGGGAACAATTTGAAACATTTTAATCCTATTATCCCCTTGTAGCTCTGTGAAAGTCAGCTTATTTTACATTAATGTTTTTTCTGTTATTAAGAAAAAAAAGGGGGGAAGAGATGAAAGATTATCTCTTTCTTTTTCGATAGAGTACTGCGAGCCCTATGCCTACAAATAGTGTCAGTAGGGTGAACCCTGGTGTACCATCTTCTGTTGTAGTGGTTGTAGTAGTGGTTGTAGTAGTAGTTGTAGTTGTTGCTTCAGAAGTTACATCAGCAATTACTGTTATGGATATTTCATCATTAGTAGAGTTACCACCCACGTTATAAGCCACAAGTGTAACATTATAGGTTCCTGGATTAAGAGTTAATGTGAATGAATCAAAAGGAGAAATACTATCTGTTTCATTAACTTCTCCTTCTAGTAGAAGATCAACACGCTCTACATTAGCACTGACTTTATAATCGATCGAAAATGGATCTGTTGAGAATTGTGCGGTAGCTGTTTGAATTGCTATATCAGGGAAGAAATTTTGTACTCCAGCTGTACCAAAGAGAACCCAATCAAAGTACACGGGAATAATAAGTTCATTTTCATGAAAACCACTGGGAACAAATGAAAAATCACTAAATGCTGTTTCTGCGAAAACGATGATCCGATCATTATCATTTGATAATCTTTCCGCTGCAACTAAAGGAATTTTTTCTCCACCAACACCATCGTTGGTATCATCCCAAATAACATTAACACTAGGGCCCGTTTCATCACTCTGATAGTTATATTGGGATCCATTTACTAAAATTTGAATATTGGGTGAATATGAATCAATATACAGCGAACTTGGCCGATATAGCTGAAAATATGGTACAACATCAGTTAGAGCAGGAAAAGACATACCTAATGGAGAATAGAAATTATCTGTATCAATATAATGAGCTTGATACCATGCAGGATCGGTATCAATAGTGTAGACATTATCGTCATTGACACGAATTCCTGTTCCAATAGATGTTAATAGATCATTAATCCCACCAATCTGAGTGTCACCATAATGATCACCCTTTCCAGTTACAACAAGTGATCGTTGTTCGTTATTAGCTAACCAATCAGATACCGCTGCTAATTCAGAGGTAGAGAAGTTGACTTTCAACGCTGTAACAAGCAAGAAGTCAACATCATTAAGATCTGCACTTGATAAACCATTTCTATCCTTTATCACTTCAAAACCTATACTCTGAAGATAAGAAATTAAAATTTCTAATTTATCCTCATTAAAAGAATCATTGACATATTCATTACTATGACCATAATCGATTAAAGCCTTTTTCGACGATTCTTGAACAAGCTTTGGTGCTAGAAAATCGCCAATTCCTTGTTTCCAAAGGGAGGCTACGCATCTAATAGCTCGGGTCAATTGTTCTTCAACTATTGCTTTAATGGTGGCGTTATTAACAACTTCACTATTTCGTGTATCATCTGGATATGCATCTACGATGATATCATAATACTGATGAGCATAGGTTGCTGCATCAATTGCATACTGTCGTACATCATCAATATCTTCGTCTAAAACAATTGAACCAAGAGTAAATTGTGAATAATAGTAGTTTATATCTCCTTCAAAGGCACTATGGCCGATCCACCAAGGTCCAGTATGAATAGGTATGTTTAAATCACTGATATAATGAGCCATGACACCTCCGGCTATAAGTCCGTCTTTATAATTTCCTTGGGAGAGATTACCTACGAAGTAATTATACCAGCGTTCTACAGCTAGATGACCTGTAGTTGAATTATCATCAGGATCATAAAGATGATTTGGAGTATCTCCAAGATCATGCCAGGAATCAGGTAGTATAGACCCTCCTTTAACGGAAGATAACATACCTGTAAATAATTCTTCCCAGTCAGAATCAAGATAATTCATAGCTGCCGCAGCAATCTCCATGTGTGTTGATAAACCCCATTGAATTGTAGCAGGAGTGGAGGTTGCAGGAACTAATGGTAAAAACGATAATACAATTAGAAAACAGATGAGTTTTTTTTGTTTCATATAATAAGAGCCTCAGATTGATTTTTGTTTATCGATTAATTGTTAAAATCCGTCTTGGTTCCTTTCAAATTATGCTTTTTGAATTTTCCCTTCTATCAAATATAATCTTATCACTATTTATTATATCAAATATAAGAAATTAAAGGAAATTTGTTAGGGAGGAATTTTTATAAAACTAGACATGAATAAGTATCTCGACTCTTTTTCACTACTGAATATGATTATATAGGTGAAACACAAAAAATACATTTTCAGAGGTTTATTTTATGAAATTAAAATGGTTTTTAATAGTAATTACCTTAGTTATGCTTTTTTCTCCCTTAAGTGATACTATTGTATCCATAACAAGTGTACCAATCGATGATAGGAATTATCAAATAAACCCCTCATTTGAGGAAGGTGTTCCTAATATTCCAAATTTAGATAAAACTCCAACTCATTTGAAAACTATTGATGTATCAGAAACTAAAGCCAGGATCCTATTTGATGAGGCCCACACGACTCTCTACGCCAGTTTTATGGCAGCAGGACCAATTTCCACAATGGGTGGATTTCTAAATACTCTTGGTTATGAGACGGATGTCAATCAATTTAATGAATTGACACCAACATATTTGAGTGATTATGATATTTTGGCAATCTTCCTGCCTCAGAGTTCATTTACGACTGCAGAAGTCCAAACAATCCTAGATTTTGTAAATTCAGGAGGATCGTTAATTATTGCGGGAACTGCTTATGGTTATCCTGAATATCATACTTCATCGACGCTAAATCCTATTACAGAACCAATGAATGTATCTTATAATGATGTATTGGGTATCGATCAGTATATAACGAGTTTTCTGGATCATCCATTAGGTACAAATATTACAAAGCTCACACTAAAAAAATCAACGATTTTTACAGTTGATTCTGGTGCTAACGTCCAAATTGTTACTAATATGTCGAGTGGAGATCCTGCTTTTGCATCCCGTGATTATGGAAATGGAAAAGTATTTTTTTCATGCACTGGAGATATTTTTACTAATCTAAGAGGGCCAGAAATACTTAAAGGTTCAGAGCACTTCCAATTTATAGCTAATATCTTTAATTGGCTTGCAGATGAACCAATTCATTTTGTTGATGAACCAGAATGGATGCAAATACCTCTGTTAGACGATTATACGACAACTGAAACCGAAAGACGAAACTACAAAATGCTATTAGGCACGAGTCATGTACACTCTGATGAAGGCAGTAGTGATTCAAGTACTCCTGTTAGTAATCAAATCGATTATAGTAGAGACGCTGGACTTGATTTCATGATATTAACAGACCATCAGTCAGATACTCCTCATTTATCATGGCAGCCAGCAGCAGATTACCTAGCAGCAAATAGTATTACTGATCTTAATATTATTAATGGTATTGAAGAGGATGCCGCTCATCTTAATCATTTTCATTCTTTCGGTATGGATACAATCCAAAGTCCAGGATCAATTCATCCCGCAAATGAATGGCAAGGAGCGTATGATACATACAAAACAGAAGGTGCTGCAATATTTCAAGCACATCCTCTTCTTTCACGGCTCCCCTCAGCGATTACAGCCATAAATCAGTATAATTATACCTATTTACCATGCATGGATGGGTTTGAAATTGTTAATGCTGGTTTTTTTGGAAATGATGAAGGCGGAATAGGAGAAGTTGCATTGTTGTACCCCTTTGTCAGTGGATCTGATGCCCATAGCATTTGGGGAATTAATCGATCACTGATGTATGTCTTTGTAGAAGAAAATACCGACGAGGCCATAACAGAGGCTATATTAAATCGTCAAGTTATCGTAATAAACTATTATCAAGATGTTTATAGTAGTGGTTTTTGGGTAGATGTTTGCTATCAAAATATGACAATTGGAGACAAACAATGGCTTGAAGAATTTAGCTATCGTAATAACACTGCTCATTCCCAGTATAAAATAGTCTCTGAGCTAATTGATAACGCCACAATTGCTGGTTGGGAAATTACAGAGGCGACTTCTCTGCTTTCCAAGGCTGAAGATGCAATTCGTGATATGAACTATGATAGAGCAATGAATTATTTAGAAGAAATTATCGCTTCTTTATATTCTATTGATACATCAACTGATACTACTGGTTATGACGCTTCTGAGGATATTGAAGTCAGTTTGTCCGTCCAAGATTTCTTTTCAAATGATGTATCGTATACTGGATATGTAGAACTCCTCAATTGGGATAATACAATGATTTTGGATTCTGAATCTGGTTTGGATCTAGATACAGCAATTCTCACAATTCCCTCTATTATTCCTTCAGAAAATTATACGATAAATGTGCAATTTAAGATTAATGGAACTCTTCTTACCAAGGCTCTTACGGTTCAACTATTTGCTGATGAATTAGCTCCAACAGTGCAATTTGTAGATATTGATAGCGGTGATATTTTTGATACTAGTTCCTTTAACCTTCAATGGACTGGTTCTGATCTAGGAACAGGTATAGATCATTATGATCTTTACATTAATACAGAGCTAGCTTCAACGTTGACTAATACCTCCTATATGTTAAATCTTCAAGAGGGTGATGGATTATATTCTCTTGAAGTTCTTGCATTTGATCTTGCAGGAAATAATGGAACTACAGATGAAATAACAATAACTGTCGATTCAACTGCTCCTAGTATTAGCATTACATCACCAACAACAGGGAGTACGACTGGGCCTTCCATTTCATTAACATGGACTTTATCGGAATCAGGAAGTGGAATCTCGAGTATCGAAATTCTACTTAATGGAGTTCTGACGAAAACATTTACTGACGATTCCGTACTAAGTTATGATTTAGAACTAAGTGAAGGAACTCATACAATTACCATTCAAGCAACAGATAATGCAGGGAATATAGACGAAGATGAGATTACTATCACTGTTGAAATTGTAACAACCACTACAGACTCTGAAACATCTTTTATTAGCTGGTATCTTATAATTCCCATCTTAAGTGGTTTTATGATTTGGAGGAGAAAACGGAAGTAATATTTGGTTTAAATCACTATATCCGGTCATCGTGGTTATATATGCTATTGAGGTGACAACTCTCAACTTCAATAGCCCCTTCTATTTCTTTTTCTTATTGCGTAATTCCGTACGTTGTGGGATCGATGTTTACAGTATACAGAATAAAATCTATGCTAAATGAATTACTTTCCTAATTTAATCAGCTAATAGGAGAAATTCGATTATTAAATTTTGTCTAGAATATCATAAAAAAGAGGGGAAGCGAGGAGAGAGATCACAGAAGCTGAATCAATTACCTACCAAAAGCCATCACGTTTATTGGTTCTATTTGTATCATTACTTCCTCTCCTTCTTTGAATAGCTCATCTATATCATAACGATGAATTGTCATCTTTTTCCTCCCAAATCGCACCTCAATCCGCTCGAAGCTACCCATGTACATAATAGACACTATTTTAGATTTGACTTCATTTATTTGTCCTTTGGGTTCACGGTAAACATTAACTTTCTCTGGCCGTATAGCTATATAAGCAGGTGCACCATTCACTGCTTCAATTGAATAACTGGACTTTAGATTAAGATCTGTGCCTTTTACATTGACTTCTGAAGAATCGGAGCTTACTTTTTCGAATTTTCCTTGAAGCTCATTTGCTTCTCCAATAAACGAAGCAACAAAAAATGAACTCGGCTTTTCGTAAATATCTCTTGGGGATCCATGTTGAATAATTTCACCTTCATTCATAACCGCTATTGAATCACTGATACTTAACGCTTCACTTTGATCATGAGTAACAAAGATCGCTGTGAGGTCTAACTCTTTGACAAGGGATCGAATTTCTTTTCTTGTTTCGATTCTTAGTTTAGCATCGAGATTTGAGAGTGGTTCGTCAAGTAAAAGTACATCAGGATTAATAACAAGAGCCCTAGCAACAGCTACTCGTTGTTGTTGGCCACCTGATAATTGTAATGGGGTTCGATCAAGATACTCATCCATTTTCACCATTCCAAGTGATTCAACGACTCGGTTGTGACGGAGCTCTCTTTCCACTTTTCTTACTTTCAACCCATATTCAACATTCTCTTCAACATCCATGTGAGGCCAAAGGGCATAATTTTGGAAGACCATCCCTGTATTTCTATCCTGTGGAGATAAGCGTGTTATTTCTCTATCATCAAAATAAATTTTACCTGTATCTGGGATATTGAAACCTGCGATAGTTCTAAGAGTGGTACTTTTACCACAGCCACTTGGACCTAGAAAAGTTAATATTTCGCCCCCTTTTGCTTCTATAGTCACGTTTTTAACAGCTTCAAAGTCGCCAAATCGTTTTGTAACGTTTTCTAGCTTTACAGTAGTCATTTTACATCCGCCATAGAATCATTAACTATCCTCATTTATTCTCATTGTTTGCAAACTTTGGGATAGAATTTCTTATATATCTTTTGAATTTTTCAATTTGAATAATACTCATCTCTAAAAAGTGTTTTCTGGTTCTCTATACTGTTATCTTTACACAAAAGTATGTTGAATCCACTATATACCGATATTTAGTTATTCAATCTACAACAATATCTTAATAAACTACTCAAAGATTTATTACTGGGACTAGAATGTCTCTAAATTTATCTAGTTCGAGAGAATAATAATCATCTCGATCTTTTAGAGGAAATTAAAATGAAAAAAACTAATATAAGACAATTAGGGCTCTTTTTAGGGGTTCTATTGCTTCTCAATTTTCTCACTGTTTCCACACCTACAATCCCTTCTTTCGGATATGTACAAGAAAAACCAGTAGTTCTCTTTGATGCTCAACACACGCATACAGACACCTGGGCAAGTGATTATGTTCAAATGAACGAAAGCTTGACCAAGTGGGGTTATGAAGTCCGCTGGTTAAACACTAATTACACCGCTGGTATACTAGCTGATGTGGACATCCTTTTGATTACACAAATGACCAAAAATATGTCAGTTGCAAGTAAATCAGCAATAGATACGTGGTTTGCCTCAGGTGATAAATCTATCTTCATGTTCGGCGATTCAGATAAGTATTCTGATACTGACGCAGGAACTATGAACGATTTATTGGTCACACTAGATACCGATATCTATTTCGAGCGTACAGCCATCGAAGATCCTGTCTATAACTTTGGTGCTGGATACCGTGTTCGCCCAATCAATTACAACACTGAAGAATCTAATGCTAAAGTATTAACTGATGCATTACCACACGGTTCATCTGAATTCCATGGTCCAGGTGCTATCATTGGTAAAAACTCGACTGGTGATTTTGTTGCCCTTGAGGATTCTACAGGAAAAGGTTATAACCCTGACTTTGACGGTGATAACGTTGAGTGGGTTGTACGAACCTCTGAAAACGGAATTGCTTTACCAGGTTCTCTAAGTGGTACATACATGGTTCATCCTAATGGTGTAGAAAATAACTTCACTATGATGGCATTAGAAACCTTCCCAGGTTCTAATGGTAAGCTAGTCTTAGCAAGTGAACGGATAGTCAGTTCCTACAAACATATGTTTGAGGACCCAGGTGAATATGATATTCCTCAAGATGATCTTTACATTGTTTGGAATACCGTAAACTGGTTTGCACCTGTTCGATCCCGTCCATTAATTCCTAACGGTCTTGCAATAGACTATCCAGCTCATGATATGAAATTTGGAACCAATTCAGTTTTTATAAACTGGACTGTAGGTGTTTATAACACTGAGATCCTTGGATATGATATCATATTGGATAATTCAAGAGTGAACACCACTGGAGCACAGCAATTCACCCTCAATAATCTTGCAGATGGATTACATTCACTTCATGTTCGAACTACAACGACAGTTGGATTTACAGCCTATTCAACAGAAATAAATTTCACTGTTGATACAACAGCACCCCTGCTAGCTTTTGATGGTCCTGTAAACAATACTCTCTTTTCCACTGACGAAGTGAACTTTACATGGACTGCTAGTGATGTAACTACTGGGTTAGACACAGTTGGAGTTTATCTTGACGGTACTTTTGTCCAAAATACTACAAGCGGATTCTACAATGTAAATTTGACCGATGGTGAACATAACTTAACCCTAACAGCATGGGACAATCTTGGAAATGCGGCATCTACAGATACTCTGTTCGTTACTGTTGATACGTCACTTCCTGTTGTAGAAATAAGTTCTCCAACCGCTGGGCAAACATTTACGGAAGGTG
The DNA here is from genome assembly GCA_003144275.1 of Candidatus Heimdallarchaeota archaeon B3_Heim. Classification (GTDB taxonomy): domain Archaea; phylum Asgardarchaeota; class Heimdallarchaeia; order Hodarchaeales; family Hodarchaeaceae; genus Hodarchaeum. The sequence continues at coordinate 33,575 of NJBF01000013.1, forward strand.
ATTCTGTTACTGTGACTTGGAGTGGTACAGAAGGTGTAACTTCAATTACAGGGTATGAAGTATTTGTTAACGGTGTTAGCGTTGCTAATGTAACTGCAGACACGACAACTTATACAATAACTACTCCTTCAGTTGGAAGTCACGCTGTGAAAATTGTAGCTACTGACGAAGCTGGAAATGCAGGTGAAGCAGAAGTTAGTTTCACAGTAGAAGTGGAACCCACAACCACAACCACAACCACCACCACCACTACAACAGAAGATGGTACACCAGGGTTCACTCTAGTAGCACTATTTGTAGCCATAGGGATCGCAGTACTCTATCGAAGACGAAAGAGATGATCTTTCATCTCTTCTCCCCCCTTTTTTTTTCAATAATATTAATAGGTGGATAATTGTCTACCAAATTTTTAATCTACACAATTAATTCAATATCCTTCTTCTAAAAAAAACAAACCAAAAAGATTAATAATTCCCTGATTAATTTTATCCGAATACTGATTAATTACCACATTATGGAATGAATGAATATGAAAAAGAATGATTGGTCTTATTCGTTAAAGAAAGGGATATTCCCCTTATTAATGATTTTTATTATAATTGGTTCGATAACTTCATTATCGACTGCTACTCCCACGGAAATTAACTCTCCCCAGGGTGTAACTCTTAATATTTTGACGCGTCACTCATCAGAACTGTTCCAAACATTTAAAACAGCTTTTCTCGCCTCTGATCTTGCTACAGCTGCAGATGTTGACAATGTTATTTTTTATCAATATCTAGAGGGCGCTTGGGTAACTGCAGCACAAACAGGAACAATGGATATAGGTTGGGGTGGTGGTCCAACACTCTTTGACAATCTTGTGAGTTTTGATCTGGTAGATAAGATGAATGATAGCGGTGTAATAACGGAAGTTGCTACTATTCCTGAAGAGGTTGCAGGAGCAGCAATGAAACGGTATGACGCTGAAGATGATCTTATATGGACAGGTGCAGCAATTTCTTCTTTCGGTTTCACCATAAACAAAGATGTTTTGGACTCGAAAGAATTACCCTATCCTAAGACGTGGACGCAATTACTCCGACCTGAATATTTTTCACAGGTAGCCCCACTTATAGCAATGGGAAATTCACCTGATACTACATCTAATACCAAAATTTACGAAATTATTCTTCAGAAATTTGGTTGGGATCTCGGATGGGGAATTTTAACAGCAATGGCTGGAAATTCAGTTATTAAACATGGTTCAACAGAAGTCTTAACAGCAGTTACAAACGGTGAAGTAGGTATTGGTATGACAATTGACTTCTATGGATACGGTGCTCAATTATCAAATCCAGCTTGCGAATATATCATTCCTGAGCAACAATCAATAGTTAATGCTGACCCCATATGTTTAATTAAAGGGGCTAGTCCCACTAAACGAGATGCCGCGAATGCTTTCATAGAGTTTGTTTTGTCTGATGACGGACAGGGATTATGGCTTTCAAGTAATATCAATCGTATACCGATAAAACAAAGTGCTTTTGATACACCAATAGGAGCAACCCGTCCAGATCTTTACAACGCATATAATATCACGATTACTAATGTTGGTATAGATTTTGATGATAATCTAGCAGCATCCTATCATGGTACTTTATTGTACTATTTCCAAGCAGCAATTACTGATGCTCATTCAGAGCTTACGAGTGCCTGGAGCTCTATTGTAACAGCATGGAAAAACAGTGGAACATCAAGTACTCCACGAATTCAAGAATATAATTTAACTGAATGGATTCAGAATTTAGGAGCTCCACTTGTTGATATGGCTACTGCACAGGCATACTCGAACGATTTGGAAGCGGGAGGTCCGCCTCGTACAGGGAATAAGAGTGTGTGGACAGCCGCAATTAAAACCCAGTATGGTGTTTTAGAGACTGCCTCTCTGTCGGCCGCAGAATCTGTTGATTCTACGAATCCACAAATTTCAAATGTACTAGTATCAGCCTTTGATAATGATTCAGCTACAATTACATGGAGTACAGATGAACCCACGACAACTACCATGAATTATGGATTAACAACAAATCTGGGATTAACCTATTCTAATGAAGAAAATATCCTCGCGTTTAAAGATCTTCCAGTAACAAATCACGTTGTTGATCTCAAAGATCTAGTTTCTGGTGGCGAATATTATTTTGAAGTATCTGCCAAAGACCTCAGTGGGAATTTCCTATCAGATGATAATAGTGGTTCCTTTTATACTTTCACATTGGTCGATACTGCTGCTCCAGTAATTTCATCGATAACTGCTTCACCTCAAAATGATTCAGCGATAATTTCATGGCAAACGGATGAATTTTGTGATTCTAGAGTTAATTATGGCACAACTGACGTGTCGCTAACGGAGACAGTATTTAATGACATTGAAGTATTGTCGCATCACTTAGTTTTGCTGGGATTAGTTCCGTTAACGACCTACTATTTCGAGATAAATTCTTCTGATGGAGTCTTTTTCACTGTTGATGACAATGATAGTAATTCCTATTCTTTCTCAACATCTGAAACTCGGGATTTAACTGCTCCAGTGATTTCAGATTTTGAAGTAAATACAACCCTAACTTCTGCTACCATCTCGTTCACGACAGATGAAGCAAGTACAGTTGTCATTCACTATGGAGTAGGTAGCCCAACAGATTCCGTAAGTGTAACTATTTTAAGTAGTAGTCATGAAATTATAATCTCAGGACTGACAGCTGACACCACTTATGTTTACTATATCGAAATAGCCGATGCTTTCGATAATAGTGGTCGTTTCCCAGTAGCAGGTAACAACGAATTTACCACTGATGCAGAGGATGTAGAAACTACTACAACTACAACTACACGTGACGCAATACCTGGTTTTGATTACCTTAGTGTCTTCTTAGCGATTCAATTTTTATTTGGAGTAATCATACTATCAAGGAAACGAAATCGTTAGGGGCAAAGTTCCCCCTTCTTTTTTCATAGAAATTTATGTTGAATGAGAGGTTCATGATGGTTTTCCGCACAAAAAATAGAATTAAAACAGATCTTGATAAATTATCACTCTTTTTTTTATCAGTTGTTGTAATTTTCTTCTTTTTCTTCCTTGTAATTCCTATATTTGCCATTATATCATCTGCATTCCTAATTAATGGTGAAATATCATTTGATTATTTTGTAGGAGTGTTTAAAAATCCACTTTATTTCGAATTGGAGATTGGTAGCTTCCTTTTTCTAACTGGATTTATATTAGCAATTCTATTCTCCTCGAAATTTGTTAAGATTTACAGAGAGGAGAAGAATCTTTCGTTTTATATTCCTACTCTGATTTATCTATTTGTAGCAATTGCATTCTGTACATTGTTTTCTATGGAATTAGAAACCGTTTTGGAATTTTTATTTGGATTAATTTTGGGATTATTGTTTATATCCATTGGAGTCATCAGTAATAAGCTTTTAAAGGAAAAATTCGATGATTACTTCCTTACAAATGCTGTAAGAACGCAATTACTATATATTTTACTATTGCCAGTTATTGCCTTCATTATTTGGGTGTTTTTCTCTGCAATTATCCAAGTAATGGAATTAACAGCATCATTCGACGAATCATTCAACATCTATTTTTCTATGATTTTAATTATTGTGTTAGGAATCGTTTTTTCATTTTATTATAGTAGACAATTTTCAAAATCTTTAAAATCCTCCCAATTTCTTAAACCTTTCATTTGGTTAACAAGTACCTGTTTATTCGTCATTGCACCCTTCTTATTGTCGAATGCTGACATTATTATATCTGGGTGGGAAATCAAGATATTTCAAAAAATCCCAGATCCAACTTATGGTTATGTTATCAAGATTTCGGGTTTAGATGCTTCAATATTGGTTAATACACTTTTTGTAGCCATTTCCACTACGATAGTCTCGGCTGGACTTGGTGTATTCTTTGCTTTCGTTATTGCACGATATGAATTCTTTGGAAAATCCATTTTACGGATTCTTCTACTTATTCCGCTTGTTGTTCCACCATTTATTGGAGCAATAGGAATAAGACGCATGTTAGCACATCCTCGGGGATCTTCCTTCTTTAATAGATTATTTTATGACACTATTCCATTTTTAAATTATCCGATAATTCTAGAGGGGCTAACAGCGGTTATTCTTGTGCAATCGGTACATTTTTACACACTAGTGTATCTTAATAGTCTTTCTGCCTTTCAAAATATTGACCCTTCGTTAGAGGAACAAGCAGAGAACTTTGGAGCAAAGGGTAGAAGAATCTTTAGAACCGTAACTCTACCACTAGCTTCACCTGGTATTGCTGCAGGGGCAATCTTGACTTTCATTCTAAGTATAGAAGATCTTGGAACACCATTAATCTTTTCTGGAGATACTCAAATAGAAAATTTACTTACTACACGAGTGTTTCGCATGTGGATGGATGCTCGAGGTACTTTACAAGGTGATGGTCTTGCACTTGCAGTTATTCTTTTTGTGATAGCGATGGCAGGTTTTACCTTAATTCGACGTTACGTAGGAATACGAGAATACGCAATGATTAGCAAAGGTGGAACATTTAATCCTAGAACACGAAAAATTTCCAAACGAGCCACAATTATGATCTGGCTTAGTACAATACTTCTAATGTTCTTTGCACTTATGCCTCATGTCGGAACTTTCTTACTCTCAGTTTCTGATAACTTCACATGGACTCCGACAAATCCCGAACACCTTTTTCCAACAGCTATGTCATTTAAACTCTTATCGCCCGATATTGGCGACATTATACGGATTGTAGCAATTCCAATGATCTGGATCGTGGTCTGGCTCGGTTTCCTTGTTTTCTACAAGTTTTTCAAAAATCGTATCAGATTTCCTGATTCTGAAAAAAATCCATTAACAGCATATGGCTTAATATCTGGAGCCGCTTTCCTCCCAATGTTGAGTGTTTTTATTTTACCGAATGAACTTGATATCTTTGGCTTCTTTTTACCTATCAATAAAGGTATTGGAACAGTTGTAACTGATATTATTGGTGGGATAGGAGAATTTCTTCATATTGAAGCGATTCAATATATAGGAGTAGTAGGAGGATTTAGTGATGTCATTCAGAGAACAACCATTTACGCTATCTTTGCTATAATTCTAATAATCATATTTGGAATTGCTGCAGCTTTTGTTTTAGCTAGGAAACATTTTCCAGGAAAATATTGGTTTGATACAATGGTTACCTCTCCAATCGCAATCCCAGGCATCATAATAGGATTTGGTTTATTTAGTTTTTACCTTCCTGTCCTCGTCGACTTATTTGGGGCAAATATCCAAAGTGATGAAATAATTCCTGGATTCTATATGGTTAATTTCCTCCTAGTTGCAAGTTTCACCGTCCGCCGCTTTCCATTTACGGTAAGAGCTGCATATGCAGGACTACAACAGACACATGAAACCTTTGAGGAAGCATCAAAGAATCTAGGTGCATCAAATATCCGTACACTTATGAAAATAACAATCCCCTTGATTGCGATAAGTGTAATAGCAGGTGCGATGATGTCATTTGTATACTCATTAGGAGAAGTTAGTACATCTCTAATCTTACTAGCCTTTGAAGAACAGGCCACAATCCCTTGGATGATCAATGAAAAGTTTAGAGATCCGCTACCTGTTGCTGGAGTACTGGGAATGAATCAGGCTGCTGCTCTAGGGATGCTTCTAGTAATTCTGCAAGTTATCATTATAACTATTGCAAACCAAATCCTTAAACGGCGTGGAAGTGCTCTAACAGGGCTATAAAGAGGGTTTTTCTTCTCCCTCCACTCCTTCTTATTTTTTTTATAAATCGGGTGTTTGGCTTTTTCTTTCAATATCAAATGAATAAATTATTCAGCTTGTTCTATCATAGATTTCACAATGAAAAAGTCCCGATGAGGCACCCCAAAGGGATTTATAGGTAAGATCTCGAAGAATTTTCGAACAAAAATGTCAACGAAAATCTTACCTATAAGGAAACACATTCACGATTGCTTAAAAAACTTTCCGTGGACTTCTGATACGCAATTCAAAGCCATCTGGACCTACGTAGATCACCAACTGGCAGGACGAGGGAGAGGACGACAGGCGTTGCTAAGGGCAGGAATGACTGATTTCAGCGATCGAAGCCTAGAGTATCAACTCCGACAAGCGAACTACTATCTGAAACTCCTGAATGAAGAGGTGCAGACACGTTCCATAAATATCGATCGTAGACGAATTCATCAGCTCAGTCTTGATGATACCATGAACCAGCGTTTCGGGAAAAGTGTCTATGGAGCCGCCCATCAGTATAATCACAGCCAAGGAAATGTGTGTCATGGGCAAACGTTAGTCGACCTCGTGCGTAGTACGGATCATGTCTTGGGGGTCAAGTTTCAACCTTATTTACCGAAGAAATACCTCCAACGAGCTAATGGGTCGTTAGATGACTTCGAAACAAAAATTGAACAGGCTTACCAGCTATTAGAAAAAGAAATTTGGCAACTCCGTCATCAGGGACTACCTCTGACAAAAATATGGACATCCATGGACTGCTGGTATGCTTGTGAGAAGCTAACTACATTTGTACGTCAAACGGGGACAAATTTTGTGCAAGGAATAAGAAAAAATACCCTCTGCCACTGGTTTGGGCAGACTGCGCGGCTTGACCAAATCTTCAATCAGCATGACAAGTGGTACTATCGGACTGACACTCATTCGGGAAAAAAAACCTTTTTTCAGGAGAAAACGCTCAACCTGGTCAAATACGGACGCTGTAAGGTGTTTGCTGTTCGTAGAGGGGATGAAGTACGAATTCGTTATTATGCCACGAATGTTCTCAAACTCACGATTAACCGGTTGTTAGAGCGGTTAAAGGTTCACTGGCGGGTAGAAACCATGCATCTAGATTTGAAAGAGCGTTTTCACTTAAATGGTTGTAATTCAGGGAAGGATGTACTGAATCTCATCCACTGGCGACTGTGTTACTTGGTTTACTTTCTTTTTTGCCAATACCAACATCTACTCCATCGAAATGGTGAAAAGATTTCCCTCACTCGTCTTCTCTTTCATTATCAGTATCAATACGATGAGGAACGTGCTCAACGCTATTTTTCCACTCCTTTTCGTCGTTTAAAACTTCAACAGCTTCTTGTGACATCTTGATGTGAAATCAATGCTATTTCTGTTTATCATATTCCCTCTAATTCTTTTAACCACTAAGAACTCATTAAATCGATTTATTTTCCTTGAGATCAGTGATTTGGAATAAATTCTTCTTTCAAGAACTTAATAAGATCACTAACAGTTATAAAGGTTTTATCTGCAAAAAATGAGGTAAAAGGACTATAATTCTCTGCAGGAAAAACAGCGAACACATATTTATTATTTCTAAATCCATAAGCCTGTTCATTGACAACCCCAGAGGAATGGACAATTTCGGGGTAAAAAATAACCACCATTGTACCTTGATCAATAAGCTGAAAATCACGATACACAGTTTGATAGAAATCATAAACTCGTATATCTTCGGGTATGTCCAGATGTACTTTTTCAAGTTCCATTGTTCCCGGATCGAATACAACAAATCCTAAATCCCGTAGTTCTTGAGCTAAGACTTCAATTTCTTTTTTTTTTTCCTCGTCCTTAATATGAGTCATTGGATATGATAGATATACTTTCTCGCTTGTCTCATGTTCGAATATTAGACGATATAGGGTTGTTGGAGGTTGACGTCGTGCAACAATGTAGAAGGGCTTTTTCAAAGATTCAGCCATAAGTTTAGTTATAAAAGCTTCTTCTTCCTGCCAAATACCTAACTGTAATCGATTATTCATCCCACCCCAAAGAGGATTAGCTTCGAGAGTATCATAAATATCATTAATCACATTAATAACGGTAATAAATATATCTGGTTTTAGTTTGGTTAAATAAAAGAAATCCCACCCAGACATGAGATGTTCACGCCAGCGGAATGTAGCATGAGTATTTATTATGATAGCCACATCTTTTTCACTTTTTTCATGATCTTCGACTTCTCTAAGAATTCTTTCAAATACAGTTGATCTTAATGCCTGTAATGTTGGAGGGGATAAATCAAGCATCTTTTCTCGTTTAACATCCATTCTCAGCTCTTTTGCTGTACCCCACATCATTCTATTAGTGTTCATAATAATGATTTTCTTCTTGGGATGATGTTTTTTGACATACTTTTCCATGTCTCTTATGGCATCAGATCTTCCTGACCCACTGATTCCGCTTATAATTACTCGCATAAGAATGTCCCTTTTTCTTTAATTGGCACAAGTACTACTTCTGAATCTTTATTGTACTGGTACCTTCTTCTTTAGATACTTTTCGGAATTTTTTATTTAATTTTTTCTGGAAAATCAAAAAGATCTAAAGGTACATTTATTCTTAATTGACTTGACTAAATCATGACTGTGCGAAATAATCGAATCAGAAACTTTCAAGGATCTTTAATTGCTTTTGATTTTGATGGAACACTAACTACAGCAGATTATCGATCTTCATGGCAAGCTGTTCATGAATACTTTGGTACTTGGGCAACTCACGGGAAAACTGCTTTACGACGATTTATTGATGGCGAGATCAACTATACAGAGTTTTGTATAGCAGATGCTTACCCTTGGATTAACCAATCTGAATCGGAATATCAAAGAGCTTTAGCTACTATCAAATTAAGAGACGGAATTTCCGAACTTCTTACCTTTTTTAAAGAAAACAAATGTATTTTAGTTATTATATCACAAGGCTTGAAAGATCTAGTTGAAAAGGTTGCACACAAATATAATTTCAATTTTTGGGTAGCTAATGAATTAATCCGTAAAAAAAATAGAATAACTGGTGATGTAGAGGTAAATGTAGATGTTCTGGATAAAGGGAAAATTCTCCAATCGCTTCTTGGATCTTATAAAATTCCTCAAAAGAAATCAATAGCAATCGGAGATGCCAGTGCTGATATAGATATGTTCAAGACAGCAAATATATCGATCGCAATAGAGCCTAGTTCCAAAAAAGTAGCAGACTGTGCAGATTTTGTTTGTCAATCTGAAGATTTAAGTGAAATCATTACATTTTTTGATATCTAGCACCATCCTAGAATTTCCGTACAATAAGCTGATGAAGTATTGCATCAACAGCTCTAAGATCAACTTGATTGGGGGCCAAAAATGCCCCTGCTTCTTCCTCTCTTTCCTCAGAACCAATATACATGGCTTCGGATAGCTTTCCTCCAATTTCTCTTGGTGGAAGAAACGCTACACCGAAATTTCGATTAGGATGTAGATCTAGGATATTGGTCATTATTGTATACGAATTCTTATTGTCATAGGCGCGTGTAAGTAAAAAATTTCCTATTTTTTGTACATTTCTCACATGAACCACTTTTAAATCAACTCCAGCCCCTAATTTAGAATTTGCAGTTTTCATACGACGGCCTAGATATTGGAAAATGTTAATTCCCCAAATAAGATTAGCTAACGATAACTGAATGGATGATGGGGTTGAATAAGCAGGTTTGAGAGCTTAAGATAATTGTAATCCATACGTGTGTATGCTCTTCAAGTCATTATGTATTAATAACTTGTTTAATGGTAGATAGGAATATTTCATGACCATAAGGGATGATTCAATAGAACGTAGAGTTTTTTCAAGATTCTCTTTTGATAGAGAAGGTCTAAAACCTAGTTTTGTAGCAAAAGTCTTTCGCAGAATTTTATGGGCCAGCTCAGCGATAATAATTGGAGGGAATTTGTCTGTTGCTAAACTCAATCATACTACCCCTGTATTCAGGAAAAGAGGAAAAGCACTTTTTATGTTACGTCTACAATACCTGCAGCCGTTACACCAAATATTGCTTCATTTTCTGGTAATAGGGGACTGTCTACTATTCTAGCAATCCTTCTTTCTCCCTTAGACTTTCGTAAATATACTCGTGTTTGAGCTGCATGAGCGACAATATGTCCTCCTACCGCAGTTGTTGGATCTCCAAAAAATTGATCTGGTTTAGCTTGAACCTGATTTGTGAGAATAACTGCGAGTTTCCAAACTTCTGCCGCATGAAGAATTGCATGAATGTGTTGATTTAGCTTCTGTTGACGTGTTGCGAGAGTTCCCCGTCCTACATATTCAGCTCGAAAATGGGAGATCAATGAATCAACAACTAAGAGTTTCACGTTCTCCGTAGGAAGATACTCTTTGACCATTTTTTCAACTAAAACCATCTGGTGATCTGTATTATGAGCACGACCATGAAGTATATTTTCTAAAACAATATCCACATCTATATTGTCTTTCCAGCGTTCAGCCATGTCAATGATCCGTTCTGGTCGAAAAGTTCCTTCGGTATCGACATAAACAACTTTAGGATATTCATCTCCTATTCTTAATCCACCATTTTCCACAGGTAATTGAGTCGTGACACAGAGTTGATGAGCGATCTGAGTTTTTCCTGTTCTAAATTCTCCGTACAACTCGGTTGCAGCACCTGTTTCGATACCTCCCCCGAATAGCTCATCTAACCTTTGACTGCCAGTTGTTATTTTTGCTAAATTTTTTCTTCGTTCTAAGACAACCTTAGCAGTCTCAAAATCGATATCTAAAGCTTCACGTGCTGCTTCAATGATTTTCTGGACCGTTTTTTCTCCCAGGCTTGCTATGGATGAAAGTTCCCCAACTGAAACCGTCGCGATGGATTCCAACGAAGAATATCCTGCTTCAACCAATTTTGCTGCAGTTGAAGGTCCTATTCCAGGTAAGTCTGTGATGGATGTAGCTTTTACACTTTTTTTAACGCTTTTGGTATCACTAGATGAATCTAAATTTGATTCCTTTTTCTTTGGGGACATATTTCTACCACACCTGTTATTAATTCATTCTACGAGATATTTAAAGGTCAATGCATTCTTTGAATAATTGGTTTCCTTATATGGTTATCGCTTATTTCCAGTTCAAGTTTATTCCCCAGAAATAACCTTATCTTCTTTCTCCCAGAAGTAACATTACATCGATCAAGATTTTCTCTTGTTGGTTAGAGCCCGAATAACAGCATTTTCAATGGAAAAAGAAGTTTATTTTGAATGAATTTTTTTGTCAAGAAGTCTGTCCTTTTGCTCCTTCTAGCGAAGAAATACAAAGCTATTCTTTATTTCCAAATCCCAAACAATACAAAAATCCTTAAATCACTAGAGTATCCAACAAATTTTATTGAAGAAGTAGTTCCTTACGACACCAAACTTCATCTCAAAAATCAATAAAGTGACCTAACTTGTTAGAAACGTTGATATATCGGCTAAGAAGAGAAAAACAAAGAAGATTGGGGAAAAAACGAAGAGCGGTTTCTCCTGTTCTCGCAACAGTAATCATCTTTGGTCTAATTATTACAGGAGTTATGGTTACTTTTATACAGGTCGTCCCATTCATTGAACAGGCTCAGAGCGAACAAACAATAAGTTCGGTAAAAAATAGCTTTATTGACCTTGACGAAACTATCGAATCTCTGATTAGTGAAAGCGGTAATCCTGGAGGCTTTAGAACTCTCTTATTCACTAAACCAGCAGGTACTCTTGAATTTAACCCTAAAGCATATTATATTTCATTATATTTAGAAGATAAAAATGTAGATTTCGTTCATGATATTATTGACTTCCAAGAAATTGGGATGGTTGATTGGGTCTATAGTAGTCCGCGTTCTATCCTTCCTCGTGGAACTTCAAAATATCTAACTGGTCCAGCTCCATATAAAACCCGCGAGCAGGCATTTATTACAGGTATGTTTGCAACATCTGATAATCAGGATTTAACAAACTTAGTTTTAAGTCATCAAACAGATCGCAAACATCATATCTCGCTAGATTATCGCGTATCAATTTATTTAACAATTTCTACACAGCCTGTTCCTGAAATACGCCTTCAAATATTCTTAATATCATTAACAGCAGACTTTAATTCAATCCATAACCAATATAAACAGATTACAGTTCATGTAAGCAAAAATGTATCAGCACCTGAGATTCTAGCTCCTCCCCCATTTGTTTCAAAGCTGGATCTAATCATTGATAGAACATATAGTTCTACACCATCCTCCACTTTGTTGTGGAGTACCAGTCAGGTACATGGATTGAATAATCTTAATGATTTTGACATTGTGGTACAATTACTTAAATATGATATAAATCTAAAAACAACATAGCATTATTTGACATTTTGGTAGACTATTATGGCTTCACAATATATCACTTTCATGATTATATTCACCTTGGGTTTGAGCTTAGTAATCATCACAAATGGTATGTTCTCAACTCTAAGTGACCAATTTCGTGAAAATGTTGCACAAGTTGAATTGGACACAATTCTAGATCAAATTCAATTGCAGATTCAACAGAACTTGCTTATTCATCCAGAGAATAATCAATCAATTTATCAACGTTTTGAATTTCCCCCTGCTCTTGGCCAAGGGTTCCGATATACATTAGATATTACAAATTCTACGGATGGGAAAGATATAATACTTACTGGAAGCACGTTTAATGCTGAAGTAACTCAACAGATAAGATTCTCAGTAGGATCAGTGTATTTTGTAACAGCTTCTGGTCATTTCATAAGCACTAATCCAATTATGACTCTAAACCTTCATAAAAATAGTAATATTATCAATATTCAAATGGCTTAACATGATTGAGTTCATTGAGTAGATAAGAAATTAATAAAAGAAACATTATTGAAATAAACTTACAAAGGAGAACCATAACGATATTTATATCAGGTTATTATTAATAAATAGGAGTAAAAACAAGATGGCCGATTCTAGTAGTTTGATTCGTGAAACCTATCCATTAATCCCCCCTTTCAGCTATGCTTTAGTTGCTACTGATCCTGACACAAAACAAACGAAATATACGGTAGTAGAAATACCTCTAAGTACTAAAGAGAAAGATATTCTTGACATGATTAAAAATGTGCTTGAAGAAGAATTAGATGTTGATTTTAACGTGTTGAAATCGCCAGAGGTGGCTCGAGACTATTTGCGTCAAAAGGTCATCGGCATTGCAAAAAATTATGGCTTGAAAATGGACGAAAAAACGTTTGATAAAATTAATTATCACATAACGCGCGATTTTGTTGGATTTGGTCAGATAGATGCGATATTGCGTGACCACGCCGTAGAAGATATTAGCTGTGATGGTGTAGGTATCCCAATCTATATATGGCATAGGAAATTTGAAAGTATTCAAACAAATATAAAATTTGATGAAGAGGAGGATCTAGATTCCTTTATAATCAAATTAGCTCAACGTGCAGGTAGACACATTAGTGTAGCCAGACCTTTACTTGATGCTGCTTTACCTGATGGTAGTCGTCTTCAATTAACTTACGGTCGGGAGGTAACACAGAGAGGTAGCACATTTACCATAAGAAAATTCCGTTCTGATCCTTTAACGGTAACAGATATGATAACCTATAATACTATAGATGAAGACCTTGCAGCCTTTTTATGGTACGCTTTAGAAAATCGCAATTCAATTGTTATAGCAGGTGGTACCGCTGCAGGGAAAACATCTTTGCTAAATTGCTTAGCTATGTTTATTAGGCCTGGTATGAAAATTGTATCAATAGAAGACACTGCTGAATTGCATTTACCACATGAAAATTGGATTCCTGCAGTTGCTAGAGAAGGTTATGGTGGACGGGAAGCTGATGGATCAAGGCGTGGAGAAGTCTCCATGTACGATCTTTTACGTGCAGCGTTACGTCAAAGACCTGATTACCTCTTCGTAGGAGAAGTACGAGGTGCAGAGGCATATAACCTCTTCCAGGCAATGGCAACTGGTCATACTGGAATGGGAACTATTCACGGAGATAGTGTTACAGGAACAATTAGAAGATTAGAAAATGAACCAATGAATATCCCCCGAACCCTTATCCAAACCTTAAACATGTTGGTGGTGCTTCGTAAGGTTAGAAGAGGGGATAAGCAAGTTCGTAGAGTTATTGAATGTACAGAAATCGTAGGTATCGATCCAGTTACAACTGAGATCATCACAAACAAAGTTTTTGGGTGGAATGCACGTGAAGATGCTTATATCAACTATGGTAGATCCTATGCTCTAGAAGGTATTCAGGAATCGCAAGGATTAACTGAGTCACAGGTTTATGATGAACTTGAAAGAAGAAAAACCATTATGAGGTGGATGGTAAAAAAGAAATTTGCCCATTACACGCAAGTATCTGAGGTCATTAATAGCTATTACCAAAATTCACTAGAAACTGTGGATCGCGCAAAAAGAGAACTTAAATCTATTTGAACAGCAAAACAAGGAGTTTAATCCTGTGAGTAAAGTAATTAGAAGAGTAGGGTATCTTAGATTCGGAAGGTTCATCGAGCCCTGGATTGAAAAAGGACGATTTGAGCGTCTCAATACTTCTTTGAAGAAAGCGGGGATGGATATTTCAGTTCGCGCTTACTTAGGAAGTGCCATAGTTACATCTATACTTGTTGGTATCCTTAGTTTTTTAATTACTACTCTATCCGCAGGAATCATACTCCAGAGTACGGATTCAACCATTACAACTGAAACCTTATTGATTACCGCTCTGTTTATAGGTTTATTGAGCGCAATAATATGTTCAGTCATAACATATCTTCCTTTCTTATACTGGCCGCAAATGAAAGCTGCAGATCGTAAGATTTTAATTGAATCGGGTTTAACATCGACTGCTTCATACCTCTCTGCAATGGCCAGTTCTGGAGTCCCACCTGACCGATTATTCTATTCATTAGCCGGTGAGGAATCAGTAGCACCCGAAATTTCAAAAGAAAGTAAAAGAATTACTAGGGACATTGAAATTTTCGGTTATGATATTTTAAAGGCATTAAGGACTGCGAGTGAGCGTTCGCCTTCTGAAAGATTTTCAAAGTTCTTAGACGGTATGTCTGCTACAATTACCAGTGGTGGTGATTTGACATTCTATTTGTCATCGGAAACAAAAGCTCACATGAAACTTAAAGAAGAGGAAACAAAAGAGTTTATTGAACAGTTAGGAGTCTTAGCTGAAATATTTATGATAATTGGAGTTGTAGCTCCTCTATTTTTTGTAGTAATTCTAGCCATTCTTGCTGTTATTAGCCCTGAGACTACAATTGGAAGTATATTCATGCTAACACTGACCTACTTTATAATGCCTATTCTATTGACCATAATGATATTATTAATTAGTACTGCTTCGCGTGATATGTGAACGGAGGATCCAAAACTTGGGAAAACTAACTGCTAAGAAAGAAAGAAACTATTGGATAATTTCAATTGTCTTATTCGTGTTATTTTTAATAATTGCTTCTCTGTTTTATATTCCAGTACTTACACATATTATAGATTTTCCAGCTCCAACAGAGTTAGCAGAAGGAATTGAAAACCCTCCCCGGGATCCATTTCTATACTCTGTTCGCGAAATAATTCAAGATCCAATTATAGGATTTTTTGATATAATAGATGTAACTATTTTTACTGCTCTTGCTTTATTACTCATTCCTGCCTTAGCTTATCACTCAGATCGAAAGTGGCGTGATGACATTGATGATCATATTCCATCTTTATTAAGAGAAATTTCAGATGCTCAGAAAACGGGTCTTCCCTTACCCAGAGCAATCCTGGAGGCATCGAAGCATCAATATGGAGCGCTAACACCAGAATTGAAAAAAATGGCATCAAAAATTAGCTGGGGTATACCCTTTAGTGCGACCTTGCGAAGCCTTACTGAGACCGCTGATACTCCTCTCATGAAGAGAACATCATTATTAATTTTAGAAGCAGAGCGATCGGGTGGTGCCATTGAAGATGTATTCGAATCAGCCCACAAACATGTCTCTGAAGTTCTAGGATTGAAACGCGAACGTCTTGGCGCAATGAAACCATATACATGGATTATTTATGCATCATTCATTGTATTCGCACTTGTAATGATAATACTCTTGTATTCATTCTTCCAGACTCTAGCTATTCAAATGGTTGATGCAGTTCAAAGTCAAGAAGATCCTACCACAGCATTACCCTTCAATGTAGCAGGAATACAATTGGTATTTTTCCATTTAATGGTAATTGAAGCAATCTTTGCTGGATTAATTGCAGGAAAAATGGGTGATGGAAATGCTAAAATTGGCCTACGGCATTCATGCATCCTACTAGTTATATGCTATTTATTCTTTAAGATTACAATTCTTCTATGATGTATATTGAGGTATTAGACTTGGGTAAAGAAGAAAAAATGCTAATTGAGGTATTGGAGAAGATCTCTGCCCTCGAAGACAAATTAACAAATATGGAATTTCTATTTGTCCAATCAATGGGTACTGGTGGAGCACCTGTGTCTCCAACTCCTGCAGGGGGTCCTCCTGCTGCGATGTCTGGTCCAGTTCGAGTGGACCTAGGTCCATTAGAGAAAAAAATTGTTGAAGTAGAAAAAGCCATCACTGAAATAAATGGAAAATTTGCGCCAATTAACGATTTGGTATCCATTTTGACCAGTGAAAAGTCTCAAAAAGCTGATGAACTTATTACTCAGGCAACAACTCTTTTAGAAAAAGGATTACAATTGACAGAGCTTGAAACCACAATGTTAGAATTAAAAGATAGACTGGATGAGATTACCATACAAATGGAAGTTGCCAATGCAGGGGCACCTAAAAACGAAGAAATAAGTTAGGTGATAATATCAAAAAGGTAGTTATTCATCTTGAGCGGTTAAAATGTTCAACCTAAGTTTGAAAAAACGAAGAAGAGGACAAGTACGAGCAATCGATTTTATCGTTTCTCTACTTCTATTTATGTTAATGTTATCCCAATTAATCTTAGTTGTAATTAATGTTCAATCTGGCTTGAATTCCCAGATGCGGAGTAATTTGAACTATAAAGAGTTAGATACTTTTGGAAGAATCTTATTACAAGAAGAAGGAACCCAATTTTGGGGATACCAGCAATCTCTTACTGAAACGTTTGGATTGGCACAATCAAAGACCATTCCTTCAATAAATTTAGACGCGGCCAAGATATCTCGGATAATTACCGGTACTACATTCCCTACATATCTTATTTCAGGATTTGAGCAGTTTGATTATCCTTCAGTCAAAAATATTCTCGGCCTTGATGCAAAACAGGATTTCCAGCTATCTCTGCAACCTTATCTTGAATTATCTATCTCTATCACAGAAGTAAGTTCAGCGATTTATGAATCGACTGTACAAGTCACAGATGCGAATAATTACCTTCCACTAAAAGAATGTCAAGTTAATTTTTTTACTCTCGATTTAACAACAGGATTTATCCGCATTGACGGAACGAAAAATACAGATGAAAATGGTCAAGCATCCCTAGAATATGATAATCCAAATCTGAATGATCCTTTCGGAAGACATATCAGTATAGCGGTTGCGGAGAAAGGACCCATTTGGGGTGTAACATGGAAACTTCCTCCTTCTAATCATGAAAATGTATTGTTAGGCCATGATTCTAACGCTACTATCTGGATTGGAGGATTGAACTCCTCATCCATTCTAGTATCTGATAGACATGATTTACAGGGGACCCCAGAAACCCATTTTCTATCATACATTTATAAAAATACTCAAGGAAGTTTCACGAATGAGTCTATTAATCTACCGTCTCTATTCGAAGGGAACGAAACAATTCAAGTTCCTAATGAAGGATTAGTTTTTTGTTTTAGTATAGTAAAAGTAAATGATGAATTCAAAGTTGGAATTGGAACCTTTCCAGCGATATTAGATTTTGATCTATCGTCTGGTAGTTTTTATCAAGTCTTCGGCAAAATAAGTGAAAGTTCACGAGAAATCGCGAAATCATCTAAAACCTACCCAGTCTATATTCGAGGTACCGTGATGAGATGCCGGTTAACTCTGTGGAGGAGCAGATAAAAATGAATCATTTTGGGAAAAAAACCCGAAGGGGGCAATTGCAAATTGCAGAAACACTGGTATCAGTTTCACTCATGCTCATTCTAGCATTATTACTCATTAATGCTGCAGATCAAGTTAATAAATCTCAATCTGATTTCGAAAGTCTTCAGAATACGGCAACTGACATTTTACTCACGGCTGATGAAGCAAACCTATTACGCCCTGTAGTTTATCTATATAATCAACTTGAATATCATTCAGAGTATACTTACCATCTCGATATCCTTAATGATTTTATTACTTTCAGTTTACAAGAGAATTTAGGCTTTGTCTTGCGAATGAGCGAAGTCCAGGGACAAGAGATCCTTGATACATATATATACATAATTGGCTCTCAAGCAAGTATTGTCGCCTTACAGCAAGGAGGAGATGGGGTTCAATCAAGTTATTTCGTAGGATCTTTTACCTCTGCAGATTATGGACAATTCACATCTCAATATTTAGTAGAACTGTACTTATGGGAGAAAATCTAAATGACGGGATTAAAAATTCTTATTCGAGATAAACGAAGAGGACAGATGTTTATACTCGCAACAATGCTGATAGCTGTATATGTTGTCGCTATAAGTGCTACAGTTCTTAATATCGGAACACAACAGATTACTTCCAATGAAGAAACATTACGTGAACCTTATAATAACATTAAGAGAGAATTACAGTCATTTTTAGAGATGATATTAGCTAGATACACTGATAATACCTCCTCTTTAAATGCTTCTTTTGCTCGAATAGAGCTAGAGTCATTTTTGACAACAATCGAAGCTGTCGATTCATCTCGCTTAATTCTAACTAACTTAGAACTTATATCCAGTTCTTTTACAATTAATGCGTTAATGACCCCAAATTCTAATGTATCTGCAGGATCAGTATATACCAGTGCTATTAATGCTCGTTTTCACCTTGAAATAAGTAATCTATATTCAACTATGACGCTTATTGAGGAGTTTAGTGTTTCCTATGTCGGTCGTGTTGAAATTTTTAGTAATCAGGTGATAATTCAACAGTCTCGATATTCAATTCTGGATTTTATTAATGCTGCAAATATCTATGTCTTGAATGGTAGTTCTTCACTCTTTCCAAATCCATACTCCAATATTACTGGCCTCTATTATTTTGAGGACATATCATCAATAGATAATGTTGGGATTCTAAGCGTCACTTTTCCGAACGGAGTACGTATTTATTCGTGAAACAAAAATGATTGAATTAGAATTCCAAGAATATGTTGAACAAATAAAAAAAACTCTAACAGCGCAGATCAAACTCGCTAATCAGGCGAGAAGTCTCAAATATGACCCATATTCTTCAATCGAATCAATAATTACACCTTCATCAACTGATAATATTCTCGCCATATTAAACATACCTGGTTTAGAAAATTATCTTCCAGAGAAAATTAATCAGAACAGAAATCTTTTACTCCTTGCGGCTGATGTAGCAAAACAAATTGTCAATGGAAGGTTCATAAAAAAACCCAAGGAACAGTTAATTTTACTAGCAATTCAAAGTTCATTTGTAATTCTAAGTCGTGGGCAATGTTCAGTTCCGAAAGAATATGTACCCAAAGTGAGGATTGATCCTAAACAAAATTATTTGACACTTTTTTTTGCAAATACTATTCGTTATGTTCCAGGTACCATAATTGGCCTTGCAATTCTAATTTCTGACTATCTTCGGGGCATTTTACATTTAAACCGCTTTCATTCAAGTCCTGATTCAATTGGACGATATGAAGAAGAATTAGAAATATTCCTCAAAATGAATGATCGGGTTTTTCAGTTCAATGTAGATCATGTAAGAGTATTTATACAAAATATTGGAGTAGAATTATCTAGTGAGCCTTATGAGAGAATAGAAGTTCAAAGATATCGAAATTTACCAAAACTGACTAATCACTTACGAATGGGGCTTTGTGTTACCCTAGAACGAATACTTCACGACTTACAACCAATAATAATTCAAAAATTACAAGCTGGCATTCCCGAATGGGGATGGTTAGATAAATTACAATTTATCATCCCAAAACAGAATAGAACATTCGGAACGGAAGATATTCGCAGTACTCAACCTCTCCTTTCCCAATCAAATCGAGCTGGTGGATTTAGACTAAGATATGGTGAATCAAGAATCACTGGTTTTGGCACTATTGGTATTCATCCTGTCACAATGGCGCTTACAGGTATTTTAACACCTGGATGTACTGTTCAATTAGATTTTTCTGATAAATTTTATGCGATAAATCCGGTTTCTTCCATAATGGGTCCACTTGTTGAACTAGAGGATGGATCGCTAAAGAGAATAAATTCATTAAATGAACTTCGCAAAATGAAGATTTCTACAAAACAAATTTGGGAAATGGGAGACATTTTAATGTCTACTTCAGATATCCCAATATCTACACTGATTATATTCTCTGCATGGACGGAAGAATGGTGGAATCGGGAAATTAAAAGTGCCATTGCCACAAAAGAAGTTAATATTGCTGAAGTCTTGAAGTCGGGAAATCTCTCTGAAGGGGTATTGAATCAGATGCTCCATAAACCTCTAAACTATTATCCGACTTGGGATTTAGCCATTTTATTATCAAAAGCATTCGATATCCCACTCCACCCGAAATTTTCACTTAATTGGAACGAGATTGCAATAAGTGATTTTATTCTATTGGTACAAAAATTAAAAGCAAATCCTGATACTTCTCTTCATGTAGATGATGAAATTTTAAGAATAATTAAACAATTAGGCGCCTCATTTGAAATCATTGAGGAAAAAATCCATTCTGAGATTCTTAATCCTTTCTTTACAATATTTAAGCAGAAATTCTCTAAAATGATGGAGATTTTGAAGGAAGATGTGGAAGAATTAACTGTAGAATTTCTTTGTCAAGAAATGCTTGAAATACCTGTTCGCTCGTTATGTTACAGGAGGATAGGTTTTAAACTCATCAGAATAGAAAAAGCAGAGACAAGATTCACCAATCCCCCACACCACAGCTTATTTCCTTTAGGTAAACATGGAGGGCCCCAAAAAGATTTCTTTAAGGTGTCACAAGATACGAGTATTGAAATACGGGTAGCTGATCGTTATTGTATTTCCTGTAAAATTTATTCTTTCAAGGTGTATTGTCCCGAGTGTAAACAAAAAACTGAACAAAAATATAGATGTCGTGAAGGACATACTTCTGATAATTCAATCTGTAGTCAGTGTGAGAAAAGAGCATATCCTACGAAACCTAAAATGCTTAATATAAACGGAATGCTTAATTCTGGAATAAAAAAAGCAGGGTCTCCTGAAGTTAAAAAGGTTAAGGGGGTTTCATACCTAGATAATACCTATGGAATTCCAGAGAATTTAATAAAAGGAATCTTGAGAGCTAAACATGGGTTATTTGTATTTAAAGATGGTACCACGAGATTTAACTATACAAATAGTCCAATAAGGACTTTTACATCTAATGAAATAAGTACCTCTTTAGACGAAATTCAAAGACTTGGTTATTCTCATGATATCTATGGTGAAGATCTAACGGATGAGGAACAATTAATCGAAATCTTTCCTTATGATATAATCATTAATAAAAAGGGGGCGAAATTCGTATTTGCGCAAAGTAAGTTTATAGATGATGAATTAGCGTTTCAGTATAATTCTTCTCCTTATTATCGATTACAATCCTATGAAAATGTGATTGGATTATTAGTTGTGGGTATCTCCCCAACCTCACAAGTCGGTGTTATAGGACGTATAATTGGATACTCAAAAAATAATGTTCTATTTGCTCATCCTCTTTGGCATCTTCTTAAATCTCGATCTTGTAATGGAGCTACTGATTCAATCACGCTACTACTGGATGTTCTACTTAACTTCTCTAGTGAATTTATACCTGCATCTCATGGAGGAGCCTTAGATATACCTTCGGTTATCAATTTAGTAGATAGCTGGGTAGATCTTTTAGATTACTCTAAACACAATATTTCGGTAATGAATCGTACATTTTATCAGGAAATACCATATAATCTAGAACAAATCAACGTATTATCTTATGAAATTTCCTTACTTACATCACCAGAGGTAGCAGTTCAGACTTCCAATGATATATCCGCTTTTTCAATAGAGAATAAATTTATTGAGAAAAAAATTGTGGATCGGATAAATATCGCTCTTGAGAGCCTGCAAAGTATTCGAGGAGTAGAGGAAGGAAAATATGTTGATAATTTATTGATCAATGATTTTTTAATTAAGATAACATTGTCTATTTCACGTTTTTTTCAACAACCTGTCAGATGCAAATTATGTAAAACAACTTATAGGAGAGTTCCGTTATCAGACAAGTGTCCAGTTTGTAATAATAAAACATTGGAGCTCACACTGTCAAAAGGATGGGTCCTCAGATATCTTCAAATAATAAACCAACTCTCTAATAAGTACTCCGCTGATTTGTCAGAATATACCAAATCTTGGATCAGGTATATCGAGTTAAACAAGAATCTCTTATTCGATGTAGGCCCACGGCCTACAACTCTTTTTTTTAACGACTCTACCTAAAGAAAGTTTATCCACAGAAATAATTGATCCGGTGTATAATTGGAATTCGATTTTATGCAAAAGCTTTTTTAGGTAGAGAGTCTTCAGTAATTAGAATCTATCGCTCATTCTAGACTATACTATGCGAGAGATTGAACAATTGCGTTTATAGGTGATTTTCTAAATGACCAATGACCAAGAAGAAGTATTAGTGGGAGCGTTAATAAAAGGCCCAATTATTTCCATGTCAAGTAATCTCCCCATCACAGAAGCCGCAAAACTAATGAAAAATCATCAAGTCGGTTCTGTCATAATAAAAGATGAAGATATTGTCGGAATTTTGACGAAAGGCGATATTATTCAAAGAGTCGTTGGTCGTGCATTAGATCCAGGCATTGTTCTTGCGGGAGATGCCATGAGCAAACCAGTTTGTTTTGTTTCCTCTGATGAGACTTTAGATGCCACGATACGTCATATGTCAAACCTAAAAATCGAACGTATATTAGTAGTAGATGCTCAAGACTCGTCCAATGCATTAGGTATTGTTTCAACTAATGATCTTCTGACTTTTGCTCCAGAGTTGTTGGCTATTCATCGCGAGCAACAAATGATAATGGCTCAACCCAATTCTGAACTAACACCTCCCCATCTTCAAGGATTTTGTGATGATTGTGGTAACTATTCAGTTAATCTATCTACTGCCAATGGATATACTTTATGTAAGCAATGCATTGGTGATCAAACACGAGAAGATCATATCGATGATGATGAAATAATGTAATATTTGGTTTCGTCCTTATTTTATTGTATTCTCAACATTGAATATTGTGGAATTATGAGGAACAGCCTGTACAATTTCATTAAGGTCAAGAGCTTTTAATTTCGCCTTTTGCTCTGCGGTTGTAACTTTCTTCAGAAATATCTTTTGAATTTGTTTCGCAATTTTACCTTTCGTTTCATTTCCAGGTTTTATCATGACTACAATAGGACTATGTTTAGACACCTGCTCTGGAGATCCATAGATAACTTTAATATTAAATTCGCTTTCTTGGTATCCAATAGCAAGCTCTAGAACTGTTCCACGAACATAACTTCTTTTTCCCCTTACCATTATTCCTCCTTTTGGAATATATTCTCCGCTGGGAGCTGAAAAACCTACATTTTCTCCAAGAACATAATAAACATCAATTGCGGCATAACCTGCTTTCCAAGCACTTGAAAAACTGGCTGCCATTCTAGCTGCGAGATGTAATTCTTCCTCAGATATTTCTTTATCACTACTCTCACGAATAATTACGGTGTATGGTGCACCCTGCACTTCTGCATGAAAAAAGAAGTCATCTTTCTTCATTCGTCTTTTAGCAATTTCATCATTTGTAGAGATATCTTTCCCACCGATAATCAAGAATCCATTTGATGAAAATGTCCAATGATACTTCTCATACCAGTTTCTTTTCCGTCTTTTCAGAGTTATTGTATCAGCAACGGTTTGTTCATCTATATTTTCATTTAGAGAATCAATTTTAGATTTAGTTTCTAATATCGCATTTTCTGCAGGGATCACTTTACGTCCTGCTTTTTTGGATCGTTTATAATAATTACTAGCAATTTCTGTAGCATTCTGACGAAAATCTACCTCGATGATATCAAAACTAAGGTTAATCCTTATAGTTCCACGTTTAGGAGTGATTCCCTCAAATATTCGCGCGGATGATATGTTATTTTCCTTTGCTTGCTCTAATTTTCCTATTATTTCCTCCCACGTTACATTCTTTTTCCGGGCATTCATTATTGTCGAGAGTAATTCATCTATATCACTGAGGTGAAGATATATTGCATCTCCAATCTTTTTGTACAATATTTGTTTTTGTTTATGGTGATTTAAAATCTCCTGTTGAGAATGAAGGACCTTTTCATGCTGTTCTCTCTTTCGTTGATAATTATTCAATCCTGGAGAGATTACAGGTGATTCATGTGAATAGAAAAAATCCAATGCACTCGAAAAAGATTCAAATTCCTTTATCTGGTAGGGATTTGATTTGAATGAAATGGGCTGAAAAGCTATCGGTCGCTCTTGAGAATCAATAGACACAGATGGTTCTAGTTCATCTAATTCTTGTGTGATCTCTTGAATAACTGAGATAATCTTCTCAATATCTTCTTCAGTTATTGTGCTACACATTTTAGTTTTAGGTATAATAGCTCTGGCTAGTATTTCCTCCATTAATATACCTCCTCCACCAGTATTTCGTGCTAATACTCTGACAATCTCTTCTTCTGTATTGTTGGATGAACTGAGTATTTTTTTGATTTCATCAGCTGGCATAGAAAGAATGGGTTGTCCTCTACTAGGAGGTAATGTAAATTCCTTTCCAGGTAATACATCTCTATGTCGCATCTTCCTATACCAAGAAGCAAAGATGACTTTGTTTTCATCTCCCACAACAACAAAGTTGGGTTTAGTTCCAAACAGTTCAACAATTACCTTATAGGTCTGCTTTCCCAAAAATTCAAATTCCACTAATCGGTCAAAATCGATTTGTTTAATGTTTTTAACTATTGCACCCTTAAGATGGGCTCTTAATGCTAATATCTTATCTTCAGGTCGTTCTGGTACATCATACTTGAATTCAGATATGTGAATTCGTGTACCTGGTTCAATTAATAAAAAAGGGGTTTTGTAAGGTCCCATTCCTTTAAGTTTGAGGAGAAAAAATCGGTCCGAACTATCACGATAGACATTATCCACTCTATATCCGATAATCCCCTGTAATTCATTTATGATGGCAAAGATATCCAAGCTGGACATTTGTTTCATGAGAGACATTAACTCCTGAGATAATTTACAGAGAATAGGTCTGAGTTACAGTTACCTTACGAGATAACTCCCAATTTCCTAATATCTCTATTTTCAAGCAAAATCGTATAATTGAGATTTATGTTTTGTTAGATTAATGATTGAAAGAAATCGATTGGAGTTAATCTTATTGTCTTTCTCTGAATTGAATAAGTAATTTACATTGGATTTGTGAAGATTTATTAAGTGTGGTATGAAATTTGCATTATAATTGATAAGAGGGGAGAAATAGTCATATACATAGCATTTAGAAAAATGGACGGTCATAAATGGCATCAACAGAGTCACGAACAAAAACCACGAATCCCCTAATTAATACCATATTAGTTATTTCTGTCGGTTTATCAGCCTTAGAAATATCTCAGTTAATATTTGATCCTTCTAAAGCTGCAGCAATTACTTCTTTGAGATTTGATCATGTTTTTGCGAATATGTATCAAGGAATGTTCTTGAGAGCAGAAACATTAACTTCATTCTGGTCGATATTAGTAGCATGGGCAATTTCAGGGATGGTAGCGGGTGTTAGAGCAAAACATGGCCTTTTAGGCGCAATAGCTGGATTCTTCGGAACTCTCTTAGGTTCAAGCCTTCTGCTGGTTGTTCATTTTGGAAGCGAGACAAATGTGACAATCGCAAATGAGTTCATTTTTGGTGTGGTTGCTTCCACCCTTGTCGCCTGTATCGCAGCATATGCAACAGGAACAGCTACAAAACCCAAGAAGGCATCTGTTAAATATAAAAAGACAAGAAAAGCGTGGGATGCATCAAAAACAAAAGATGTATGGATGTGTAGCAGGTGTGGTCAGAAAATACCCCCAGGAGCATTTACCTGTCCCAATTGTGGGGAACCTGTTATCGAATAAAAAGAAGGAAATTGATAAAAAAGAAGAATGTTATTCACATTATTCTCTTTTGTCTTAGATCTTCTAATTTCTCACTTATTGAGTCGATTTCTTCTGATAATTGAATCAGAACCGAATCCAATTCACGAAACTTTCTATTCTCAACCACAGTAAGAAGATCTTTTACAACAGTCCCTAATTCATTAGATCGAAGGGATTTATGAGCATTCCGAACTGTGGGTTCCATATGCTTTAGTATATCAATAATTTCTCCTGATAATTGTGTAGCTTGGCTTGGTAGTGAACTTTCCATAATTTCGATTCCAGAGATTTCTGCGAGGAGATCTGTTAGATCCCAATACCTCTCTCTTAGTTCATCGATAATGACACCGATTCGTTTAAATCTTTGTTTTTTATCTAAACCATCATCCGAACTTCCATTAGCATCAGCTAATTTGGAAGCGTGGGTGCGTAACTCTTCATAAAAATCTGAAGAGAGAGCACGTCTGTCCTCAATTTCACGCACCATTCGATTCATTTCAGAATAAATAGAAGTAGAGGTGCGATATTCGGTGTTGTTCAAACTTTTTCAGTCTCCTATAAAGTGATTACAATTCCTTGTGTAAGAAATAACGGCCGTATCAAATCCGTTGAGTATTCGTTGTTAGTACTAGAAACACCGTAATAATACATGAAATGTAATTCACTAGTGAGTAATAAGCTTTTCGAAAACTGAAATCGAATTCTTCAGAATTAATCGCCCCTTTTTTCATTAGGGGGCTATTTCGAGTTATAATCTTATAAATTACCCTTCTCTACGTTTTATTACGGTTCTATTTGTTAAAATATCAACTATTTTAAGAAATAAGTAGTTTTAACTTAAGATTCCTTTCAATTTCCATAGTGGAATAAAAATATTTATGAGGATTACAAGAAAAGATTTTTCATGACTTGCTGATATGTGACTAACCATGACTATATTTGTCAGACAACGCAGTATAACTGAGTTCTGGACAGGATGAGTCACGCATCCGCTATCCGGAAAAAACCAATTCAGCTTATGAATTCGTTTTCGAGGGACTACTTGTTACTAGGGGGTTAGCATTCTCTCTTGATTCCTCGAATTTCTGCAACCACTGGTCACACCTCCCTCGCCTTTGACGGGTAACTCGTCTAACGTAGTTACAAGGGAGGCCTTCCAGAAACATTGAGCTATCTTTTGTTCATCACCTCTGTTTCTTCAGGTTTTGAGGGGAGGAGCCTTTTTAAGATTTTCAGAGAGAGAGTAAGGTGATAATGAGAAAATATATTTATCGGAAAAAATTGGTCATATTAAAGGAAAACCATTTGTAGGAGTGATTAGTTATGTTCACTCATTACGTCTAAATATCATTGGGGATTTAGAATAGAATTCTTAAACTACTTCAATTATAGGTTGTTATTATGGATGCAATAGTTTTAACCGCTGGGAAGGGTACACGTCTTTTACCACTGACAAAACATTTACCTAAACCATTGTTTCCAATCGCAGGGAAACCATTACTTTGCAATATTCTGGACTCATTTAGTGAAAAGATTTCCCGTGTGATAATTGTTGTTGGGCATGAAAAAAAACAAATCATAGCGAGAATAAATAAGGAATCCTATCCATTTGAAATAGTCTGGGTAACCCAAAAGGAGCAAAAAGGAACTGGTCATGCTATCCAACTGTGTAAACATCTTGTTACCTCAAATCCGTTTTTTATGATGTATGGTGATATATTTACAAGTCGAACTACTATCCAAAACATCATTAATTATCCTCTGTCTACAAAAAATGTAAATGGTGTTATAGCCACTTTTGAAGTAGATGCACCAGAGAAGTATGGGTGTTTAGAAACCATTAATGAGAAACTGGTTCATATTTGGGAAAAACAACCTGATCCACCAAGTCGTTTCATCAATGCAGGATTGATGATCATACCTGAAGAGATTTTCACAATTTTAGAGAAATTAGAGGAATCAGATCGAGGGGAAATTGAACTGACAGATGGAATTAATAAATTAGTACAAGCTGGTAAGCCCTTTGGTTTTTATGAAATTGATGATTATTGGATAGATACTGGGTACCCCTGGGATTTACTTTCAGCAAATGCACTTGGACTAAAACAAATACGCCGTGACTCTAAAATTTTGCCAGTAGCAGGTGTGACAATAGAAGGTCCTGTGGAAATTTCTGACTCGGCAGTCTTACGTCCAGGAACGTTTATTCAAGGGCCTGTAGTTATTGATGAGGATGCAGTGGTTGGTCCAAACAGCTTTATTCGATCTGGAACTTATATTGGGAAAAATGTTCGGATTGGTAATGCTGTGGAAATTAAAAATAGTATTATTCTTGATGGTACAACTATTGGTCATCTATCCTATGTAGGTGATTCGATCATTGGGAGTATGTGTAATTTTGGTGCAGGGACTAAGGTTGCTAATTTAAAACTGGATAATGGACTGATTTCGATGCAAATTCAAGGAAATCGGGTTGATAGTGGAAAAAGGAAATTAGGCACAATAATGGGAGATAATGTTAAAACAGGAATAAATGTTTCAATTATGCCTGGGATATGCATTGGTGAGAACTCTCTTATTGGTGCACATACTCTTATATCTACTAATATTCCTCCAAACAGTCTTTCTTATTATGAACCCGAGACTGGTCGTGTAATCCTTAAAGAAAACAAGTAGGGTTAGAGTACGTATGAGAACCTCTTGGGTAAGAGAAATCAATGTTTTTCAAAAACCAACTCGTTCGATAAATTGGCGAATTGGTCTTGTTTATCCAAACTCATATTCGGTTGGGATGTCAGGTTTATCAGTGAAATTACTATACCACCTCTTAAATCAGCATCAAAACATTTTTACGGAACGAATATTTAAACCCAATGAAAAAAATGTGATACCTCGTTCTTTAGAAACAGATTCCGCTCTACCTCAGTTCAATGTGTTAGCTTTTTCCTTCCAATTTGAATTAGACTATATTAATGCCATAAAAATGCTTCAGATATCGAAAATCCCGCTTTTTACGAAGGATAGAAATAACTCTCATCCTCTTCTTATTGCAGGCGGCCCTGCAGTTACTGCAAATCCATTCCCGATCCTAGATATATTTGATTTTGTTTTTATGGGAGAATTCGAGTCCATTGCAGACGATTTTCTTGAAACCTTAATAGACAGTAAGTTTACCAATATTCACGATTCAATAGCGATCCTTCCTGGGTTCTATAGTTCAGATAATTATGTAGAATCTGTAAAACCAATTGTTACAGAAAACTTAGATGCTGTTAATTATCCAATAGCACAGGTGAGACCTATATATGGCCAGCCTCAGAAAAAAATTGGTCTAGATGGGTACTTTCTACAAGTCTCTCGTGGCTGTCCCCATGGATGTCATTATTGCCTTATTGGAAATATCTTTCGGCCACATAGAGAGCGAAGTATTATCAATTTACAACAGTTAATTACCTCAGGCAATATTGAAACTCAAACAAACCACTTTTCCTTAATTGGTTCGAGTACGGCAGATTACAGCAAAATTGAGGAACTAATTACCTTTTTTTTAGAGAAAGGATTACGTTTTACTCTACCCAGTATCAGAGTAGATTCAGGTGAAGAGATTCTTAATTTATTAAAGCAAGCTGGACAAAATTCTCTCACAATAGCACCTGAAACTGGATTAACTGAAACACGAAGAGATGTTGGGAAGAAAATCTCAAATGAGCAGATATATTCTTTTACATCAGAAGCTACTAAATCTGGAATATCACAATTAAAGACTTATTTCATTCTTGGTTTAACCTCTGATCCAAATATGGAAGCTAAAGCTATTGCAGATTTAATGACTGATCTTAAACATAAAAATGCAAATATGAAATTTAAATTATCAATCACTCCCCTGGTGCCGAAAAAAGGAACAAAATTTGGAACCAAGTGTGTCGATTATACTTCCATTACTAAAGGAGTGAAATTTTTGAAGAAAAACTTAGGAAAGAATCTAACTTACAAAGTTTTCCCAACACGTTGGGCTGTTATACAGGCGATCTTATCCATAGGTGGAAGAGAATTAGCACCTATAATGGAGGAGCTAGCTTTACGTGATGGCTCATATCAAGCGTGGAGGAAAACCTTAAAGGTTGATCCTCAAGATTTTTATCAACAGAATTACTGTAGTTGATTCACAGTAAATGATTGTAAAATTTCTATCTGGAGTCTAGTTCAATAAAAGATTTTGCATCTCTTAGATATCGAACTACATCTTTTATATTCGAAATAGGCGATACGTCAACACTTTCAATACGACGTTGTCTAATCCTATCAAGAAGTTCCTCTGCGAGTTTTAAAATCCTTGGTACTTTTGCTTTTTTCTCAGATGTAAGTTCGATGAGAAGATCTTCTGCCTCATACATTTTACCTTGAGCCATAAGAAGAATTGATGTAAGCCACTTTCCCTTTGCTACTCTCGGAGCGTCTGTAATAGTGTGAATACCATCCTCAATAGTCTTTTGGGCAGTCGATAGGATACCTAGATCTTCTGAAATCCGATACTCATATAAATATCCTTCTGTAAGAGCAAACAAAACCGATGATCGGATTTCTTTACATACATCTGAGTTTAACAAAACACTTTCCAAAATATTCTTTGCTAATCCAATATTGTGGCGATTTAATTCTAACTTTCCCTTGATATATTGATAATACAAGACTGCACAATCACTGAATTTTCTTTCAGCAAGTTGAGAAATAAATATCTCAGCTTCATCTTGTTTATTCAAATCAAGTAAGATTTCTGCATATTTCAACTCATAATGACATTTGAGTTTATAATTTAGCGATTTGTTTGTAATTGCTAATCCTCTATTAGCGTAGGTTAACGCTGAATCATTATCCATAAGTAAAAAGGCAATATAAGCAAGTCCAAATTCCGCTCTTGCTTGATACAAATTATTATTGAAAACTTTAGCTACAGCGAGCAGTTTTGAAAAAGTTTGACCTGCATTATCAAGTTCTCCACATTCGATCTGCATTTGGGCCTGTTGTGACAACGGATATACAGCAAGTGGTCCTGGTTGCTCTTGATCAAGAGTTAAGTTATTTGCTAAGTTAATTGCTTTGGTAAAATATTCCTGAGCTCCCCCTATACCAGCTTTCGATCCTAAATAGTTCGCATAATTTGTATATGAAATAATTAACCTGTTTTTTGCACTAATCGCACTTAAATGCTTGAAAGATGACATGGCTTTGTGAAGGTGGGAGGCTTCATCTTCATCTGAGGATAAGAGCGTGTAGGTGAGGGCGCAATCTAAATTGTTTCCTGTCTTAATGATTGATGAAAGAAGTTCGTTTTGTTTTTTGTAATCGAATTTCTTCTTCTTTTTATTCACAAATAAATATACGGGGATTAAGTACGGATATTGGGTTATTGGGTCTGCAGATCCAATTTTCAATAAGTCTTGAATTTCATTGTACTCGGATGTTAATTTCTCATGATTGTCAGAATTGTTCATTATCAATGAATACGGAGTAATGATATCGATAATCGCATCTTTATCCATAGCGATCTTTATCTCTTCAAATCCTTTTTCTAAAAGGGTTAGTCCTCGTTCAAAATCGAAAAATTCCGCTAATCCTAGACCAATGTAACAAGTGAGCAAAGGTGCATTTTTAAACTTTTTTAAGAGTGAGTGATGAGATGCAAAGAATTCTAAATCGGTTAAAATCCATGCCAACTTAGCTGTCAATGCCCACAGACTAGGTGAGTCTACCTTATGTTGAACTTGGAGTTCTCTTACTAATTCATACCAATCTTCAAGTTTGAGTTCAGATTTATCCTTTAGGAAATTTGCTATTGATTTAGTGAGTAATTTTAGAGTTTTAGATGATAATTTTGTTTCGAATGCCTGAATCTCGGGTGGAAATATAATTTGTCTCATCGATTAGTACAATTTTATAGTAGTGATTAAAAGTTTCAGGTATAAGAATAGTAAATATTCTAACTAAAACTACAGGAGTTTGAATCGACTTGGGTGTACTCATAGGCATAGTAGGCAAACCTTCTTCAGGAAAAACCACGTTTCTTAATGCATTGTGTAACACATCAGCCAAAACTGCTGATTATCCATTTACTACAATTCAGCCTAATCAAGGGGTAGGATTTGTTACCACTCCATGTGTGTGTCAAGAATATGACATTACATGTGAACCTCGAAACTCAGAATGTGTTGACAATGTTAGGAAGATACCAATTAAAATTATCGATGTTGCAGGTCTTGTTCCAGGGGCGTATGAAGGAAAAGGAATGGGAAATCAATTTTTATCCGATCTTGCTCAGGCAGATATTTTAATTCATGTGCTAGATGTGTCTGGCTCTTTGAATGAGGAAGGAGAGCAAGTTAAAACTGGAAGTTATGATCCAGAGCAAGATATCGCTTTTCTTGAGAATGAAATTGCCCATTGGATGAATGGTATTCTGAAGAAAGACTGGACGAAAGCAGTTCGAAAAGCAAAGACTGAGAGTACAAATATTATCGATTTTATTGCAAATAAACTAACTGGAATTAAGATTAGTAAGCCAATCATTCAAAAGTCAATCTCAAACTTGAAATTAGATGCGTCTAAGGTAGATGAATGGAGTGACGAGCAAATATTAAATTTATGCAAAGAAGTCAGGCTATTGGGGAAGCCTATAATCATTGCGGCAAATAAAATTGATCGCCCCACCTCTACAATGAACTTCAACAAATTAAAAGAAAAATATGGAGAGATGATCATCCCAACATCAGCACTTACAGACAATGTTCTGAGAAAGTTTAGTGAACAAAATAAAATTGAGTATATATCTGCGAGTGGGTCCCTTTCAATAATAGGTGAGGTTTCTTCCAAAGAGGAAGAGATAATCAAAAAAATAAAAACTGAAATCCTTGAAAAATATGAGACTACAGGCGTTTTTCAGACTTTAAACCAGGCCGTATTCAACATTTTGGAACTAATTCCAGTTTATCCAGTTGCAGATGCCTCAAAACTAAGTGATCAAGATGGAAAGGTATTACCTGATACTTATTTGGTCAACAAGGGAACTACTGTGAAAGAACTTGCTGGAATAATTCATCAGGATCTTTATAAAAACTTTATTTACGGTATTGATGTAAGGACCAACCGTAAACTTTCTGATAAACACGAACTAAGCTCAGGGGATATAATTAAGATTGTTGCTGCAGTATAGAGACTAATATCAGCTATTTGTTATCAGGAGTAGAATAACGTTTTTTAATTACCTGACGATTTCTGATCTTGCTTGCTTTTCGAAAATAGTGACCGTTTGTTCTTATAGGCCCGAAAGCTCTTACTCCTTCCTTTTCAAGTTGTTCTAATAGCTCATCTGCTTCTTGCCCAGTAAGACGACCTTGCTTTAATGAAAAATCGATTATTTCTTTTGCTTCTTTCTCGGTTCGAGCACGGCATAAGTAATCTGATACAGAGGGCATAAAATCTCTAAAAGGATCAATTAAATTCTCATGACTTTCTCCTTGTTTAGATGGACTGAACTTACCTTCCACTACATCAATAT
Source organism: Candidatus Heimdallarchaeota archaeon B3_Heim (assembly GCA_003144275.1). Taxonomy (GTDB): domain Archaea; phylum Asgardarchaeota; class Heimdallarchaeia; order Hodarchaeales; family Hodarchaeaceae; genus Hodarchaeum. The sequence continues at coordinate 67,387 of NJBF01000013.1, forward strand.
TGATATTCATCGATTTTTCTGTAATTTCAGCATGTAAATGTGGGAATTTTTCCTCCATATCATCAGTACTAACTTTCTGTGATACACTTAATATTTCTGGAGCAAGGAGCTCTTTTACATCCTCTTCAGCATTTATTTTTACGCTTTTCCTCCGCATGTCCGATTCTTCAGCATCTTTCATATAAAAGCTTCCAACTATTAACTCTGTTTGAGGTCACGAGCATTCACACAAAATTCAGGAGCTTCTCCATTTAACACTAGTCGAACCTGTTCTGCAGTTATCCTTCCAGCGCGTTCTTGGGCCTCCTTAGTGGATGCAGCTACATGAGGAGAGACATAGAGATTGTCTAATTCAAATAATTTGTGTGTTTTGGCTGGTTCGACAGTAAAGACATCTAATGCTGCTCCAGCGATTTTTCCTTCTTTCAGGGCAACATATAGGGCCTCTTCATCCACAATACCCCCTCGAGCACAATTAACGAGATAAGCAGTAGGCTTCATGAGCTCAAACTCACGATCACTAACCATTCCACGAGTTTCATCATTGAGTAATGCATGGATTGTAATAAAATCAGATTTTTCAAATAATTCACCAAGATCGGTGATTTTATCTGCTCCGAATTTTAAGAAAAGTTCTGGAGGAAGATAAGGATCATAGATTAACGGTTTCATTCCAAAAGCGATCGCTCGTACGGCGACTTCAGAGCCAATCCTACCACAGCCTACAAAACCTAATTTTTTATTAAATAATTCCAACCCCATAAATTCTTTTTTAGGCCATTCACCTTTTTTGGTTTTAATGCTAGCTTGAACCACTTTACGCCCGAGCGCCAAAATAAGGGCAATTGTCATTTCTGCAACAGAGATTGTAGAAGCACGAGGGGAATTGACAACAAATATTCCTTTTTTTGTTGCTGTCGCTACATCAATATTGTCCACTCCAACACCTGCTCTTCCAATGACTTTCAATTGAGTACCCGCTTCAAAGACTTCACGGGAAATTTTAGTGGCACTTCGGACAATTACTGCATCATATTTGCCAATTTCCGATAGTAATTCTGCAGGAGAATAGTGTTGTTCTACAACATCAAATTCTTTTTTTAATTCCGCTACTGCAGAAGGTGCAATTGAATCTGCGATTAGGATCTTCATCATTACTGGTCTCATCTCATTATCTGAAGATTTTTACATCTAGATAAATTTCGATAATTCTCATATTATTATAGGAGATAATAAACAAATAAATAACAAATTATATGTCTATTGGGGACAAATTAAAAGATTAGTATTAAGGTTACTATTTAAGAAGAATCTCACGTCTAGATAAATCGGTTAATAGAAAAGGAAATAAGAAAAGGTTTCCTAAAATGATACTATTCTTGTCTCATCATCCAATAAAGAAAGATTTTTCTACAATAAAGTCCGGATTAAGCCCCAATAAGGCTTTCCTCACTTGATCGATAATTATTTTTCCAACTCTTTCCTGTGCTTCTGATGTTGAGGCTCCGATATGGGGAGAAGCATAGAGATTGTCGAGTTCAAGCAACTTGTCATTTGTAGCTGGTTCTTTTGAATAAACATCCAAGGCTGCACCAGCGATTTTTCCTTCTTTTAGAGCGTCATACAACGCATCCTCATCAATGATACCGCCTCGTGCGCAGTTGATAAGATAAGCTGTTGGTTTCATTAGTTCAAGTTCTCGCTTGCTAATTAGACCATGAGTTTCTGGTTTCAGATTTGTATGGATAGTTATAAAATCGGAAACACGAAGAAGGTGATCCAGCTCATCAATCCTTTCTACTTCCATACCTTCAGTTGCTTTAGGAGGCAAATTCGGGGAATAAACTAAACATTTCATTCCGAAAACATTTGCTCTGGAGGTCACTTCAACTCCTACTTTTCCACACCCAATGCAACCAAGAGTTTTACCATAAAGCTCGGAACGCATTAGTTTTTTCTTCAGTTTTCTTTTCGATTTGGTAGTATTTGCCACATCAACCAACTGATTGCAAAGTGCCAACATGAAAGCCATTGTTAGTTCCGCTACAGATACGGAGGATGATCCTGGGGCATTAACAACAAGAATGTCCCTTTCTAATGCGGCTTTCACATCGATATTATCTACTCCAATACCTGCTCTTCCTATGACCTCCAATTTTCTCCCCTTTTCAATGACTTCACGAGGAACTTTTGTTGCGCTTCGAATTATTAAAGCGTTGAATTCACTGATCTCTTCAAGTAATTCCTCAGGTGAGTAGTGCACTTCAACAACTTCAAATTCTTTCCGCAATTCTGCTACCGCAGAGGGAGCTAATGGGTCTGTTATTAATATTCTCTTTGTAAATTGGGTTGATTGCACGATTTCATCTTACTCCAATCTTAAATTTCAAAACGGTCTAATTTTTAAGCCCAAGATGACAAATATCTAAATATTTTAGCTTAATTGATTGTTAGATAAACCTCTATAAAACCGAGGAGGATATTTCGGAATCTCGAATCATTTTTTACCAAGTCTAATTGAATATAATATTAACAAAGAATAACACAAATCCACATTTAGGACATAAGTAAGAGCAAGAATTTAAAACTTGCTTCAATAGAGCCCCCATTAAGTATCTCCATTCTGGAATGTTGCGTGGATAAGAAGATTCGTACAAACGCAGAACCTAACGGAGGTAAATTATATGAGTTCATACAAGTATGTATCTAAATTCTGGAAAGAACGAACCGTTGAGTTCAAAAAGCTTAGGATTTCTAGGCTAGTTAAATGGCGGCGAGAGCCCAGTATCGTTCGCTTAGATCATTCTACAAGAATTGATCGTGCCCGTGCTCTTGGATATCGCCGTAAAAAAGGATTTATTTTAGCCCGTGTCCGTGTCCCAAGAGGAGGACGCAGAAAATCTCGGCCTGTTCAAGGACGTCGATCTAAACGTATGGGTGTTAATCGAATTACCCCAAAAAAGTCACGTCAATGGATTGCGGAAGAAAGATGTGCAAGAAAATTCCCCAATCTTGAAGTTTTGAATAGTTATCCTGTATTATCAGATGGTCTTCATCGCTGGTTTGAAGTCATTTTAATTGATCCTAAAGCCCCTGAAATTCAATCAGACCATAAAATAAACTGGATCTGTAATCAGGGACATAAAGGTCGTGTCTTCAGAGGTAAAACATCTGCAGGGCAGAGAAGCCGTGGACTACATCGAAAGGGTAAAGGAAGCGAGCACACTCGTCCATCCTATGATAGATGATCCTTCATAACGCCTCTATGGAACTAGAAAACGTTCAATCCAAAATCGCTTTTCTTTTTTTTATTTTAAGAGATGGGATAAATGAAAGATATTAGCCCTGGTTCATTGAAACGTGAAACATCGCTCCAAATAATGAATAAGATCTTTATTCAGTTCATCCAAAATCTTCTCATTCAGAGTAACCTTTAATAAGAACGTATCTCGAAAGAGAATAAACTCGAATGCATGAAAATATATAGGAATTTGATTTGCGTGCCTCGTAAATTTGTTGATTATATTACTCCTGATACTAATTCCAATTTACATGCTATTCTTGAAGTTAGTAATCTTCTAGGGTTCTCTCAAATCTGGTTGGGCAGAGAGTGGAACACCAAACCAGTCGATTTAAACACACTTTCAAGTACTCATTCATTAGATCTCATTAATAGATTAGATATTGACTCCAGTAAGATACCAAAGGAAAAAATCGTTCAGATTCTCCGAAGAGAAAGAAGAAATTTTCCTATTATATCAGTGAAATGTTTTGATGCCGAAATCGCTGGTTGGGCTGCACAAGACAATAGGATAGACATTTTATCATTTCCACCACATCAGATTGGAAAATTATTCACACGATCGATTGCAAAATTAATGATTAAGTTTGTAAAGTACCTTGAAATTTCTCTAAGTGAGCTCTATCTATCCCCTGAACGTGTTCAAATTCCTACTTTTCGACATATTCAACAGGCTTTAGAAATTGCCCAGTTGAAATCAGTTCCAGTAATAATAAATTCTGGTGCTTCTATTCAAAGCAGTCTACGACCCCCTTGGGAATTAGCTTCGCTATCACAAATTCTCTTATCTACAAAAGAGACCCCCTTAGAATCAATCAGCACTATCCCAACTCAGCTACTCTCTCGTAATCAAGTAAAAATAAGTAACGACTACATAGCTCCTGGAATTTTTAAAGAACCAGAAATCTATACTCAGGAGGAAGAATAGAATGAAAAAAGAGCGTGTACGTTATTTAACGGTTCGATTCATAGGTCAAAAAGATATTTCCGAGAAAGATGCATGGTTTATACTGGCTACTGAAATCAAAAGGCTTTTTGGAGTTACTGGAGCCGCAAAAGTAGGGCTATATCTATCGTATTTTGACCCTCAAAATCAAGGAGGAGTTTTTCGTATGTCACATCAATCTGTTCATTTGATACGAGCGAGCATTTGTTTTGTTCATTCTCATCACTCTCAACCGCTCTATGTTTACTCGGAATATTTAACAGGTTCATTAAAAAAGGCTAAAGAATATTTATACAATAAAAACTACCACGATCGATATTATGTTCTTAAAAAGAATCTTGTAGGAAGTTAAATCTAGTCTCAATGATGAGAACTTACCATACGGTATTTGATGACGACACCGTCCCAGTCTGAGAGACCAGAATTGATAGGATTCTTACATTCTAATCCTCTAATCCAGTTTCGAGCCCTATTACTGTCATTCAACTGGAGAACGGCAATTAGTTGCTTTGTGTGCGTGTTTTTCTTTGAGCACTGAAGCGTTCAAAGTCCTGCACTATTAAGTTGGCAATTACTATGAGATGATTGTGTAGTGTCGTATGTCCATGATTCATGGATTCATTCAATAGCTTCAATTCCTTACTTTCATATATATATCTATAGAGATTCCAGATATTTGTGTTAGTCACCTCCTGTATGTTCTTGGCTAATTTGATGAAGTTTATTTTTTGTAATGTCCGTTTGGCTTGCCAATTATATCGACTGATTACGGGAGAGCGAATCTTACGGGTGATACTTGCGGCTAATCGATCATAATATTGAAATTTTCTAATCAATGGGTCATTAGTTTTTTCGTGATGTTGTTGTAATCGTTTCACTAATGATTGATCTGTTAGTGGGGGTTCTTGATAGATTTTTGATTGATGTTTAGAGGTATGAAAAAAATCATGCAGCAGAGCGTATTTCAGTAGTTCCTGTTGTTCTATTGAGAGTTTTAATGGTAAACCTTTTCTGATCCTTAATTTTGGGGTTTTTATTTTCACTCGTGAATCTGTTGGTTTATTTTGGAATGAAATTCTTGTCCATTGAATCTCTCCTAGCCCCTCACCCTGTAATTTTCCTAGATGTGTGAGCTGAAGGAGAGTAATTAATTTGTGTTTTAGATTTTGCAGCGATTCATGGCGATATTCTAATGTCAGTTTTCCTAAATAACAGATGAATGAATACGGATACATTGGTTTGGCTGTTTGGATTTTTGTGTAATACCGTCGCCGTGGATTCTGGATCATAGCTTTACATCCGTGAATTTTAAAATGTGTTTTCTTTGTTATTATCGGTGTAATTAGTCGTCCTTCGAGAAGAAAACCGTTATTTCCAGAATTCATCCTTTAATACACCTATTTTGGAGACTCTTGTGATTTTTTTACATATTTTGTCCATTCTGCTATAGAATTCAGAAATTCTTGTGATAATGGGGTTTCTGATATTTGCTCTTCTATTTTAAATTCCTGATTATCGCCTAATATCGGTTTGCGGGTCATGATTCTATCAACCAATGTCAGTGATTGAACTTCGAGTTGGGCATAACCCGCATTGTATCCTCGTCCTAATTTCTGCATATACATTGCTGATTCAATTAGTAATCCAAGTTCCGCAAGTGAACATTTAGAAACATCAATTTCAAACTCGAATTCTCCTGCAAAGTACCGTTCTCCAAAGTCTTGAATTGCTCCTCCATCATATGATAATGCTACTCGTTTTTCTGTCGCAATATGGACATTCTGTAACTTATACTTACTTTGAAAGGTTTTTTGACTAATATTAGCTATGGGGTTTGCAGATACTCGTATTTTACTTGTATGTCTCTTAGAACCGAACACTGCATGAACAATACACTCGTTCGATTCAGTACAACTTCCTATCAAATGAAAACCATTTGGAAGTAATGATTTACCCTTTCGATCAGTTTCCTTATCAGATGTATGACATACTTCTAGTCCTCGTTCTTTACAATGATACATTACTTGATGACGTAATGCTCCTCTTAACCCTTTAATGAAATACGCAGTTGCTGAGCTTTCCTTATATTCCTTTCCATATTTATATTTATAGGGAAATGTCCATAATTTTAAAAAGTGTGCTTGATTAGATCCTGGAATAGCACCATTCAAAGGTTTGCAGATTGATGTAAACACTTTAACTTTCAAAATCTTGCTATCAATAGCGATTTGGACATCATCAAGAATCCCAAGCAAAGATTCAGATTTAAGACTTGATCTAGAAACGCTTTTTGCCATTATTTACATGCCTCCTCTTTCTTAGGCTTGTTTGCTGACGAATGCTTTTTCGACTGGACACGATAGCAACGCTTTTGGAAAGCTTTCTGTTGAATCGTGGGAGCCAGGTACTTATGATTAGTTTTCAAGTCTTGAGGGACAATGAATAATCGTGTCCTATGAGGCATAAGGTAAGTAAGCCATTCCTCTGCAGGCATCAATAACCGCTCGTTTGTTGATACTAAGAGGTCTATAAATTGAGCACGGCAAAGATCGATGATCTCATAGTGGAGTAAATCAGCGACATAATCCCAAAGCCTAACGCCTTCTAATCCTAAGTGCTCTAAGTGCCTAATAAGAGAGGGAGAATCACAGCCAATATCTAGTAACACTCTCCGAGGTCTTGGATTTGCTTTCTTACCTTTATATATAGATGAATCAGGAATCTTGTTTTTAATTGTGGAAACTAGAATCCCCCCACGAATACTTTTGATCGCTAGAACAGCATTAATGATTGAATGATCAACCCAAAATACAAAAGTATGACGTAAACTACGGGTGGGTTTCGAGAAAAGAAGGCCTTGATTTTTCCACGAATGTATTTGCTGAAGAATAGATAGATTTTGAGTAACAATTGAAATCATTTCATTTAAAGAATAATAACCAAGAATCCAATCATTTAACTGAAATTGGCATTCATAGAAAGAGGAATTGGGAGAATTAAGCATTTTTCCATCACCAAAGGTCAACGAATCACCTCCTCGGTTTTAGCTGCTAAGGAAAAATATCGTTGAAGATGCTCACAAAGTGCCTGTTGAGAAAAAAAGATATGATCCACCGAAGGCATGAGACGAATTAGAGTATAGGTTAGGGGTTCCAGAATAGGAGAATGAGTTTCGAAAAGGACCCACATTGTGAGAGAAGAATAATGCTTTTTCAATTGAAGACTTTTAGCTTCGAGAGAAACAGCTTTATTGCGAAACGCAACATAATATTTTTCCATGCTAGAAAAAGAGCACTCTAAGATCGTCTGTTGAGGGAGAAAAAAGTCAACAATATAGTGACGATCAGGTAAAGAAAAAATCTTTTGAAATTCAAAGGGGATATTCTCAGAGTGCATTAGTTGTTTTAGTTGTAACTCTTGCCAGGTAGTACAAGAGGAACGAGGAGAAAAATTTTTATTTATTTGGGATTCCATACAATACAACTCCGTATTAAATGAATACTAAATAATGCTAGATATATATTCATTTAAAAATCTTTAAACCGTCAAGAAGCGCTGGATTTCAGTTCATTTGGCTATTGGAAGGTTTTAAAGTGGTTTTATTCGTCTTTAGTGAAAAACGTCAGACCAGTGATAATCTGGTGTAAATCGAATTAATTCCATCTTAATTCCTAAAAGAACCAGTCAGATAAAACTTCCAAGCAATCTACGTGATCAACATGGCTGTTCAGTTGGAAACAAATAATAATGGATCATTTCTTTCTTCGTTACTACAAATGGGTCCTCATTTTGAATCGTTTCTTCGTCTGGTATTGAAAACTAGTTCTTTCGTTAGAACTCAGGATGAATTTTCTCTCCATGTCCAGTCATTATGGCAGAAGTATTTAGGAAAACTAGTGGATCCAGTTTTTTCAACGAAAATAATTAGATTACTCCGCTTAACTGGCCTTCTCAAGCGTAAATATTACCAACGATCCGTTCTTGGTACCTTTCTGCTTGCGTACAACCTGAATATTTTTGTTTATCTTCAGGTATTCCATACTGATCTTTCATTCATGCTTGATAGACATCAAACCCCAAAAGTTTCCTTAAAAAAATTCCAACCTTTATTGTTGTCCTATAGCAAGTGGTACATTAATATATTACAGCATGAGTATTCAGGATGGAAACTCCAAGTCTTTCAAGATGTTTTCTGTTTAGCATTTGACTGGTATTCCGACAAAGATTGCTTGAAAGCCGCTGTTCGGCCTCTTCTCAAGGATCATCTAAAAATACTCTATCAACAGTTTGAGTCAACTCGTAAAGCAAGGAGGAAAACGAGGAGTATCCCTATCCATCAATCAACGAAAGAACCATTTATATTCCCCAAAATTCAACATGGGGAGAGGGGGTTAGTCCTTGTAAAAGTGTTAACTGAAATCTATGATTGGATAACAGCATACACCTCCAAGAAAGATGAGAATTTTACGAAAAACTATGATCCCCCCTTTTTTGACATTCTCATTCATGCTAAAAAAGCAAGGGTCACATATAGGGATGAGGAGGGAGATATTGACATTGTTAAAGCAGTTCCTATTCCTCAATATACACGAGCTGTTACGTGGATTCTTAAAAGGGAAATCACCAGGCGAGAGAAAATATTTCTCACTAAAACTGTCTCTCTACAACAAATCGATAAGCTCGGGATAAAGGCATTAGAACTGATTACCCTCATCCGTAAGCATTTGGTGATGAAGTATATCAAAATCTGTCCTAATAAAAAACGACGCGTATTGGCATTTAATTTCACAAGTAAACTCATAGATCGACCTCTGGGTCAGCAAAGAAAAATGCTAGATTTTACTTGTGGGTGTTGTAAATACCTTGGAACCTACACGAAAATTGATTGTTTATTCTTTAAGAAACTCGAATACTTGGTTTCACTCGGCTACATCACCATTCCTGACTATTTAAAATCACTCTACGTAGATCGAATTAAACCGATTTTCTCTACGAAAGTCGCTTGTCCTTTTTTAAAGTTGAAAAAAGACTTTCCACTCCAATTATCAGTCATTAGAGGAGAGAAATTATCCTGTGCTTTCTGTCAAACTCCTCTGGAGACCGTTCCAGTTTCCAAATCTCCAGTTCTTTGCCAGTGTACCGCTCTGTACTCGTTTATTTCTTCCAAAATGACAGGAAATAATGTCTATCACTGTCAGTTTACAGATCAACAATTGAATCTTTCAGAACACGGAAAACATGAAATATATATCAATACATTGGTAGAACAAGACTATAAGCGGATAGAAAAACCTAAACTGAAGAAAGAACAAGTTTTTCAAACTCAAAGTAGCAAAATCAAGCGTTTTTCCAAAAAGCGAACTGGTTACATTTACATCCATGAAAGTGATACTATTTATTACGCCCAAGGACAAAAACAACTACTCGTTAATCAAATCGCTTATCACACAGCTTCATTAAATCTTGTTGATACCGAGAAATGGAATCTCACTCTACAAAATACTGCAAATAATAATCCCCACTTGGAATTTAATTATCGTCCAGATAACACTAATCTGGCTAGGGAGGACAAAGTGACTTTAGTCACTGATAGGATACCAATCCTTCAAATTAAACGACCGCGAAAAAAAGAAGTAGAGACCTATCCCCTTCAACAGCTCCGAACAGTCTATAATGTGGGGAAACCACGCTTAAACAAGGTTTTCAAAAAATGGGGGGTAGAAGTCATTCATTCCTCTGTAAAGGGCGTTTTAAAAGAACCCACGGAGGAGATCAAAGAAGCTATGCAGCTTCCAGGAGTGCGACGAACACTCCAACAGCTCCATGTCCAAGGGTTGATGGTCTCGTTAATGAATGCGACCTATTATCTGATGAAACTCGCACTCTTATATGAGAAAAAGTGGTTAGCTGATCGTTATCATTACTGGATGAATAACTTACTCTTGCAATGTCCCACAAAGCTCGAGAATTATTATCAGGATGCATCCGTAAAATCATTCCGACAAGTGTCAGTATTAGAGGCGTGGTTTTCACGGCCATTTGCAGAGGGAGTCCGTAAATTTGTGCAGATAATTCAAGATCAGAACCATCCGTTAGTCCAACGTCCTTATGGTCGGGCTGTTGCCCGACGTGTTAATAAAGAGGAAAAACAAGGAGTGGATTATATGGGAGGGTATACAGCGTATGATGCCGCATTAAATTGTGTGAATCGGCGGTTAAGACACCAATTACGCATCTGGAATGCGAAAAGAGGGTTAGGGTTTCACACGATTCCATTGTTTGTGCATACTGCGAAAGACAACCCTGGACGAGCGGGTCATCTGGATCTTGAAGAAGTAGGAAGAATCCTTTCCCGTCTGACATTATGTGAAGCAATTGCCGAAGAACAAATCAGTCCCTTCTCTTTTCAACGGCGATATGATGATGATACCCTTCCCTATTATGTACCTAAAGAACAGTTAATTAGATGGTTACGCGGAGTGCTTGTAAAAAAAGGGATATTTCCAAAAAAGCTATTCTACAACGATCAATGGATGACTTTTGAAAGAGCTCACAAATGGCATGTTCAGCATCTCTGTTCGTGTCTAGAAAGAGCATTAGACTATACTGATTATACTTCGCGGCGGATGTTTTTGCAAAGCAGCTATCAACCCCTAATCTTCATACCAGATTTTGCTGAGTTTGAATCACGTGTGGGTTAGATATTTTTACAACGAATTCAAAAATAGGGGGAAAAAGACCCTTCCTTTTAGGAGGAAGAGTTTTAGGGCTTTATGGAATATTTTACCATTCCTTTTTATCCAAAAGAATTCCATTACCAACAAAGACATTGAGGGGGGTAGTAACGATATCATACACCTCAAATATCCCTGACATGGTGTAAAGATGCCAGATATGGACCCAAGAATGAGTAGGAACATGAAAGATTTCATCGCCAACTTTTAAATCCTGGGGATTAATCAGCCATCCACAATAGGTCTCATTACGCATATATATCGGTTGATTAACAGGGGTGACCCTTAATAAACCGTAATCGTGGACGATTATCAGGAGGGAGGAAACCGTTGATGATTCTATTTCAGTCACTTGAACAGGTACATCTGTTCCTGACGTCAGGTTATAGCCGAGAACCCAATCACCGAGTTGAAGATTCTGAACGAATTTCCACTGATAGCCTTCAGCAAGAGAAATCCGAGTCCACTTGGCAACACATCCACCACCACCGCCGCCACCACCACCACCTGGAATCTCATGATAAGTAAGTGTATCTTCTTGGTTAATGACGTTATCAGTGGAATCACTGATAATTGTCCACCGAATTTGGATACTATCTCCAGCATTTAGATTGGCAATGGTCAGATTAATATCTTCTTCACCAACACTGTAAGGGTCAGTTTGTGTCACATCATATTGCCATGCCCCAGCATTAATTTTATAGTCTACACGAAGAGTGTAATAATCCTCCAAAAATATTTTAACTTTTGTTGAAGATGACACAGTATTATTGGTGTAATGTGCTACCGACGTATACTGATGATCTATTTCTCCGCCGAGAAGAAATTTAACCCCATCATAGGCATCAATAGTTCCGTAGCCAATTTCTTCGTATTTTGGTGGATTACTGGGGAAAGGTGAATTGGGTGAACATTCAGGGACTGTGGTTTCATTAATTTCCTCTGCTGCCCTCCATAAGTTATGAAGAATGTCGTTGTAGTCGTTCGATTTCGTCTTATCACGGGCATAATCACAAGTGGCCACTGCATATGCTACTATCGCGGCAACATGAGGACATGCATAACTTGTGCCGTCTACAACGATGGGATTATAGTTATGATCACGGGTTTCATAGTCATACCCAGGTGCAACGAATTCTACGGATGAAAAACAGTTTTTTGGAGCTGGACTCGAATTATACATCGACCCCCATTCATTCATTAGACTAAATGAGACTCTCTGTCCACTATAATTCATAGCATTACTATTTTCCAATATCTTATCCGCATCATCAAAATGGGCCCCTATCCCCCAGACATTGGTATAGCTTCTTGGGTAGACCATCATGTCTTCATGATCATCTTCATTGCTATCATCATAATTCCCTGATGCAGCTAAGCAAATTACACCTTCACTCTTAAGAAAATTGATATATGTTTCAATATCATCCCTATTAGATTCGAAATACAACTCGTCATTATCAATTCGAAAACTCATTGATACTATATCTAACTCTGAATGATCTTGATAATGGTCAACTAGCCACGCCAATGCCCCTTCCATAACGGTACTTTTCTTCGCATTATAAGCATTAAAAGGATAGGTGTCTAGAATCCAGAATTTAACTCCTGGGGCCGCCTGTGCTAAGGCCCAGGCAACGGATGAGCCATGTTTTGTTATATCCAGTTCAATGTTTAAATTATCCAGATTATCATTCAATGTCTCATTATCGTAAATGACTGTACTATTTTCACACGTATTGCCTCCAGCTTCTACTGGGGTGAATTTAATGTATAGTTCAATCTCACATCCAGTTTCATCTTCAATCTTCCCCCACATTTTCGGCGAAATACCCGTGTCAATTATGGCGATGACGATATTATTAAGCTCAGAATTGGATTTCCCTAAAAAAGTCTCGTGTTCTGGTCCACTGGTTTGACCCCACCGTGATTGAACTGAATAATATAGATCTTGGAAAGCAATATTGTTCCACGCTAATGCTTCTTCATCAAGACCATCACCACCAGAATATGACTGCAACCCCGAAGAGTCCCCAATATAATATCCAGAATACTGACCGACGCAAGCTCTAAATGATAAAATATTAGGTAAAAACATGCCACCTGAAAGGAGGAAGAGGAAAATTGCAGTAAAGCTATTTTTATTGTTAAAATTAAGGTTCTTTTTTCTTATGTCCAAACCCTCAAGAAAATATAATTGGTTTCAGAAAATATTTTAATTAGAGGGTGGGAACTCTTATAAGTTTTCCTTGTGAGTACAAACGTGAGGATTTGAAGAAAACAACGTGATTTTGGTGATGACGACACGTGTGGAAAAGATTTCCGTGTATCCCTATAATCAACAAATTTCTCCTAGTTTTACTCATATTGAGTGGAATTTACTCTCCAGTATTGTCAGCTCAGAGTATCCATGACCCAACTCATGGATTCTCTAAGTCTGTTTCTCGGGGAGGGACGTCTTCAAGCTCTAATATGAATCTTACTGAGGGGGATATGCTATGGAATCAAACATACGATTATGCAAGAACTAAAGATTTAGCCTTTTCCGTCATCGAAACAGCTGACAAAGGGTTGGCTATTGCTGCAAGAGTTTTTTATATAGATGGGGAGATTTGGGATCAGGATGGCCTCTTAATCAAAACTGATGCTGTTGGAGAAGTGCAATGGACTCAATCGTATGGTGGGAATCGAACGGAATATGCGCGTGATGTCATCCAAACAGCTGATGGGGGGTTTGCGATGGCAGGCTCAACCAGTACGAATAGTACAGGGCGGACGGACGGGTGGTTAGTCAAAACCTCATCTGGGGGGGAAGAAGAATGGAGTCAGCAGTATGCAGGCATTGACTTTGATGACTTTAATGCTTTGATTCAAACCCGAGAGGGCGGGTATGCTCTAGCTGGGCAGCGGAATTTTAACGCGTGGATTGTCAAGACTGATCCGAGAGGCAAGAAGGAATGGGCACATACACTTGGAAGAGGCGGATTTGGGAGAGCCCAAGACATTATCCAAACAATGGATAGAGGATATTGTGTGGTAGGGTCTTGTGGGAACTTACTTAATTATGATTTATGGGTAATCAAACTAGCTAAGAATGGAACGGTAGAATGGAACCGTACCTATAATTCGATACGAGGGAAAACGCCTGATGATCATGGATACTCGGTTATTCAAACCGCGGATAGGGATTTTGTCCTCTTTGGGGATACGGTGAATCTTCATAATGAGACAGGAACTGATTTTTGGCTTGTCAAAACAGATGCGGCTGGTGTGCCCCTATGGAATCGTACCTATGGAGAGGAGGGAACTGAAAGCTTATATGCAGGAATTAAAACGATAGATGGAGGATTCGCTTTAACGGGCTATACGAATTCCTTTGGTGTAGAACGCAGTGATTTTTATTTGGTGAAAACGGATGCCCAAGGCGTGTTGGAATGGAACCGTACATATGGGACATCTTATTGGGAGGAGGCCCGATCTCTTGTCCAGACTTCAGATAGCGGATTCGTCCTAGTTGGTATGTTACGTCCCCCAATTGCTGGCTCAACACCGAACACGAACATTTGGTTTGTCAAAGTGAAAGGTCGGGGAGTCCCTCCTTCGTCTACTCCCTCCTTTTGGATCTTGTTTTTCTTCCCAACAACACTAGTCCTCGGTTGCTTAGTCCTTTTTTTCTCTTCTAAACGCAAACGAAGAATCAATGAATAAAGATCCCCAGAGGTCTTCACAAAATTGGTTAATTCACCAAGTTCATAAATTATTCCGCTTTCTTCGAGTTTATAATTTGTACGGATCCTCAATGGCGATCAACGATTCCCAGGGATCATCAAAGGTGCTAAAGCCAAACAAACCGATCCAACCCTCGTTTTGGGGAGATAACCAATAATTCCTTGCAGAAGGGACACCGAGAGAATATTGTTCCCGGTTACAAAATCCCTTATGAAGGTGGCCAGACACTATTATGTCATTTATTCGTACTCTTTTCCCTTTCACAGGTTTTGTCAAGTTCTCTCGCCAGTTCTGAATCTCCTTTCTAGTGATTCCAGGTTTATCCAGATATAGTTCCATTTTAGAATTATGCCCATGAATAAAGATCAGATCCCGATAAGGTTTGAGAGACCAGCGGATGTCTATCGAGGTATTAATGGGTTTTCGCCAACGAAAATACCGGATATCATAATCATGGTTCCCCAAAATAAAAATCGTCTTGTGGAGCAGGCCTAATTCATCTAATATTTCATAAAGAATGAATAGTTGAGCTCGTGCAACAGTATAATCATAAGCAGCTAATCGATCAATAGTGTCTCCGAGAAAGATGATTACCGAGGCATTTTTCAG
This sequence comes from Candidatus Heimdallarchaeota archaeon B3_Heim, assembly GCA_003144275.1. Taxonomy (GTDB): domain Archaea; phylum Asgardarchaeota; class Heimdallarchaeia; order Hodarchaeales; family Hodarchaeaceae; genus Hodarchaeum. The sequence continues at coordinate 82,706 of NJBF01000013.1, forward strand.
GGGTTTTACTTGAGTATAACAAAACTTTCGAAAATCAACCTCCTGACCGTTGATTGTGATTGGATGGCCAGTTAAATGCAGATCAGCAATGCACCCCACAGTGAAATGGTAATCGTTTAGATACTTGTGAAAGCGGTTTTTAGTTTCCTGATAAAGCATTTGTATCGTACCACTTGGTTTTTTCTTCTTTGTTATCTTTTTTCGAGTCTTTTTTGGCTGTATCCATTGGTGGTACAACATGGATGCTAGATCAAGTCTGCTGGTGTCAATTAGCAGTGTTCCTACCCCCAGTTCTTCATGATAACAGGTAGTTGATCGAAATACTGACCGATCAATATTAAGTTTGTCACAGTATTGTCGGATTTTCCTTTCCACTGGTACGGTAATCTTCTTCTTCTTAATAAATATCCCCGTATAATCGCTACTCTGAGCTAGCGGGACATTGGGTAAGTCAAATGATCCAGTTCGGATATCTTTCTTTGTCACTTGTTCTGTTTCAATGACTTCAACAAGGGCAGCATTAATTTTTAGGTCGTGTGCTAAGATTTCGGTGGCAGTTATCGTTTTTTTAACTTTGTTTTGTATGGCGTGTAAATCAAGATATCCCTCTATTACATACACGATTTTTTTTGTAGGATCGATTTCAACGATTTGATAAGTATCATCAATAAAAGCGATAGTTTGACTTGGTAGTCCTCTACGAAATAGTTCCGAGAGACTGATCGTACCGAGTTTCTTCTCTTTCGAAGATTTAGTTCGTAATATGACCGTATAGAGTTCTGTCCCAAACCGTCTGGGAAACGCATGAATCCACTCCTTTGTTGTGGCTGTAGGACATATCTGCTCATCCGAACCCACTGTAACGACATGTTCGTTGAGTAGTCTAAGATAGGCCTGTTTTACTTCCTGATGAAAGCTTGGGTCATCATTCCCATAAAAACCCTTCTTCAACCGATCTAGAATATCCCAGAACCCGAACACCACTCCCATAACAATGGCATACTGCAATATTAACAGAGTATAAAGGGGTGTTTGGAATGGAGGAGGTTCCTCTTGAAAAATAAAGTGTGCTAGAGTGTTAATATCAGCTGATTTATCGTTTTCAAAACTATTCACTGCCCGTAAGATAATATCAACCTTCCCTTCCTGTGTGGGATCACGATTGGCACGGCCTCGTTGTTGAAGATATTCACGGTCACTTCGGGGAATGCCATAGAAAATCACCCAAGAAGCATCAGGGATATCTAGCCCTGACTGAATGATACTGGTAGCGACCAGACAGATTTTAAGTCGATTACAACGAAAATTATGAATTCTTTTCGCCACGGTGGGAGTAGGCATATCACCATGCACTGTAGTAAAATAGTTAGAAAAAGTACCTAGAAGTGTTTCAATATCGATATAACGCTTATTATTCAAAAATAAAATGATCTTTCGGGGGACATACTTGTTTCCTGGCGTAATTTTCGCACGTTCCGCTTGAATATAGGTTTTTACTTCCTGAATAAAATATTCTAAAAGCCTTTGAGGATCATCCTCACGATAGACGTTAATATGAGTGGTTCCTCGTCGTCCCAAGCCCGTTAGATCTAGATACTCACTTTCTGGCCCAAAAAACAAGGTGGCAAACCGATCAGGATTACTCACGGTCGCAGAGGAGAGAATCACTTTTATTTCAGGATTTTTCCAAATTAAGTAACGCACGAAGATCGACAAACAGAGTAACGCTGGAAGCGGATACGAATCGACTTCATCAATCAAGATAATGGCAGGAGAAGAAAGTTTTTTGGCCCATTGAACATTATGTGTCGAAAACACTTTCCCCCACATATCTCGATCACCCAGCTGATCTAGGACTTCTTGATGTTCGAGCTGGCCCATGAGGGAAAACTGCGTAAATGACCCTAACAGCATAAAGGGTGTCATAATAAACACAGCTGCGCGGTCCTTGCCCTCACGCACCTGATCTCGAATCAATGCATTCTCTTCTTCAGTATCCTTATAATAAGCTACAATTTGACGGGTATCACTAAGTCGTCTCATGTACGTAGCGAATTTATCTTTGAGTTCTTCCGCTAAGCCGCGCGTATGCGCCAGGACAAAGGCATAAGAATCCTCCTTTAATGTCTCATGAAGAGTATAAACGCACATCGCCTCACTTTTACCACGCGCGGTTTTTCCACGAAGAACGTAAAACTGATGACCAGATTTAGCAAGTATTTCATGCTCGATCAAAGGACGACGTTTTTGAAAAAAATCCAGTTCAAGATCGGAAGTGTAACACTCCAGAAACTCTGAATACGGCGTAGTGGAATAATCCTCCTCGAGAGGTTCAGTACTCTCCAGGATACCTCCCAAAATAGACACAGGAGGAGAACGAACAGCGTGTTTTCCACGATGTCGGGTAGATCTACTAGCCATTGTCCTTCACTTCCTATGGTTCATCCACCTTTTATATTCAGAATCGCACAACAGTGATCACATCCAATGTAAGGAGAAAAAGAAAAATCATAAAAAATGTGAAAAGACTAATTAAACATACAACCCGAATGGAAGAAGAGGATTAGAACAGTAAAGCTATCTTTATTGATGTACATTAGTTTCTTATTCTCATGTCCAGACCCTCAAAAGAATATACTAGATTTCAGAAAATATCTTGATTTGAGGGTAGTAATTCTTTTAAGTTTTACTTGTAAATCAACTATGTGAAGATTTGTAGAAGTCAAAATGATTAAGGTGATAGCACCACGTGTGGAGAAGATTTCTATTTATTCCCCGAAATAATATATTTCTCCTAATTTTACTCATACTGAGTGGAATTTACTCTCCATTATTGCACGCCCAGAGGATCTATGGAACAATTTATGGATTTACAATATTTTCTTCTAGTGGAGGAACGTTTTCACGCTCTACAATTAATATCACAGAGGGAGAGATACTATGGGAGCAAATATTTGATTTTGAAATTAATGATTGGGCCTTTTCGATTATTGAAACTTCTGATAATGGGCTGGCAATTGCTGCAAAAATATATTATGAGGAGGAGGGTATGTGGGATCAGGACGGTCTTCTGATCAAAACCGATAATTTAGGAGAAGTGCAATGGACGCAAACGTATGGAGGTGAGGGAGTTGAATATGCGTATGATGTCATCCAAACGGTTGACGGGGGGTTTGCGATGACGGGTTCAACCACTACTAATAGTACAGGTCGGACAGACGGGTGGTTAGTCAAGACTTCACCCCAGGGGAAAGAAGAATGGAGCCAGCAGTATGCAGGAACGAGTTACGATAAATTAAAAGGCTTGATTCAAACTCGAGAGGGGGGGTATGCCCTTGCTGGAGAAAAAAGTGATTCTGCCTGGATAATTAAGACAGATACTCTAGGAAACGAAGAATGGGTGCTTAGATTGGGATCAGGGAGTAAGGAAGCCCAAGAGATTATTCAAACAATGGATGGAGGATATGGTGTGGTAGGGTCTTGTGTTATCATAAGTCATAATTTTCAAGTACATCAAGATTTATGTTTAATCAAACTAGCCAAGAATGGGAGCATTGAATGGAATCGAACTTATAACTCGATGATTTGGCAGAGTAGATTTCCAGCTGATTACGGATATTCAGTAACTCAAACTGCAGATGGTGGTTTTTTCCTCTTTGGGGATACTCATAATCTTCAAAACAGCACAGGGTATGATTTTTGGCTTGTCAAAACAGATGCGGCTGGTGTGCCCCTATGGAATCGTACCTATGGAGAAAAGGGAACTGAAAGCTTAAATGCAGGAATCCAAACCATGGATGGGGGGTTTGCTTTAACTGGGTATACGGATTCCTTTGGTGTAGAACACAGTGATATTTATTTGGTTAAAACAGATGCCCAAGGTGTGCTGGAATGGAACCGTACATATGGGGCATTTGATTGGGAAGAGGCCTTCTCTCTTGTTCAGACTTCTGATAGTGGATTAGTTATATTGGGGAGGTCAAGTCCACCATCTGCACCTGGCCCAGAAGGCAATACGAATATTTGGCTTCTCAAAGTGAAAGGTAGGGGAGTTCCTCCTTCAGCTCCTCCCTCTCTTTGGAACCACCCTTTTTTCCCAGTTACTCTATTAATCGGGTGTTTGACCCTTTTTCTCTTGATTAAACGTAAACATTAAACCAACGAATGAAAAATCCTATATAACTCGTATCCACTAATTTAAACTTAATCTCTGTATAATGGATTCCATTGCTGGTCTTAACAACCTCTTCTAGTTCATTTAAGGTTGATAGAATTGTCACGAGCTATATCTGATCCATTTAAATCCTACCGTAGTATCCCAACTAGCGAGCAGTGTCTACATACTTAGAATTATAAAAACCAATATTGATCTGACTGATTTGTACTAGGGTTCCCCAGATACCATCACATACAGTGACTCTTTATCGGGGAAGGATGAGTAGAATTGGATAAGTTATACATAAATTATATTTCTTCTTCAGATTACTCCAGTTTTTTTTCTAGCTCCAGAAACCTCCGATGAAGTGTTTTAATCAATTCATCTTGTTCGGTAGCTACAATTTCCATCCAATTGATTAAAAAATCTAATATTTGTAATGTGCGTTTTCCTCCAGGTGATTCTCTGGATTCTTGACTCATAGTCTCTCCCCACCGTTCACGTATACGTTTTAAACCCCCTTCTCGCTCTCGAAGTGTAATCACATTTTCTTCAAATTCATTCACCAAGAGTTCGAGGTAAGCAGTTGACTCAACTTGATATTTCCATTCACGAGAGCCTGGTTCTCGCCGTCGATCAATTAATTTCCAGTTCTCTAATTCCTTCAGATTACGACTAATCGTGGAAGGATTTACCTCAAATTTATCTACCAATTCTTTTTGTAATAATGGTTTTTGGGAAGATGTCAATACACATAAGGCAAAAATCCTGCCTAACAACGGAGAGCCTCCCCGATCGTACATTAAATCCTCAAAAAAGTTTGATATTTCTTCTTCTAGCTTAATAATGTCTTTAAATTCCTTATTAGATGATTTATTACTCATTTGATTTCGTATCCCTTGTTTAGCAATTTTCTTGCGGTTGAGTAAATATTTGGTGGTACTTCTACATATTAATATAAAGAGATTCTGACTTTTTTGATTTAATGAATGTCTTCAAACGATACAGTACTTCGTATCACCTCCTCGAAACCACATCTTGTTCCCTAAACATCGCCCGGTGCCACGATGTGAGAAGGAATTCACAGAAATCGTTTGCAGTATAAACAAAATCTACCCGACACCTCCGACTA
>NJBF01000094.1 GCA_003144275.1 Candidatus Heimdallarchaeota archaeon B3_Heim
TCTTTACGTAGATTTTTGAAGTGATCTACCAAATTCGGAGGGATTTGTTTTTCTATCCACGGTTCTAGTTCTATACACACCATGTTTTTTCCACATAGATTTTAATCTTATAAGTAAATGTCTAAATTCCCAAGAATTAGACTCTTTTGATCTACAAGTTTGTTCAAAAATATATTTCAGTTTTCCTAACATCGTACTCTGTCGTAAAAAGCTGGTATAGATAGGAAAAGTATATACCAATCGAGAAGAATGTTTATTTCGAATAATAACGTTGAAAAAATACTTCTAAGATAAAAAAATTTTCCTACGGTAAAGGAAAAATTCATGGAGAAAAAGATCATGACTCAAACTAAACCTATTTTAGTAACAGGAGCTAGTTCAGGTATTGGGAAACTGGTCACAGAAGTTTTGTCCCAGAAAGGCCATCTAGTTTATGCCTGTGCACGGAAAAAAGTCGATATTACGATGCTGAATAAGATGGAAAATGTCACATCATTCCAATTAGATGTCACAAACCCATTAGACGTTCAAGAAGTCGTTACTCGCGTGAAGCAGGAAGGGAAAGGGTTGTTTGGACTTGTAAATAACGCTGGTGTTGGTGATAGTTGGCCAATCCTAGCAACTAGTGAAGAAATGTTGCATCGTGTTTTCAATGTAAACGTTTATGGTCACCTCCGTGTAACTAACGCATTAATTTCCTTTTTAATTGAATCCCAAGGTCGAATCGTTAATATAAGCTCTGTATCGGGACTTATAACACCTACTTTTCTCGGTACATACAGTATGAGCAAACACGCACTTGAAGCTTGGTCAAATGCTTTATCACTGGAATTGGAAAATTATAATGTCAAGGTTAGCATAATTGAACCTGGAAATTACAAATCAAATATAGTAAACGCAGCAGTTCCAGTTCTGCTTAAACGATTCCAAGAAACTACAACCAACTTGTTTCAAAAGGAAATTGAATCAATTTTGTCTCAAGATGAAGAAGCGATAAATAGGAGGGAAAAACTACCATCTCCTGTTGAAGTGGTCGACGCTGTTTTAGATGCATTATTCAATGAGCATCCAAAGCCAAGATATTTAGTTATTTCTCAATTAGAGACCGATTTGTTTTTATCGGTTCTCAAATACCAATTCGTTAAGATTTCACAGCTTTTTAAAGATAATACTCATGAATTTACCTTAAAGGATTTACGCAATTTATTAGATGAGGTAATTAATGAGAATTAAGGGGAATTGTATTACTAAATTAATTCGGAGTACTGACCCTTCCTCGTACACTGTCGTCCATGGCTGGTTTAGATTACAGAAGTATATACCTCGGTATATACCATATTCTTTTTTTTTCTGCCAACTCCGTAAAAGGCTGGATTAACACAAACAATTGGTTCCTATGTCTTCTTATATCTACATAAAAATACCACAAGAGTGGTAAAGAACAGTACTATTATGAAAACACTAGGGAAGGAACTCGGAGCTGCCTCGTACGCCGTTGAGATCGTGGTTGTAAAAGTTTTTGGAGTGGTTTCCTCTGTTGTTGTATTGGGGGTTGAACTAGAAGTTGTGGTAGAAGTTATAGGTTCTGTGGAAGATGGAATAGTGGTAGTTATCGATGGACTGGTTGTCAGCGGGGTAGTCGTCGTTGTGATTATCGTGACTGGGATTGGTGGGAGTACAGGAGAACCGGTAGTGGCCTCATTCGTACCATCATTTGCATAGAAACGGTAGTTAATATTGCAGCCATCCGTACAGAACAAGAGCAGACTTTTGGTAAAGAATCTGCCAGCTGTGTAATCAGCGCTACCGCCATATTCTGTCATCCCATATTTTTCACTGCTGTTATAGGCGCTATTATTGTCTACATCGATCCATAACTGGATCTGAGCTGGCGCATCATTATCAGTATCCTTATACTCCACCCTGAATTCGAAAGTGGTACCGCTGACGGCACTATCGGGATTTACTCCGTCTAAAGAATAATTTACTTCTCCGGTCCAATCAAGTGTTGGTGCACTGCCGGATCCCGAACTGCTATCAAAGACGTAAACAGAACTGTTGTCTGTGGGTACCCCGGTGATACTCACGCCGTCGCTTACTGCATAAAACCTGTAATGTTTGACGTTGCCGTTTGTATTAGTGAGAACCCTATTGAAGGTGTAGAGTTTACCGTCATAGTAGGTTTCGTCACTGATGTTGACCGCGTTCATCAGGAGTTTCTCGCCAGGTTCGTAGCCATCATCGTCATCATCAATCCAGACTTGAACAGTTGACGGCTCGATATTGTTACTATCGGTGTAATTGACTCGGAACATGAAATTGGTACCAGTAACTGCGCTATCTGGATTTGCACCATCGGCTACAAAGTTATTCTCGCCTGTCCAAGTAAGGATCGGATCCTGGGACAAATTCACCGAAACGATAGACAAATAGGACAAGTTTCCTATAAAAATGGCTAATACCACCAAAGTGGTAATAATTAAGGTGAATTTCTTACTATTTTTTCTTGAATCCATTCGCAGACCCTGTAATAATTGGTTGCAGTTCAGATGAGGTACGTTACATATAAGCTTTTTGAGGTAGACCGAAAAAAATAAAATAAAATTCTCAAAATCACCAGTAATTACGTAAGATTCATGCTACACAGGATAGGGGAATTAGTGTCATTCCTGAGTAAGTTTTGATATTGAATACAAATGGTGTCTCAAACATCGTAAAAGGCTGGTTTAGATTAGAAAAGGATATATCAGAATCTATTCTCTTTCTAAAAGAACTGGTTAATGATCTAGCTTCCTTTCTAGGTACATTATGAGAATGGGAATTATATCCTAAGATGGTAAGATTTTTATATCCTAATCCCCTATAGTTCATGAATGATATGAAAGGCATAAAAGTGTATATTGATCCGAAAATTGAAGAAGAATTTCGAAAAACCGCCATGAAAATATTTGGTTATGGAAAAGGGTCTTTGAGTAAAGCAGCAGAACAAGCTTTCAAGAAATGGATTCAAGAATATTCGAGTAACTTAGAAACAATAAGTATTCCAGAAGATCCAATCTATGAAATCAGAGGACAGCTTGAAGGGATAACTCTTACATCTGTAGAACTCCAACATAAAGCAAGGGAATATCGTGTTGGAAATCCATAGGTAGTAGTGAGTAACAATGTTAATTGATACAAATATATTCTTAGAAGTTCAACTCAATCAAGAAAAAGCACAACAGGCATCGGAAATATTAGAAGCTGTTTTTAAAAATATCATCCATGCTTATATCACTGATTTTACCATTGATTCAATTGCAATTATTATGGAGCATTATAATAAATCATCAGCTGAAATAAAACGATTCCTTGTCTCATTACTTGCTTATGAAGGGTTGGAGTTCTACAAGCTATCTATTTTTGATAAAATTGAAGCAACAGAGCATATGAGCTCACTACAACTAGATTTTGATGATGCCTGCATGTACCAAGCCATGCAGGTATTAAAAATAACTACAATCGCTTCCTTTGATAAGGATTTTGACAAAATTCCTAGTATTAAGCGGTTAGTGTCATTACCATAGATTCCATTCCCCTTTTGTTAAGATCATCCATGTCCGTCTGACTACGAAAGTATTTGCCTAAGTTAATATCTAGAATCTATGTATGATAATTAGTTTTTTCCCCAACTCCGTCAATGGCTGGTTTAGATTAGAAAAGGATATACCATAACGAATGAAAAATTACTAATTACTTGGAGCTTTATAGTTTACACCGAAGAGTACAGTAATAGCTGGAGCCAATACCCAGAAAAATCCTTCCAAGTATTGATCAACTAAGTTACCTGGGATATTTGGATCCAGAGTGATAACTTCAGAATACCCTTGGATAAGACTCCACAAAATATATCCTGTGATCATTGCGAATGAAGAAATAAACCAAAGATTCACAAAGAAGAGTGAGCGAATCGGGATTTTTGCTCCTTCCCTAAGTTGTTGTGTTGATCCGTAATTAACAAAAATACACACAAGAAACCAACCAATTGCAAATACAAACCAAGTCAGGCGTGGAGTGGATGTCAAACTATCGAGGGAAAATACACCAAAGCCCCATTTTTTAGGAAAAATTACAATGGCAGAGAAAATTCCAGAAAAGAAATCAATTGCATAATCAGAGACAACTAATAAAGAAAAATATCCTATCATCACATAAATGAATGTCCAAAAATATACAATTCTTTTCTCTAACGCTTTCATTTTTCTCTTTCCGATGAAGAATCGATTTTTTTGGCCCTATACTTAGAATATTAAATATTGTATCACGGCAAAATTGTAAACTTCATCAAAGGCTGGCTTAGGTTACAAAAGTATATACCTTGGTAAACATAATAATTTGAAATCAGAATTTACATTTACTGATTCAGATTTTCAAGATATTAACTAACCCATCAAATTCAGTATCAAAAGTAACAAGATTCTCGACTTTCTCTAATTCCATAAAGGCTAAAACTGTACAATCAGTAAAGCTGAGAGGTTTTTTTGGCCATTCTGCTATTTGTTCCCATTTTTGCCAAGAAAGGCTGAAATGTTGATCAGTGATCTTCTTAAATTGAACAAATTCAGGTTTTTTACAAATAATGCTGTATGCATTAATAACGAAGTCTTTTCTATGAGTATGGCCCCAAATGGTGGTTAGAACCTCATCAACAATATAATCAGTTGTAACAAGAGCACCATATTGATTGTTTCTCAGAATACTCAAGATTTTCTTTGCATCTACATGTTTCTCATCACGATTATTCAAAAGAGCTACAAAAAAGCAGCTGTCCATAAAAGTTAACATGATAATCTTACCTCTCCAGGTCATAGGTAATTTTGTTAATTTGAGATGATAATTTTTCTGTTCCTTCGCCAAAATCAGTAGCTATAGCTAAAACAGATTCGATTATACTATCAGTCAGGGATGATTTATCCTGTTGAATTTCAAGAATAAGTTGATCATAGTTATTCGCTCCAATTCTAAATGCTAGCTCTAAAATGTCTTTTTTACTTAGTTTCTTTTTGGTATCAAGATAAATTCTTGCCTGTAATTCCTCTAAATCTTCCTGGAGATCAAATTTCACAGTCGACACTGAGAACACCAAGTAACCCAGAACACTGAATATTTTTAAATCTTTATATGTACCCTAATTTTAGAAAAAGTGGTTCAATTTACAAAAGTTCATACTCGGCATATAATCAGATCTTAATAATTGTCCGAACTTCGTAAAAGGCTGGTTTAGATTGGAAAAGTATAAATTACTTAACAAATAAAAAATCATATTTTAAAAATGATATAATCTTATCAAAAACTCCATTGAGTATGCAATTCATTAAAACAACTTTTTCACATTCTATATTAACACATATATAGACGTTCTGATCTTTTACTATTTTCAATAGAAGGAGATTAAACATCAACACGGGTGTAAGTAATTCTAATTGCAGTTTTTACTCTGAGGTAAAAAAAAACCTTTATAGAAAATTTTAAGTACTATTGTAGCTATAGTTGCTATAGGAAGAAACCAAATATGGTAACTACAATTCAATTGAAAGAACCTACCAAGCTAGCGCTTTTTGAAGTAAAGAATCACCTAGAAAATGTGTTTGGTCGTTCAATGAGTTACGATGAAGTAATAGAATATTTAGTTAAAACGAGTCAGGTTGATATTCCATTTTCACGTACAGTAAGGAAATTCCGTGGAGTTTTAGGCGCTGAAGGAAGACAGATATATGAAAAAATGCGTCAGGAAGAACTCTTAAATGAAAAATAATAGTGAGGATGCTCAAATAAAAGCTGCAACATTAGATACAGGGGTATTGATTGAATATCTCTCATTAGACAAAGAAAAACCAAAAGAAAATATGTTCCTTAAACATCTCGAAGAAATATTGCTCGAAACTGACAAATATCGTATTCTTTATATTCCTTCAATAGTGAAATCAGAGCTGCTGTATATTACTTGCAGACTGAAAGGGTGGGAGGAAGCAAAAACGACAATAGACGACTTCTTAACCAATTTTGTTATTTTACGAGTACCAGACTTGGATGGAATAGCTGCACGAATTAAATGCAAAGTCCCAATTGCATTAGCTGATTGTTACACTCTTGCAATAGGAAAATTCTTATCAACTCCAACGTATTTTATTAACGAAATCGAATTATCGAAAAAAGTCCAAAAAATAATATCCGAAGAGTTTATGATCGATCTAAGGATCATAGAAAGGCCAGCAACGGATTAATATTATGCAAGCAGAAGCATCATTTAGGAGAATAGATTTACATTCAGTTGTGTCGTAAAAGGCTGATTTAGATTAGAAAAGGATATACGCGGGTGAGATGTGCGCGAAATTTTATTTTTTGTTGTTTTGACATTTCGGGGAAGAGTGGACTGTAATAATCCGACAATAATATGATTATTATTGAACAAGAGAGGTGAGGAGAACATTTGACCAAAAATGA
>NJBF01000014.1 GCA_003144275.1 Candidatus Heimdallarchaeota archaeon B3_Heim
CTTTTTAAGCAGTCCGCAAAACAACGGGACGATAACAGGACTAAAAAGTGGAATGATTGCGATGTTGACAAAATTCTTTACGAAGATAGGAAAATAGATGCCGTCTAACGAACAAATCGCAATTCCATCAATGCACGAAGGCATCAGTGCAGATATCCCCGAAGATTCCGGAGGACAGGAGTATAATCCTACTCCGGAACAGAAAAAACTCATCAAGTTTCTAGAAAAACGTTTCGATAAATGGAGACGATATAGGAATAATTACGACTACAATTGGTTAGATGATTACCGAGTGTTCAGGGGTAGACAGTGGTCCGAACCGCGTCTATCCTACCGTCATGCCGAAGTAATAAATTTGGTTTTTCAAATTCCTTCATGTCCTCAACCACGTATACATCAATTTGAGCCTTCAATTTCCGAATCCATAATAAATCTGAGTCAGCGATTAAAGAGACGCGTTCTTCATATCCATATCTGTGAACCATTTCAAAAAGAAACTGTTCGGCCGGCTTAGAGCTTCCAAAGATGTATGTGACATCTTTTCGGGCATTGACCTTACCGCGGTATTTATTTATCGGAGATTTTATCATCATCCTGATCAAAATTGTTACAATTCCAATAATAGCAGCAGCCCAACGAATGACTTCAGGACTAGTTAAAGACTTAATCATCCACGACTGATACTTACCTACATCAGTGGAACTATCAAGGATAACCATTAATAATGGTACAAAAATGAGGAAAAAAATAAGTACAAGTATTATAAGACCAAGCACTATTGAGAGAAGAATAAAGAGATCTGTCATTGGAATGAAATACTTTATTTCTCTATACACGACTCTTCGAATATATTTCAGATCTGCACGAACAGCAGTTAAATTGAATTTCAGTTGACGTAAATTATCTGATAATGATCTTTTTTTTGTTGTAAGGGGTGTAGATTTTACATCAGTTTTAGTAGCAGTCATTGTTTCACCTAACATTGATTGAATCGTCTTTTTTTAAGGATGAGGGCGGTTTACCATCTCTCCATTCGAGCTCGTGCTTGAGGAGATCACGAATAGCCATACGTATTGCTTCAGATCGGGAGCTATAAACCCCTCCTCTAACTAATTCATCTAAATCCTCCAGAAAAGATTTAGGAGCTTTAAAACTAATTAACTTCACAAACTTCACATCTGTATTAGTTATTAATTGCATTGAATCAGTTAGAACTCATTATTTGTGGAGTTAACCACTCTGAATTAATTAATAAACAAGAACTAGACCCGATTCGAGTAATAAAAATCGCGAATATAGAGGTTAATATTGTTAGCTCAAATATCATTGATATCATGAAAGGTCATTTTCACAGCAATCGCAAACTTGTTTGTGTTTTTGGATTAAGGTTGATATTTCATTCACGCTGATACATAATATGCCCTTGAATCGAATTTTTGTGTATTCCTAGTGAAAGGAAAAACTGAAAAGTACTGAAATTCTATATTAAGTACTTCAATACAATCTGACCCCAAGGTGTGTGAGATGGCCAATTCATTCGACGATGTGAACACAGAAGTAAACGCGATTAAAACAAATGTTCGACAAGCCTTTAAAAAAGTAGAACCTTTGATTTCTCAATTAGATACACTAATTAAGGAAAAAAATGTTTTCAAACAACAGGTTGATGAGATACAAAGAAAATATGACGATTTGGGCAACGAATTGTCTGAACTACAAAAGAAGCTTAGCGAGCAAAAGGTGGAATTTGAATCCCAGAAACAGACAAATGAAAATCGTCTCGTTTCATTACAACGTGAGGTCGATCTTTTAACCTTAGATAAGAAGAAGCTTTCAGAAAAAACAAAGACGCAAGATGAAAAAATAACCACGCTGGAATCTCAGAAAGAGGAATTACTTCAATCTCTCCGCGATCGCAGCAGCTAAATTAAATCTGGCTTATCTGAGTCAAATACGTTGAAAATAGCTATAATTTCTGATATTCACGGAAATTTAGAAGCTCTAAATTCTGTTATCAACAATTTTAAAATCCATGGTAATATGGATCACATTGTGTGTCTTGGAGATATCGTGGGCTATTATGCAAATCCCGTAGAATGTATTGATATCATCAAAAAACGATGTGACATTATAATTCAAGGTAATCATGATTCAGCTATAACTGCTATAAATTTTGAGAAGAGAATAAAGTGGTTCAATGACACGGCGGCCAGTTCGCTAAGGTGGACTCGGAAACAATTATTACAAGAAGATAATAAAGACCAGTATCAATTTTTGAGAAAATTGAGAGGGAAAAAATCACTTTCAATTAAAAAAAATGAATTTCTGTTCGTGCATGGAACTCCTGACAAGAAATGGGAATATTTTTTGTTTCCTTATTGGAATAATGAACCCTTGGACGAACAAAAGGTCAAATTAGACAAGTGGCTTGATCAATGGAATCTAGTAGCAATGGGACATACACACTGGGCTTTCCAATATGAAAAAAATAACCGTTATGTGATTAACCCTGGTAGTGTAGGCCAACCTAGAGATGAAAATCCTAACGCAAGTTATTGTATAGTAGAAGTCTCAGAAACACGGTTAAAAGTTGAGAATTTTCGAGTAAAATATGAAATCGAAAAGACGTGTGAAGCGTTGAAACTGGCAAACCTTGGTGAATCCTTGTGTAGTCGGCTATTTCTTGGACAATAATCTGTTAATTTTCTTCTATAATCAGTAAATAATAACATCTATGGATTATAGTCATGTAAATAAGTAAAATTTGTTTTGAGAACATTTCTACTGATTAAATTGCCATAGAAAGGGATGAATTCTAATAAGAAGATTTAAATAGGGAGCTCTTCAAAGAATAATTGAGTTAAATTTAATTTTTACTCATTACAATAACAATACACAATGATTTTGTGTATCGTTTCATTTTTCGGAACCATCGGTGTTAAATTTTGTCAAGCGAATATGATGCAAGTAGTATACAGGTTTTAGAAGGCCTTGAAGCGGTTCGTCGCCGTCCTGCTATGTATATTGGAAGTATAGATGAAAATGGGCTCCATCATCTGGTTTGGGAAATTGTTGACAATTCAGTGGATGAAGCCATGGCTGATGTTTGTGACAATATTATTGTGATATTAAGTCAAACAGAGCATGGACAAGAATCGATAACCGTTCAGGATAATGGTAGGGGAATTCCTACTGAAATTCATCCACATTACAACATATCTTCTTTAGAACTAGTAACAACTCGATTGCATTCTGGAGGGAAATTTGACCATGAGTCGTACAAAGTTAGCGGTGGACTTCATGGGGTCGGGATTGCTGTTGTGAATGCATTATCTCGGTGGATGCAAGTAAAAGTAAAAAGAAATAACCGGGTACAAATGCAAGAGTATGTTAGGGGTGAAACAATATCCCATGGAGTGATCAGTGTTGAGGAGGAATGGGATCATGAAAGTGGAACCTATATTACTTTTATCCCAGACCCTGAAATCTTCGAAGTAACTAGGGTAGATGTTGTTACTATCCGAAATCGCTTACGGGAATTAGCTTTCTTAAATAAAGGTCTAACAATTACACTTATAGATGAAAGAAAACATGACCTTCCTATTTCTGAGTCACAAAGTGATTTAGGAGAAAATGAGACACAAACACAGTCTGAAACTACAGAAGATTTGGGTAGTGAATCGCCAGTTAACAAATGGATTTATCATTTCGATGGAGGGATAAAAGCATATGTCGATCAACTTGCGGTAACTCGTATTCATGATGATATTCCTTATTTTGATGTGAATGTAGAGAAAATGCAGGTAGAAGTAGCACTTGTTTATGACCGTTCTGAAAGAGATTTGATTAATACCTTTACCAATAATATTAATACAAGACACGGGGGAACACATTTATCAGGTTTCAAATCCGGATTAACACGAGCGTTAAATGCCTATGTTTTGAAAAATGAACAATTAATTCGGAATCCACATTTGAAGAAGGGATTAAAAGAAAAAAGATCTATTTTTACTGGAAACGATGTCCGTGAAGGTCTAGTTGCGGTGGTTTCTGTGAAAATCATGAACCCTCAATTTGAAGGGCAAACTAAAAGCAAATTAGGAAACAGTGAGGTCAAGGGAGTGGTAGAGAGCTGTGTGTATGAAAATGTACTCAAATTTCTTGATGAACACCCTGAAAGTTCTCGGAGTATCATAGAAAAGTGTGAAGCGGCCGCTACCCTGCGTATGAAGTTTCGGCAAATTCGTGAGGCAGTTAGAAAAACGCAAGGAAAGGGTTCAGGAAAATTAGTAGATTGTGCTGTTTCAGATCCTGCGAAACGGGAAATCTTTTTGGTTGAAGGAGATTCCGCTGGTGGAAGTGCTATTGAAGGTCGATTTAGTGAATTTCAAGCCATTCTACCATTACGTGGTAAAGTTATTAACGTTGAAAAGGCTCGATTAGAGAAAGCAATGAAAAACAAGGAAATACTTGAGATTATACGAGCAATTGGAGCAGGGTATAAAGAAAATTTCCGGATTGAGAAAGTACGTTATCATAAAATTGTTTTATTAATGGATGCAGACATTGATGGTCATCATATCATTTGTCTTCTTTTAACATTCTTCTTCAGATATATGCCTGAATTAATCGACGAAGGATATCTTTATATTGCACAGCCTCCGTTATTTCGAGTTAAAAAGGGAAATAAAGAAGTATACGTTGTTTCGGAACAAGAAAGAGATGAAATTATACAATCGTGGGGAGGAAAAACGGAAATAAGCCGATTTAAAGGCCTTGGAGAGATGAATCCAATTCAACTTCGTGAAACCGTAATGGATCCAGAGAAAAGAATTCTGCTTCAGGTTACTCGAAAGAATCTCATTGATGCTGAACGAATGTTTGTCACACTGATGGGTGAAGAAGTGGCACCTAGACGTGAGTTCATTGAAGCTCACGCTTTAGAAGTGGAGAATTTAGATATATAGCAAATAGAGGGATGAATTTAAGATGAGTAGCAATATTAAGATTACACCTATTGAAAAAACTATGGCCAAGAGTTATTTGGAGTATTCAATGTCTGTTATAACAAGCAGAGCGCTTCCCCACGTGAGGGACGGTTTGAAACCTGTTCATAGACGAATTTTGTGGGCAATGTATAATTTAGGATTAACTCATAACCGACCACCGAGGAAATGTGCTCGAACTATTGGAGAAACGAGTGCAAAATATCATCCTCACGGAGGAAATTCGGTTTATGACGCGTTGGTTAGAATGGCTCAACCTTTTTCTCTCAGATATCCCTTAATTCAGGGTCAAGGTAACTTTGGAAGTATGGATGGACAACCCGCTGCAGCAATGCGTTATACTGAAGCCAGAATGGCTGAGATCTCTAATGAAATTCTTATGGACATCAATAAAAATACTGTTGATCTTGTAGACAATTTTGACGGGTTGGATAAAGAGCCAGTTATTCTTCCTGCAAAGATTCCTAATCTTCTTGTTAATGGAGTTATGGGGATAGCTGTTGGAATGGCAACCTCTATGCCCCCTCATAATTTAGGGGAAGTCTTAGATGGAGTTAAAGCCGTAATTGAGGATCCAGAAATTTCCATAGTAGATTTAATGAAATATATTCCAGGCCCCGATTTTCCCACGGGAGGAGTAATTTTCGGCACCAAGGGGATCAAGCGAGCTTATCACACAGGAACAGGTAATGTAGTACTTAGAGCAAAATATGAATTTGAAGAGAAAAAAAATAAAACTAGTATTGTAATAACAGAAGTTCCTTATCTCGTAAAACGACAGGATACAATAGAACATCGCGGTTTAGTTGATATAATTGAGCGAATGAAAGAAGCAGGTAAATTCCCAGAAATTGGAAGTGTTAAGAATGAATCCAACATCATTCGGGGTACAAGAATTGTCATCAATCTGAAACACTCAGCCAACATCGAAGTTGTGTTGAATCGCTTGTTTAAATTTACTCCTATGCAAATCTCGTTTTCCATCAGAAATATGGTTCTTGTAGATGCAAAGGTGGGTGATGAGGTCAAAATTCGCCCGAAAAATTTAAACTTAAAAGAAC
Organism: Candidatus Heimdallarchaeota archaeon B3_Heim; assembly: GCA_003144275.1. Classification (GTDB taxonomy): domain Archaea; phylum Asgardarchaeota; class Heimdallarchaeia; order Hodarchaeales; family Hodarchaeaceae; genus Hodarchaeum. The sequence goes on from NJBF01000014.1 coordinate 6,068, forward strand.
TCCTAACTCAATTCATTGATCACAGACATGAGATAATCGTACGTAGAACAGAATTTGATCTAAAAAAAGCCCGCGAAAGAGCTCATATATTAGAAGGAAGAAAAATTGTTGTTGAAAATCTTGATGAAGTAATTAAAATCATTAGAGGATCAAGTAATGGATCTGAAGCCCAAACTGCTTTGATTAGTAAATTTTTGTTTTCCGAGATCCAAGCGAAAGACATTCTCGCATTACCACTCAGGAGCTTAACACGATTTGACAGGGACAAAATTCTCCAAGAGTACAAAGAAACTCTAGAAGCAATTAAGGATTATGAAGATATATTGGGGAGTGAACAACGTATCATAGACATAATAGTTACTGAAATTGATGAAATTAAATCCAAATATGGAGACCCAAGAAGATCAAATATTGTCCTTGATGACTCAGATAGCTATGAAAATTGGACTGACAAAACAGAAGAAGATTTCATCACGAAAGAGGATATTGTTATCACTTTAACATCTAATGGTTATATTAAGTCGATATCCACCGATATGTACAATTCCCAACATCGTGGGGGTAAAGGTATTAAGTCAATGGATATAGGAAAAGACGATTTCTTACAGGAAATGATCGTTGCCTCAACTCACGACACAATTTTGTTCTTCACAGTTCATGGTACTGTCTATCGTTTTCGCGGATTTCAGATTCCGATGTCTAAACAACGGGTTACAAAAGGAGTGAATATTGTAAATCTTCTCAAAATGGATAGAAGTGATAAAATCGTTGCCATCATCCGTGTTACTGAATTCAATCCAGATCACTATCTGGTTTTAGCAACTAAAAATGGAATAATTAAGAAGTCTTCTTTGTCTGAATATGAAAATATCCGTTCTACTGGGATTATTGCACAAAAACTACGCGATAATGATATGATCATTGGAGCTAAAGTTACTGATGGCACTAAAGGTATCATCCTTGCCACGAAAAAGGGAAAAGCGATTCGGTTCAAAGAATCTGATGTACGAGTTGTGGGTAGGAGTAGTATCGGGGTAATGGGAATACGACTCAATTCAGACGATTCTGTTATAGATTTAGCTATTGTGGATGAAAATAGGACTCTTTTGACCATATGTGAGAATGGCTATGGTAAACGATCTACATTTGATAAATATCGAATTACAAGGCGAAATGGAAAAGGAGTTATTAATATCAAAGCAACTAAACGAAATGGCGATGTGATTGCTGTAAAAAGTGTAAACGAAAAGGATTTACTTTTAATGGTTGCGAATGATGGGAAATTAATTCAAATACCACTTGAAGATATACGGGCGATTGGTCGTGCAACTTCTGGAGTAACTTTGATGCGTTTAGAGAAAGATAGTGGGGTAAAAATTTCATCTGTTGCAATAATAGCAGGTGGTAATTCTAACCAGGGAGTTGATTGAAGGTGCCTGCTTCAAAACCGTCTAAAAAAACTATTAATAGTGAAAAGGTTGTAAGAAGATCCGCAGCGGATTTTTTCCAAGATAATAAAGCTATAGCGGGTTTCGATAATAGTATGAGGGTTGTTTTTACCAGTGTTCGTGAATTAGTAGAAAACGGTCTGGATGCAGCAGAACGAATGGGTCATTTGCCAGAACTCCATGTAACCATCAAGAAATTGCAGAAAGAAGAAATTGCTAGATTGTTAAACGTTAAGTCGTTTGAATCCTCAGAAAAACTCGATTTTCTACGATTAACAGTAAGAGATAACGGGAGTGGGATACAGTGTGAATTTATTCCACCTCTATTTGGCCGTGTTTTAACAGGCAGTAATTATGGATCTCGACAATCTCGTGGACGATTTGGCCTTGGGGCGAAAATGGTATTGTTAAACGCAATGTCTTCTGTGGATTTACCCTTGATAATCAAATCTAAATACATTGATGAAGATTTTACAAGTTATCACGAATTAATGATTAATCTTGCTGAGAATGAACCAATAATTCTCGCTCAACGAGAAATCCCCCAAAATACAACAGAAGCAATCATTGAGTCTGGCACAGAGGTTTCTGTTACCTTTACTGGAGCTTGGAATCTTGCCTCCCGATATATCTATGAATATTTCTCCCAATTAGCAATGATTACCCCATATGCAAGTTTATATATCCAATATCCTGACTCAGAGGCACCAATTGAATTAGAACGTGTTGTCGAGGAGATGCCAGCATATCCTCGCATTGCTAAGGTTCATCCATGGGGGACCGATATAACTCAATTCAAAAGAGAATTGAATGTTACTCGCAGTGATACAATGGAAATTTTTCTCCAAGATCATTTCCAAGGGATGGGTCCAAAAACAGCACGCGATTTTCTAGACTTTGTTAAAATTGATTATCAAACAAATCCAAAAAAGCTTAGTGCCAGTTCAATTCGGAGAATTATCCACGAAGGCTTTACAGTACCCGACCGGGACAAAACCAAGAAAAAAGATCGAAAGTACTTTCCATTCAAACGACCTAGTGGAGATTCATTATCACCTCTTAGCTGGGAATTACTAGAGAAGGGTATCATCAAAGAATTGTCTCCTCAATTTGCAAAAGCAACATCTGGAGAAGTTTCAGCATATGCTGGTCATCCATTTATAGTAGAGGCAGCATTGGCATATGGTGGTCCAAATCTTTCAAAGGAAGAAGGCTCTAGAGGAGCTAATCCAAAGATATATCGTTTCGCAAACAGAATCCCCTTACTTTTTGGTGCAGGGAATGATATTATATCAAAATGCGTTCAAAAGATGAATTGGAAGAATTATAAAATTAATATTAACAAGGCACCAATAGCCATTGTCGTTTCGGTTGTATCCTCTAAAATTCCTTTCCCCGAGACCAGTAAGGAATATATTGCCGATGTTGATGAGTTAAGAGTTGAAATACTACGTGTATTGAAGAAACTAGCAAGAGGATTAGGACAACATCTGGGGAGAGCTGAACGAGAAAGAAGAGAGAGACAAAGACAATCGCGATTTGAAAGTGCAGCTCCTCGAGTCATACAAAATCTTTCACAAATCTTAATTTCAGAACATTCACCATATCTCTTAACATCGGGAGAAGAGATATCCAAGTTACAAAAGGCACTTGCCTCTGCTATTCCACGATTAGTAAGAAGAGCTTATCCTCCTAGTCCACAGATTTCTACTATCGGTGAATGGCTTCCAATGGATATTCACCTGAAGCTTGTTGAAAATAATATACAAACTATATATCAATTTTTACGAACACCTTTTCCTGAATTAAACAGTATCACAGGTATGTCTGTAGAAAGAATAGATGCTATTGTTAGAAAGACGGTTACAAAACAAGAACAAACATATCGTTCTCCAATTGTTAGGGAGTTTGAATTCTTTTCTAAGGAAATTGAGAGGGATTTTTCAAAGTACAGAAACAGTAACACAATTCATAAGTCATTAAATAAACGATGGATTGTAAATGCATTTGATTTTTTCTCTACCCCTACATCCCAATTACGAGAAGTAGAGGAATTTCCAGAAAAACTACTCTATGAAACTAAGGTAAAAGCAATTAGTGAATTTTTGGATTCTACTTCCGATGACACTTTTCGTCTTGGATTACTTCCCTGGTTAACTGGAGACATTGAAAAAAGATTTAAAAATGCAAAAATAAATAACATTTTAGAATATCTTGTAATATTCCCAGAAAAGATCTCTTCTATTCCAAAATTGGCGATTCGTCTTATTGAGAGTGCCAAAGAAGAAATTCGAGAAGGAGTGGAAGGAGGGTATATTGATCCAGAAAAAGTAATCGGAGCATCGACTTTTGATTGGATGGATTATCGTGTAACACCAAAATTGCGAGGAAGAAAGATCTCCAAAATTAAAGAGTTCCTTAATTCGCCTTCAGAAAAGTTAGCTGAACTAAATGAATTAATTGATAACTTGATAATTAAATCCAAAAATAATTTGAAGGAATCTTTTCACACGTATAATGATAATACTTCATTATTCAGAATACCTGGTATTCAAGAATCGATGATATCCGATTTGGAACGACTCGATATTCACGGGTTTATAGATTTTCTCTTAACGAATGAGAAGGACTTACTCATTGTCCGTGGACTGATTGATGCCCTAATACTCATCAAACAAGATGAGATTCTTGATGAAATTAATGCAACTTTTGATCCTGTTCCAATTAAAAATGCTTTTTGGCTTGATTTGGAACTGGAGAAGATTCTCTTAAAAAAAGGCATTTCAACAATCTTTGATTTTATTAGCCATCCAACCACGGAATTACGGAAAATAAAGGGGATAGATTCCATGGTATTAAAGACAATTAAAAAAACCTACGGAACACCTATTACTTTACTCGATAAAGAAACAATTGAAAAATTAGAATCATTAGAAATTCTATGCCTTGAAGAGCTGATTTCTGTCATTTCACAAGATAAAATCAAACCTAAAGCATTATCTGGGAAGGTGAAGGGAGTATTAGAACAGTTAAACGTACCTATATGTTACTTACCAATTCCTAGCAAATATTATTCATTACTTCATCATTTAGGAATATCAAAAGTGATAAATTTTCTAATCTGGCCTGATAATGACTTGCATAGAAAATCGGGAATTTCTTACAAAATAATTGAAGATATTAAGAGTAAAATTACGTTAGAGGGTATCCAAAAGCAGATACAACTCAAGAAAAGACCGATTTCGATTCTGGCAAATAACCTTGAAGGAAAATCTTGGACAAATCTTCTTAATTCTGATATTAATGTCCAAGAACTTTATTATAATCTACCGTATGAAGAAAGCGCAATTAAAAAGCTTCAACTAACTCAAAAAGAAACTAATACGTTGATAGATTTATTTAATACTCCCATTACTCGATTATCACATATTCGACCAAGATGGGTTGATAGTTTGAGAGGTGGTGGAATAAAATCATTTATCGATTTTATTTCATGGTCCCCTGATGAAATTGCGGGAATAATCGGCCGAGATACAGAATACGTTTCAGATTTAACAAAGAATATACCTAAATTTTCTGATGGAATGGCTTTGATAGATCTCGGGGTGTTTACAGCAGCCGAACTGAAAACATTAAAGACTCGTGGATATTCCACAGTTGAAAGTGTTTACTTCTGTGCAGATAAGCAAACATTTGGAATCATGGGTGTTAAATGGAAAAAGATTGAGAGATATCAAAGAATTCTCGAAACTCCAATTGCAATGATTCAATTACAAGCAAGCAGTGATAAATCCCAAATTAGATTTTCTCATGATGGTTTGGAGGGTCTAGCAAACAATGGAATAGACCAAATTATCAAATTGATCTATTGGCCACCAAATGAACTTAAATCAATACTAAACATGTCTCAAAAGCGAATAGATGAACTAAAACAAGCTGTTGCTATTAAAGAGCATGGAATGCCCCTGGAACATGTTGCTGGATATAATCGTAAAACAATTTCGACATTAACGAATTATGGTATTGAAACCGTCGAAGATTTATATTTTAGTGCTAATGAAGATATGCTAGATGAAGAAGATGACTTAGATTTTTCTTATGTGAAGAAAAGTATTGAAGCTCTTGATCTTCCAATAACTTATCTAAATGGGATTATCTCACCTAAGTATGTTGAAAAACTTGTTAATTATAGACTCGACACGATTTTACGTTTCTTAATTTCCTCTCCTAATGAATTATCAAATGTTTTAGAAACCCCACCTGAAAATGTTGAGAACCTGCGGAATAAGGTTAACCTTATGCGTCTACGGGAATCAACAGAGACTTCTGCCTCAATAATCGAGGGATTAACTAGGCAACAAAACCGTGCAATGGCAGAAGAGAAAATTTTGTCTGTTTATGACTTTTTGACGACACCAGATGAACAGTTTGCTAATATAATTGAGACTGAACCAGAAATGATTAAAACAATGAAACAAGAGTTAAATTTCACAAGCATTAAAACGATCAAAGAAGAAAAAATGATCCCATTAACTAAAATTTCGTTGTTTGATAAAAACACTGTTAAAAAATTCGCCCGATATGGAATTGAAAGCTTAGCTGACCTTTATTATGTCGCTACTCCCAAATCCTTACAGGAAAGTGATCTGGAATGGCAAACTATATTAGACACCAGATTAGTGCTGGAAATGCCAATTGAGACGAGTACTATAATTACTAAATCTGAACTCAAGGCCTTTCACCAAAAGAAAATTCTTACAGTATTCGATTTAATGATAGATTCATGGGAGGAGATGAATAAAAAAACAGGAATTGATATCGATAGAATTAAGAAGATTCAGGAATCTATTCGCATTACTGAAATAATTAATCTACTAAAAAATCTTTCAATTGAAAGAATCGATTTTCCACCCGATTATTTACAAAAGATAAAAGCAAAGAATCTAGCCACGGTTTATAATCTACTTATCTCAACAGAAGAAGACCTATATCTGAAAAAGCATAAGGAAAAGAAGATCCGAGTAACCACTGAATTGTGGACTGATTTATTTACAATTTTAGCAATTCCACTGTACCTAATACTGGGTTCTGAGAACGAGGACGTTAAAAAATTAAAGCAGAAAAAAGTTGATACGATACGGCACGTGTACTCTATTGATTCTGAAAAACTTACAAATATCTTGGAGCAACCTGCAGAAACGCTCTATTCTGAGCTAAATAATCTCGATACTAAAGAACTTACTCAACTATTAGCTATACCAATTAGTTTTATACCCTCTTTGCCAGTAGAATGGTTTTTCCCTTTACGAAATAATTCTATTCTTCGGGTAGGGGATTTTATTAGGCTTAACCACCGAGATTTGGCATCATTGGTATCAGCGTCTTTTCCTAAGATTCGATCTGTCTTCAATGATATCAATTTTGCCTCGTTAATGAAAAAGTTAGAGGAAGAGGCTATTCAAGTGACCAAATTATCAAATATTTTACCTCCTCAAACTATTAATAAGTTATCAACGAAAGGAATAACTTCTTTGCAAGCATTGATTCTTTTCAGTACTGATGAATCGAAACTGGATGACATCGATGATTTTTTGCGAATACTGGATGGTCCAATTAATAGATTATCTGACGAGTTTCAAGTAGCTGATTTACGTAAAATGTCTAATTCTGGTATTACTACCCTTGCTTCATGGTTTTCTGCTCCTAACGACGGCTTATCAACAATTTTAAGAATGAGACAAAAGGATATAAATGATCTAAAACAGAATTTTAATTTTGAATTGGCTGGAAAAGTTATTGATTCAGAGACAACAGTGTCTAGTATTGTTGAATCTGGTTTTATTGATTTTAGTGAATTATCTTCACATAAAGTCAACACTCTCGAAGATCTATTATTCATTGAAATTGAGACGATTCACGCTTCTGATCAGTTTAAATCTCGATTAAATGGTCTACGTGATGCACTAAACTCTTCCCTTGCATATTATTCTTTAGTTCCCTCTGCTTATGTAGTACCGCTTGCATTTAATGGAATTACATCTGTTTACAATCTAATTCAAACAGAATTTTCCCAATTAGAAGATCCGACTGGCGTAATAACAGAGGAATCTTATAACTTCGCTAGAAATTCAGTAAATTTAGTAGACATCTTAACTCACAAGAAAACAGAGTCTGAATTCCGAGTGAAGCTTTCTTCTTTACGAGCTTTTACTCCTAATCAACTTACAAAGATACAGGAACTTGGTGTTGATAACGTAATTGATTTATACTTTCGATTAGACTCCGAAAGATGCCCAAAATCCTTGATACCAGCGATAGATGGTGTTAAGCGAGTTCTTGAGAAACCTGTTGCAGTTTTACCTCTTGTTAAGGAAACTTTCCCCGAAAAAATTCCTTTGCTGTATAATGTTGGTCTAACCTCAATTATAGAATTCTTGTTCTGGAATAAGGATGAACTGGCTGAAATTCTTGAGGTAAAAAGATATGAAATTTCCAAATATCGAAAAGTTAATCTCTCTGAGTTGAAACGGAAGAAGAATTTGGGAACTCCTATCCAGAATTTTGTTCGTCTTTCAGAGAAATATTATGAACCACTACATGAATTTGGTATTGACAATATTGAAGATCTGTATTTTAATGGTAAACGGTATGCTAAATTAATTCCTGATGAGCTAGTTCCTCAAAAAGTATTGAATGCCTGCATATCTGACTTAGAAATGCCTGTAGTAAAACTAGCTGAACTACCCATACCATCTGCTCAGGAGTTAGTTAAGAAAAGAATCACGAGAATTATTGATTTTATTTATTGGCCAGATGAGGATTTGAAGAAAACTCGTGGTCTTTCTGCTGCAAAAATAAAAAAGATAAGATCTAATGTTAGATTACGAAGGAAAACTGATGTTTTAGGTCAATTGGACTCCTATATGGGAGGAAATTAAACGTGTCTGAAAAAAAACAACATACAATAGTTTTGGAAGATTATTCTTTCAAAAATAAAGTAATTAAAGTGAAAATGGAACAAAATGATACGGTTCAAGGAGTTATTGGTCTTATAAAGACTGCTCTTGGACTTAAAACAGAAAAAATCCATATTTTATATGGATTTAAGAAATCAAAATCCTTTGAAGTTTTAACAAAAAAGAGCCTCTCAAAATTATGGGAAATGACTGATCAGGGAGATGTTGTACTCCAGGTTCGCCGGAAAGTAAGTTTAACTGGATTAAAAAAAATAAGAGATACTGTCAGTGATTCAGATATTGATCTTCCAGTATCCATCTTGAAAGTTGATAATGTTTCTGCAGAAGAAACAAAATCTCGCTTAAATAGAGTCGCTTTAGAATTTCTGGATGAAATTGCTGAGGATCCACGGAATGCAGCTTTTCGGATTCCCTCCCGAAGTTCTGAAAATGTCGGTTATGATAATAATTCTAAAATGGTTCTTCTAGGGAGTAATGTTGTTGACAGACAATTCCGTCATTTAAGTAGTGTACAAAGCGTCGTCCAATTAACGGGTTTAATGCGATATGTTACTGAAATTCTTGCTACTGAAAAACATGCGACAAAAAGACATTTATTTTATCGTGATGTGAACCTTTTCGGAAATCAAAGAGTTTCTGATGGATTGATCGAGGATCTTGGAGCCTTACTACGTGTATCGAGAAATTCATTAAACGTTATTGCTACTGCGAAAGGAAAAGTTATTGGAAGGCTTTCTTTCACCGAAGGTGGCGATCATATTGATTGTACGAAAGGATTGGGTGGGCATGCAATTACCCCTATGCTTGATCAGGTGGAGAACTTTGATAGTGATGCAGAATTCATGCTAATAATCGAGAAAGATGCAGTTTTCCAAGATTTAGCGGAGGATAAATTCTTTAATTATCTTCCCTGCATACTAATAACTGCCTCAGGACAACCTGACATGGCTACTCGGTTATTTATAAAAAAAGCATATCAAGAATTAAAAATTCCTATTTTAGGGTTCTTAGATGCTGATCCGTATGGATTAGACATTTTGAGAGTATATTCAATAGGTAGTAAAGCTTTGAGTTTTGAAAGTGTTGAGTTGGCTGTACCTGATATTCGATGGTTGGGTTTATTACCTTCTGATATTGAGGAATATCAAATTCCAAAATCCGTTTTAATTAAAATGACAGAAAATGACAATAAACGAGCTGATGACTTGTTAAAAGAAGATTTTGTCAAATCACGTCCTGAGTGGGAAAAACAGATACTTATTATGAAAAATACAGGACATAAAGCTGAAATACAGGCGTTAGCAAGCAAGAATTGGCGGTATATGACTGGAACATATCTTCCGACGAAGATTGATTCAGCAGACTGGGTATAGGTCTTTGGGTATATGTGTCCTCTTACATTCAGCATTTTTCCTGAATTTAAGGGGAATTATTCCTATTATGCCCTCCAGAAAAATCTTGAATTGGTTGAAAGCGTTGTCCACTTCTCTAGAGGCCAATTCATGGGTCCAGAGAAAATTGAACTAATCAAAGAAAAACTAGGAAAAAAGTTGAAAGGGACCCGTTTTTACCCAGGAGGATCTAGTGTTCTTTTTGGATGGAGTTTTCCGTCTGAACAAGTAGGAAGGTTGATGTACAAACCATATTATACTCGACATTTGACTCAATTGCTTATCCATTATTTTTGTATTGGTGAATTCTTAACTTCACTTAAAGAAATTGATTTAGAACCTGATATGCAACAAATTCATTTTATGATCCCAAAAGTAATTGGGATTGCAAAAATAGAGGCCTTTGAAAAAGAATTTCCAACTCTCATTGTTGAAGAAGTCCAAGGTGAAACTATTAAAAAGGATCTGCATTTAGTGAAAGCTATTAGTCATATAACGAAAAATCTAGGCTTGAAGGGACTTATATGTGACCCATATCCTGCTAATTGGAAGTATTACTCAGACCAAGACAAAGAACATATTTCTTACATTGATCTCTTTAGTTCAAACAAGCTTAAAGATATTAATGCACGCATTGCAAAATTGATTAATCAGTTACAATGAGTTGAGAATGAATATCAACTCTGGTCACGATAAGATACAGCGCGTCTAATAGCAGATGCAAATGCAGAAATAACACCAGTGTTCTTAACTGCTGAAGTGGGAAAATATTGAGCATGCATTTTATCTGCAAATCTCTGTCCGATATCGTCACTCACTTCCCTGTCACCCTCTAAATCTACTTTATTACCAATTAGAACAGCTGGACTCTCTGGAATTACCTTTTTTACTTCTTTAAACCAACTGGGAAGAGATAAAACTGTGGATTCCCTTGAGATATCAAAAACATAGATTACTGCGTGAGCACCTTCGTAAAAGAGCGGTCGAACTTTATGAAAAGCGGGTTGTCCTGAGAGATCCCAAAAAATCGCAGTGGTTGTACTTTTTCCTTCACTAGGGCTTGTGAGCTTAATAAAGGAGATATCTGCTCCAGCTGTAGGTTTATGTTCAAAACTACGTTTAGTAAAGACGGAAACAAGCTGTGTCTTTCCAACTAATGCATCGCCTGCTACAACAATTTTATATTGACTATAATGAGGGATTTCAAATAGTATATCATTAGGTGCGGACAAGATAAGAACCACTCATACATTTAATCTTGAAAAGAAGATTTTTTTCTTTGAATTGATGATCATATGATATTCCAACTTGAAGTTTATAAGAAACTTTGCTTATTCAGATGTCTTTGGTGAAGGGGAATTATTTTTTTCTTCCTGAAGGAATTCTTCTAAGTGTTTAACACAGAAATACTTATTTTTATAGTTTGCATACAAAGGTTCTTGACACCCAGAACAAATTTTTTTATCATTCATCGATAGATCCCAATTAACTACGTTTTCTTGTACTCTTCTAAAGCTGAGACGATTTTTTTCATACCAAGATGTAGCTGCTCTTTTTCAGCGGTGAAGCAGATTCTAAAGTATTGATTATGCTCTTCAATCTGTTCCGTAGAAAAGTAGGAGCCTGGAACTGTAGTGACTCCATAATTATACTTCAACCATTTGCAAAAAATAGTCATATCAAGATTTGCTACCTTTGGAAAAAGGTAAAATGCACCTCGTGGTTTAGAGATTGAAAGGGTATCTGATTTTGTAAGAATTTCCAGACACAAATCTCGACGATCCTGATATGTTTTGACCAGCTCTGAAATCGAACGTTTTAATTGATTTCTGTCCTCTAATGCTTTATAAGCAGCGTATTGGGCGAGATTATTCGCACATATGTTCATGGTATGATGAATTACTTTGATTTGATCAATTATGGGAGAAGGAGCTAATATGTAACCAATTCGGAACCCACACATCGACAACATCTTGCTAAAGCTTTGAATTATAATTGTTCGTTCCCATGCCTCTGGAAAGGCAGCTATGGATGGATACGCAAGATCATCAAAAATGATATCACTGTAAATCTCATCAGAAATGATTAAAAAGTTAAATTCGACTGAAAAATCAATTATTTCCTGTAAAGATTTCTTAGGAATAATTGTACCTGTTGGATTACCAGGACTAATTAATAGTAGTGCTTTAACTGGCTCCTTTTCTAGAATTGACCTTAATTTTCCAGTATCAATGTTAAAATTATCATTCACTGTAGTCTCAAGTGGGAGAATCTTTGCATCGTTATACTTGATGGCATTAATATAGGGGGGATAACTTGGGAACGGAATAATTATATTATCATTAGGGGATAAAATGGCCTTCAATACTGCAAATATCGCGCTCTGTCCTCCAGCGGTGACTAAAACTTCTCTAGGCGAATAGGTGAGGTTATGAAAAGCTTGTTGAAATGCCACAATTGCTTTTCGGAGATATTCTTCACCCATTAGATCTGTGTATCTGGTTAAATTCTTATTGAGAGCATCCACAACGGCTTCCTTAATATAAGCGGGAGTGGAAAGATCTGGTTGTCCTATATTCAAATGAATTTGTTCTTTCAGAGGTATCTTTGATTCCCATGAATTAACAAGACGAATTCCCGAAATGGGAGTATCAAGCACAACAGGGTTCATGAATTGGTCGTAAAACAATGTACATAATCCACGAGAAAAATGTAAATTAAGGTTTGTTCTAAATATTCAAAGATAATTTTTGAGATAGAGTCAATATTGATTGAGAGAGAAATGAGATTAATCCCACACTGTTGAGTCAAGGACTTTTGAGGCGATATTTACTCCTAAATCGCCTAGAAATGATAAGTCTGAACTATCTTTCGGAGTACCTAATCTTATACATTTATCCTCATTTACGATTGTAATTCCATCATGGGGATCGATCTGGACAAGTGAGGTTTCTCCCTTTCGCACTGATATCTTCTTTTTATGGATTAAAACAATTTGGTCAGTTGATCCAAGTAGAAATAAATTACTTTTACCGAAAATAATGTATTTTGCCTCGGAGTCTTTATCAATCTGAATCTTGGTTTCTTTATTGGTTAAAGATTTTCTGAGCTTGTAAATTAGTTTGTTTGCCTCGCTCCATATACCTTCTGTCTCGTTTGAATCCCCATTAACTCTATATAAAGATTCTTGGACGTCTTCTAGTTTTAATCCGAGAATAACCAAACTTGATCCTATAAATTCAGTTGTTTCACCTATAGCTCCATGAGATTGTGTATAAATGACTGAATCCACAATGATACCAATTTTTCCAATCAAAACAACCCCATTCAGTTCAGAATTACTTTGGAGTTCAACAAAATGCAATTTTTCGAGATTTCTTACTTTGAAGTATTTTTCATCAAGAATCTCAGGAGAGCCTCTCCAGGAATATAACTCATCCCCTAGTTCGAGTCTGATCAATATAGTTATTCCTCCTCTTCATATTTAGAGTCTGATTCCTCTTCGTCAATAATAATTGGAACGCTTACTGGTTTTTTTGCTCTATGATAAAGAAATTCTGCTAGCTTTAATGCTTCACGTCCTGCAAAGGTTAACATGTATCTTTCTCTTACTCCTTCTTGATGGACCAACCCTTCATCTTTGAGGATTGTAATATGATGTTTGAAGTTACCACCCCGAATATTTGTCTTTTCAGATAGATCAGATTGACGCAAAGGCTCTTTCTCTAACTCTTTCAACATTTGTAATCGTTTTTGATCAGATAATGCACTTAGAAGTTCAGCGCCTCGTTGATAAAATTGATCTAATTCTTCTTCAGGAATTGAAGCGTACATGTCGGTTTTATCACGTTTACTCCTTCTTGTGCGAGGAGTTGCCGAGGAATGGAATAAAGTTCCAACAGATTGATCTATTGAATCCCAAACGGATTCTAATATACTTCCAATATATCGTTCCAGTGATGAACCAATATTTTCGCCCCAATCTTTCCAATCTTCTTCATCCCGTGATCTGCGATGTGGGCGTCTCCGACTTCGAGTTTTTTTTCCTGTCTTTATTTCTGAATCCTTTACATGTTCGATTTCTTCTCGGATATCATGAAATTCATCTCGAATTTCCTTTTTTAGGTCGCGGAAGAGATTCTTTATTTCATCAAAGTCCCCAGAATTTCTCTTGGATGAAAATTCATCCTCGTCTTTTTCAAATTTATCTGTCAATAATTGATCCTCCAGAAAGTAATCTACATTTTCACTCAAAATATGTATGAAGATTACAATTTACACGAATGTGTAAAAGTCTTACTATTTCTTTTATAAACTCTCCTCTTTTGGCAAAAAATTAGAACTGAAGTCTTACCTGAATTAGTTAAAACAGTAGAAATACTGAAATTCTGTCAGAAAATATCAATAAGTGAAACAGTTTGCAGGAAATGAGATTAAATAACTGTTGATAGCAGTAATAACCAAATTGTTCCAAGAAACAAATGTATAAGACCTAAAAGACCACCTATTTTCATAAATAGCATGAATGAGATGGGTGAACCTTCTCTATTTGATAAATTGATGGCTAAAATATTAGCAGGGCTTCCAATAGGTAGAACATAACCTCCTATGTTAACGGCAATTACCAAAGCCCACCATTGAATAGGGCCTATAATTCCAGCCTCTTGAAGATCAAAGAAAACTGGTGCAAGAGCTGCTGAAATTGGTATATTATCGACAACGGCTGATATTATTCCGATTCCAAATGAAATAAATGGTAGAGAGAAGATTAGGGGTAGTTCTAGAAACGGTGTTAGGATTTCTCCCAAAATCTTTAAGAGACCCAGAAGTTCTATCGATCCTACAAGAATAAATAACCCCATAATGAAATAAATCGAAATCCATTCAACATCTTCAAATACTTCTTTTGGGTGCATTCCTGAAAAAAGTAATAAGCATGCAGCAATGAGAAGAGCGATTTCTGCCGCTTTCAAATTGATTATACTTCCAAATATAAAGCCTATTACTAAAGTAATCAATCCAATAATTACTACAAAGAAAGTTCTTCTGTCTTCAACTAAAATATTTGGGTCAAGAAGAAATATGTCCTCTACTAGGATTTTCGGAGGATCTACGAAAGAACTACGGGCAAAAAGATAATAAACTGGGATTGCAGTGATAAAAAGTATAATACTTAACGGACCCATTACTACAACAAAGTCAAGGAAACTAGCACCGCTTTTTTCCGCAAGTACAATATTTGGGATACTACCAACAAGAGAGGATATCGAAGCAAAATTAGCTGTTATTGCTTCTATAATAAGCATTGGTCGGAAATCAAATTCTAAAATCTTGTAAATCTCCACTGTTAAGGGTGCGATTATTAGCATCGTGGTTATTACATCAAAAACAAAGCTGATCACAAATGTTAAAAGCGATAATGATAGTAAGAGTGTTCTTGGATTACCTTTAGTAAACCTTACAATTAAAATAGAAATGTACTGAAATAAGCCTGATTTACTTGAAATAATGGTAATTATCATCATTGCCGTTATAAAAATTATAGTATTCCATTCTACTTTGGCAACAATTGTATGAAATTCTATTGGATGACCTTCAAACGGCCATTGGCTTACGATGAGCAGAATGGATAATGCACTTGCCCCTAGAAGTGCCGAAATTGGTCGATGTAGTTTTTCGCTCGAAATTAGAATGTAAGTTGCTATGAAGATTAAAAGGCCGATAAGTTGCACTGTTTGATCTTCCATTAAGAACCACTTCATTTATTCTCGCAATTCAGATTTAAAATTTGATCGTATTTCCTAGCTAAAAAGAATTTTGGTAGGATGACATGGGGAGGGAAATAAAATAATTTTTTATATCTAATGTTTGAAGTAATCGAAATACGGGTTGTGTAGGAATTCAGGAGTGAATTCTTGTTATGATACACGGATTAGACACTAAAGGTTTTGAATTGCCCCTCTAATTACTGACATTGAATCTAGAATATTCTGTTTTAAATCTGGGAATTCCATTAGTTTTTGTTACAATAGGTTAGACGACTATTCTTGAAGTGAATGGTTGATTTGTTCTCTTCATTGATGAATAGGTCTGCCAAGGGCACATAGAACAGCTTCCTTAAGTGATTCATAAACCACAGGATGGGCATGTTGTACTTTGATCAAATCTTCCGCTTTCATTCGATTGGCTACTGCTAAAGTTCCTTCTGAAATTATTTCAGTTGCATAAGGACCAATAATATGAACACCAACAATCTCTGTAGTTTTTGCATCTAATATAACTTTTACAAATCCTCTGTTGTGGCCAGCAATAATTGCTCTACCATTACCTTGAAATGGAAATTTGCCAACTAGAATGTCGTCAAAAATTTCACGTGCGTTCTCCTCGGAATGTCCCACAGAAGAAACTTCGGGATTCGTGAAAATTGTGCTTGGAATGGCGTGGTAACTCATTTCGACATCATGACCGAGTGCATTTTCAACAGCTACCTCACCTTCTTGAGAAGCGGTATAAGCAAGCATTGGTGAGGGAACTCCCTGTACCACGTCACCGGCAGCATAGATATCAGGGACATTTGTTTCCATTCGTTCATTTACGAAAATTCCCCGATCATATTTAATTCCAGCCGCCCTCAGATTTAATCCATCTATACATGGAATTCGGCCGATAGATACTAAAACGAATTCAGCTTCAATATTATGTTCTTTCCCTTCTTCATCAGTAAACGTTACTCGTTTATTTCCTGCAGGCGTATCTGAAATACGAGTCACACGAGAACTTGTGTGAACCCCAATACCAATTCTTTTGAATGAAGCTTTTAATTCCTCACCTAGGTCAGCATCTTCCATAGGGAGTAAACGGGGAAGCATTTCGACTACTGTGACATCTGTTTCTTCAAAACATCTGAATACACAGGCAAACTCACCTCCCACTACTCCTCCTCCAATTACGATTAGACTTTGTGGTAGGCTACCGATTTCCAGCATTTCCTTACTGGTTAATACTTTAGCACCATCAATTCCAGGAATTGGAACAAAGAATGGTTTGCTTCCTGATGCAATCACCGTTTTTTTAGTAGTTACTTTGAAATTTGTTTCTAATGATGAAACTGAGATTGTGTGCGCATCCAAAAATCTTCCTTCACCATTTAGTATCCGAATGTTATTCTTCTTCATCAGAAAATTTACCCCCCTAACCAGTCGCTTAACAATCATGGTTTTTCTTTTCAGAATACTCTGAAAATCCACTCCTATATATTCTGATTTAAGACCAAATCTTGCCATTTCTCGTAATGATTTACAGTGTTTTGCGGATTGTACAAAAACTTTTGTTGGAATACAACCTCGATTGAGACAGGTACCCCCAATTTGTCCTTTTTCAACTATAACTACATTTGCTCCTAGTTGAGCAGCACGAATAGCCGCAACATAACCAGCAGGGCCACCACCAATGATTGTAATATCAGTAGCAATTGATTCTTCCATTTAATACCAACTCTGTACTTAGTAATGTTCGATAATACCTATTGGTATTCCTTTAAATTAATTCTTTAGTTGCATTGTAGCAAATACCTCTAACTAGATATTCGTAATAAAAATCTAAAATTTATATTGAGGTATCAATGTAAGGAAGAATTTTACCCTGATTCTCGATTTAAATATCCACCAGTTAATCTACTGTTGGATAAGTGATTTTTATTCAGTCCCACCTCATGAGGATTATTTTCTTTTCTTTGTTTTTCTTTGAACCAGTTTTGGTACTTTTCTCGTTTCAGGTCTTTCTAAAGCCAGTATCATATCCCTTATCTCTGCAGCTTTCTCAAATTCCAGATTTTTCGCTGCAAGCCGCATTTCATCTTTTAATGCTTTAAGATACTCTGGTAAGTTTTCTTTTGGAATTTTCTCTCTTTTAATATCCGTAAAACTCGTTTCTAGTTCAATCAGCGGTGATCGAATCTGCTTTGTTATTGTCTTTGGCGTAAGTCCCATTTTTTCGTTGAACTTAAGCTGAATACGTCGTCTTCGCTTTGTTTCTCTGATAGCGGCTTCCATAGACTCTGAAATTCTGTCGGCATAGAATATTACTCTACCATGTACATTTCTGGAAGCACGCCCAATTGTTTGTATCAGAGCTCTTTCATTTCGCAAAAAACCCTGTTTGTCCGCATCAAGAATGGCGACTAAGGAAACTTCAGGAAGATCAAGACCTTCACGCAATAAATTTATTCCCACTAATACATCGAAGTCTCCTAAGCGGAGTGATCGTAGAATGTCTGTTCTTTCCAAAGTTTTTATCTCGGAATGTAGATATCTTGATCGAATTCCTATTTCATCAAAGTAATCTGCTAGATTTTCTGCCATTCGTTTTGTTAATGTAGTTACTAGTGTTCTCTCCCCTTTTTCAGTAGTCTTTTGAATTTCAGTGACTAAATCATCAATATGATTTGGTAAATTTAGCCGTACTATAATTTCAGGGTCTACCAGCCCAGTTGGTCGTATTATTTGCTCTACAACGTTATTTTTTCCACTCTTATGTAACTCATACTGACTAGGAGTCGCACTAAGAAAAATTGTTGTACCCATTCCTTCTTCAAACTCACTAAAAGTTAATGGTCGGTGATCGTAAGCAGAGGGCAAACGAAACCCATAATCAATAAGATTCCTTTTCCTTGAAAAATCCCCTTCTCTCATTCCCCCTATTTGAGGGATTGTCATATGTGATTCATCAACAATGAGTAAATAATTATCAGAGAAGAAGTTAAATAATGTGGCTGGAGGGTCACCTGGTTCCCTTCCATCGAAATATCTAGAATAATTTTCCATCCCTGGAGCATATCCTATTTGGTCAATCAACTCCAGATCATATTGAGTCCGTTGTTGCAGACGTTGAGCTTCAACGAGTTTATTCTGCTTAGTTAATTCACTAAGCCGTTCCTTTAATTCTTTTCGAATATCACCAAGTACAGCTTGTAATTCCTCCTTTGGCCTTACATAGTGTTTTGCAGGAAAAATATATGTACGCTCCAATTCTGTAATACGTTTACCAGAAACGGGATGAATTATTGAAATACGTTCAATCTCATCTCCAAACAATTCTATACGGACAGCTGTATCATCATAGACGGGCCATATATCGATAATATCCCCTTTTGATCGAATCTTCCCCCTTGTAAGTGCAATCTCATTCCTTTCATAGAGAATTTCTATCAAGTGAGATAAAATTTTCTCTTTGGTTATCTGCATACCCTTGTGAGCAGAAAAGCTCATATTTTTGTAATGTTCAGGTTTTCCAAGGCCATATATACAAGAAACTGATGCTACAACGAGTACATCGTCCCGTTCCAATAAACTCCTGGTAGTTGACGCACGCATTTTGTCAATTTCCTCATTTATATCAGAGTCCTTTTCTATATAGCGATCAGGAGTGGGAAGATACGCTTCTGGTTGATAATAATCATAAAAAGATACAAAATATTCTACTGCATTTTCTGGAAAATATTCTTTAAATTCTTGATATAATTGGGCAGCAAGAGTTTTATTATGAGAAATCACTAGAGTAGGCTTATTGATTTTTTCAACAACATTTGCTACTGTAAACGTCTTACCTGAACCTGTAACTCCTAATAAGGTTTGAAAAGTTTTCCCAGCCTTTATTCCCTCTACTAATGATTGGATTGCCTGAATTTGATCTCCACGTGGTTTAAACTCAGAAACTAACTTGAATTTTGACAGTAGAATACTCTCCAATAAGATAATTATGATAAATGTCTTATAAATATTGATGCTGGTAATAAAATCAGCTTTTTATATTGTAAGAATTCCTCAAATTATAGGAACTGATCGATTCACGGTGTCAAAAAGTACAGAGGATCAAATGTGTTTGATAGAAAAATTCGAATATCAATTCTAGGGAATACTGGGGTGGGCAAAACAACTTTAATTGATAGAATGAAAGGAACAGAGGTTCGAATATTAAGAAGTAAGAAAACTTACGATATTGACATTGAACAAAAAAAAATTAGACTTCAAAGTTCTAATTCATTCCCATGGTATCATCCTGAAGCCTATCGTAAATATCAAATCCTCGCTATCGACAATCCAGGAGAAATTAAATTTCGAAGACAATGGAGAGAGGTTCTACGGACATTTAACACCGATGGAATGCTTTTTTTACTTGATCCGCAACAATCAATCGATTCCACTCGTCTGGTGATGGAGGATGCTTACAACTATTTTTTGGATTCGATTGATCTGAAACCTGATAAAGCTGATGAAAAGGCCGAATTCAAGAAGTATATTTTTCATTTTGTTGTAAATAAATGTGATACTTATTTATCAATCCCATTTGAGGGTAAGAGTTTCCAACTCACACCTGAGGTAAAAGATCATGCTGTAGAATTTCTTTCACAATTTGCATCAACTATAGAAATATACAAAGAAACATTTCCTCTATCAAACATTGGAATATCTTATATATCCGCTCTTTACAGTCCCTATAGTGAGATTGATAAGTTGTTTGAAATTTTGAAAGTATATCTTTATGAGACTTAAGAAAAGGTCCTCTCTTATCTTGGAGCAACAGAAGGAGTGATAAGTTTCACGACTTCATTGATTGTACAAGTCTTAGGTTCAAACCTTATTTCTGTTCCTTTTTTCTTTTTTTCAGTTATTAATGATGACTGTAACAGACTTAGCATACGAAATTTTCTAAGTAATGGACTAATTATGCTGAAAGAAATACTTTGATATTCAGTAATAAGCTTGGCCTGATCGAATAAGATGGTTTGTAAATCCTGATGTAGATTTAAAAATCTGGGAAAGTCTCTATTGATTATATCAAGAGCAGCTTTTGATTTCTCTTCTTCCGCTTCCCCATCTGTGTGATATGCTCCGATTACCTTTTGTTTGAATGGAACAAAGACATTTTTATCAAAAGTCGCTACAGTTGTCGTAATTGAATCTTCTTGTTGTTCTGCAAGCTTATAAAACTCTTCGTATACATTTGGATGTAATGGGTGTAAATTATAAAAACCAGGCCCCATTTCATTATCAATAAAGGGTAACATATTACCATATATGAAATCAAGAGCAGTTTTTGTCAATTTCTGATCCGAATCACTTGGAAGAAAATTGATTTCAGTTCTTCCTCCACAGATTTGTCGGAAAAGTTGAAAACTATCGAGATTCGATTCAGGTGGGAGTTTAGTAAATACACCAAGTCCTTCAGAAGGATGTAAGACTAAGAAATCCGTTATCGAATTTGCTAGTTTATATTGCACTAGATTTTGAGATATTTCAAAGTGACCCCGACGGCCTACGACAAGTTGTTTTTTCCGCCCGACTATCTCAAAAGGTGGGCACATGAAAAAATATCGTTTTTCCTTTTCCACAGTTAAGATCCTCTTTAATTAATTTTATTAAATGATATTTTCCTTTCTTCTTGAGGAGTATGAGACTTTTATTGAAATCAGGGATCACCTCTTATATCTTATATCATTTCACGCAACGAATAAAAAACCAATAAATTCTAAGTATAGATCTTTAAAAGTACAAGATGGATATGACATGAGTGGAAACTCCTACTTTACAAACTGATCTGGCAAAGTTACCTCATCGTCCAGGTGTGTATCTCATGTTGGATGAAACAGGGAAAGTTATCTATGTAGGAGCAGCTAAGGATTTAAAAAAGCGAGTAAGTTCGTATTTTCGTCGTGATATTTCAGATATTAAAACACGTAAGTTAGTCGCTAATATCAAATCTTTTGATTATGAGATCCACGATTCAAAAGAAGCAGCATTCATACGTGAAAGAGACTTAATTCGAATACACTTTCCTCGTTATAATATAGATTGGAAGGATGATAAAGATTATCCTCTTGTCCAAATTACAGTTTCATCAGAAACTGAAAGATTTAGTCGTCTTTTTATTGTGCGTAGTCCTTTAAATTCATATGATTGGTTTTTTGGGCGAAAAAAAGATGTTACAGCATTAAGATCTTCTATCCGAGTTCTTCGACGTATATTTCCAATTGCGAACAAAAGCTATTGTTTCAGAACTAAGAAACCTTGTTTGGATTATTCAATTAAGAGGTGTAGTGCGCCATGTGTCGAAAAAATTTCCCTTAATGAATATCAACAGATCGTTGATGAATTTATACTATTTCTTCAAGGGAAAAGAGAAGATCTCCTCGAAATTTTATATTCTGAAATGAATAATCAAGCAGACAAACTTGATTTTGAAGGGGCTGCTAAAACAAGGGATAGAATTTCACAAATAGAACGAACAGTCGCATCACAGAAGAGTTTAGCAATTCCAAGAGACAAAGATATCGTAATCCTCCTTTCAGAAGAAAATAATTACCTCTTACTTAATTTCTGGATACAAAACGGGGATATAATCAATATAGAGGAAAGAAATTGGGGAATATTAAATTCTTTGTCCGAAGTGGAAATCGTTCGAAGTTACATTCAAAATTTCTACTTGGACTCGGATTTTATACCTCAAATCATAGAATCGTCTGTAAATTTAGGTGAAAATCAAGAAACTTTGGAAATCTGGCTCTCTAAAAGACAAGGAAAGACTGTTCAGATATCCTATAGGCCTGACATTCCTAAGAATAGATTACTTGCACCAATAATCTTGAAAAACAGATTTAAACTTGGAGAACAGGTTCGAAAGGAGAAGAAAAAGCTAGAAATTAAAAATGTAGCTCTGAAAGAGCTGAAAGAACGATTAAATTTGAGTACTTTACCAAATAGGATTGAAACATATGATATTTCTAATCTTCAAGGTCAATTACCAGTCGGCTCTATGGTGGTGTTTTCAGAGGGCTTACCCCATAAGTCTCAATATCGAAAGTTTAAGATTAAATCTTTACCTTCTGAACCGAATGACGTTGCAATGATGCAAGAAGTATTACTTCGCCGTCTAGAACATAGAGATAAGAAATTTGCTAAAGAATTGCCAGATTTGATTGTAATAGATGGAGGGAAACCACAAGTTAATGCAATTGGGAAAATTATATCATCTTTAAAACTCGAATTACCCGTTATTGGCTTAGCAAAAAGAGAAGAAGAAGTTTTCCTTCCCCACAAAAAAACTGCGGTTCCTTTTCCTGATGATAGCCCTGCATTAAGACTGTTAAAACAAACTCGTGATGAAGCTCATCGATTCGCGATTACCTATCACAAAAAACGGCGTGTACTTCAACAAAAATCAGGGTTGGATAATATTCCAGGAGTAGGTGCCAAACGTAGAAGGAATTTACTCACACATTTTGGAAGTATCGATAAAATAAGAAATGCAAGTGTTGAAGAGCTATGCCAGGTCGAAGGTATTAATAGATCAATAGGAGAAAAAATTTTCCTACATTTCAATTCTAATCCCAAAATGAATCACTGATAGACTTTTAGTTTACGTTATTTAATAGAATCTAGTTCGGTGATTTCACCTCCAATTTGATTAACTGTCTCTTTTATCAGGGACAGAGTCATCTTGTTGCTCATCTTCTCTGGATTTTTAATTTGAATGGTAATTCCTAGCTGTAAACCCTCTAACTCCCTTTCCAATGGTTTGAGTATGCCTTTATTTACAGATTGGAGATCAATTAAACTCAGATTTTTAAATCTAAATGATAATCCTTTAGGAGTTTTTTTACTAGATTTATCAACAATTCTGATGTCTGTATCAATTTTGTGTTCTTGCTTCCAACTTGGAAGTATTAAGCATTCATTTTCTGTGAAAGAGAGAGTATCGGGATTTTTACCTTGATGAGAGAAATTTGATTTTTGATATTGATCCGATGTGTCTTCAAATAAGAATAACCCTTCTTCAAAACCCTCAAGTATGGATCTTTGTAGTATCTGCATTTCTAACAGTTTAGGCATTTTGAGGTCTTTTAAGAACTGATCTAATAAACTACGGGTTTCAATACTCTTTTCACTTGTCAAGAAATGTTCTTTAATATAATTAGGATTGATATCTGTTACAATTACTTCATTTTTAATAAGTTCTTGGATTATCCAGTTGGCAAATGATCCTTTAGATTGTTTAGGAGAGATCAAGTGATATTGATGGGAAGTATCAGTAAATTCTAAGTAGAGTCGATTTAGAAGATAAACTACACTATTCTCTATTATTAATAGTCTTGAATTTAACGTTTGACGGTCTTCATTGAATTCTAACTCGTCCTTTCTATCCATAAGGATTCTTTTAATCGCAATTTTCTCCTGGATTATATCTATTAATCGTTCCAAATTAATTGCATTCGGTATACCGAATAAAATTGTATTCTGAAACTTTCGAAATTTTTCTCCTCTGAACTTTATCCAAGAGTCCAAATTTATTTTATGGAAATCTAGTGATAACACAACCAGTTTTAATTTTGTATCATCAGGGATTTCTTCTGAGGATTCAGGCCAAACAACAATTTTTATGGGATAGTCAGTTTTCTGTGCCCTAAATTTTTCTTTAATTTCATGTAGGGCATCATCTACAAATTTATGTTTTAATTCCTTAATTATTTTATTCATATTTGGAGCTTCAGAAAGAATAAATCTATTACCTTTCTTATGAAGGAATTCTGACGTATGTATAAGAGAACCGAGCACTTCTGAGACTAATACTATGTTTACTTCAGGTCTCCAAATAGCTAAATTGATTTCCTGATGTAAAGCTCCATAATTTTTGATTGAGTGAGGGATTGAATTAAGGAATATTGCAGCAATAATGTCTCTTCCTAATTCTTCCCACTTATCCAAAGTCATAAGAGTCTGGGTTGGTTTTACAAACATATCTAGTTCGTGAATCAGAATTTCTGTGAATTCTGATGGAAGATGACGAAAAAATAGTAGATTCTGAGACGTTTTTGTGAAATTAATATCTGATTGATTAATAATCGAGATATTCCGTTGATCTATTCTTAGTTCGTATAAGAGTTTAGCTAATATGCTTAAAATAGTTCTTGTACCTTGAAACGTTGATTGTTTATTCCATTTTTCAATTAGGATATCAATTAATGCTGGATGAAAAGGGTATGCTTTTTCCATAAGAGAACGATAGGAATTTGTTGCAGTATTAACAGGAAAATCTTTCTTATTATCATAGTAAAACTGCGAAAATGTTTCAACAATTTGATTTAATGAATCTCTATCTAATACATCTTCTATCAGTTTCTTTTGGATAATTTGGTAAAGATCAGTTCTTTCTGATGGAATAGCCGAGGAGGCAAGCCGACCCAAAATTTGATCAATCTCTATGAGTAGTGGTTTATCATCACTATGGGTTGCTTGGTACTCTCTATCAGGGAGAGTTATGATTAGAATCGATTTTTTAAGAGATCGCATACATTCGGTAAGTTCTTGCAGGAAAATAAGCGTTTGAAGTCCTAGATTAGAGTCATTAACTCGCACTCCTCTTGCTTTTGCCATGTATTCAGTAATTTCATCCAATAATATTACAATAGGTTCACATGATTGTAAAAGAGTAAAAAGACTTGCTTTACCAGGAGAAATACGTTTTTGGTCATTGTCTTGGACGATTTTATATCCTTCATTTCCTCTTACCTGATACGCAAGCTCTCCCCAAAGTGTGTATATATGGCTATCTGTCTCTTGACGCCCCTCTAAAGGGTTAAGATGAGTTCCAATAATTCTCACAGTTTTAGGATTGCACGAAAGGGTACTGACAGATATGTTCTGAGAAAAAAACCTCCGATTAGTCAAAAAATGGTGAATGGCAATTAAACTGTGTGTTTTTCCTCCACCAAACCGGGTTTGAACTCTGATTATACTGTTACCCTCACCTGTTGTTATTTTCCTCTGAATAGACTCGAGAAATTGAATTAAACCGCTTGTGAAATGAGTAGTTTTCACAAAAAGCTCTGGATCTCGATACATTAGATGGGCTACTCCCGTTAAGACATCTCCCAAATCCGCTACCAAAAGATCCTCTCGTTTCCCTAAGGATTCAATAAATTGATAAGGTTTAACAACTTTAAACCAAGGTTGCATAAATATCATCTCAAATTTGATAGTCTAAAAGGGTTAGGAGGGGTATCCTCACTATCCAATAGCATTTGTTTATGTGCCTGAATACGAATCCTTTTTTTATGACTGGATAAAGTTCTTTCGGGATATGAATGAAAAAGCTGGTTAAGGATGCAACGAAAAAAGTAGGTAAAGAAGCTTTAAATATCTCAACAAGAGTGGTTTCTGGAACAATATCCGAGATTGCGAAAGAATCCATTAAAGAAGAATTGGAAAAGAGTGGAGTAACTGAATCATTAAAGGAAACATTTTCAAAAAGGGAGAAGATGAGGACAGACGAATAAACTCAATAAAAAGATGCATGAGAATTCTATTATGAAAATAAAAGAAACTATGAGTATTGAATCAGGGAATATTACGATATATAACTCAACTGGCACATCAATTCAGTGGTTGTGGGCAAAAAAAGACG
This sequence comes from Candidatus Heimdallarchaeota archaeon B3_Heim, assembly GCA_003144275.1. Taxonomy (GTDB): domain Archaea; phylum Asgardarchaeota; class Heimdallarchaeia; order Hodarchaeales; family Hodarchaeaceae; genus Hodarchaeum. The sequence continues at coordinate 32,342 of NJBF01000014.1, forward strand.
GAGCTCCTAATTTTGCTCTCCGTAGATTCGTAATTGAGCCTGGAGGCCAAATAGGAGTTCATGACCACAATGAGGAACATGAAATCTTTATTCTTGCTGGAAATGGCTCTATTGCCAATGATTCAGGGGATAAATATAATATAAAAGCGAATGATACAATTTTTGTTCCTCCGAATGAACCCCATGGTTATGTTAACACAGGAAATTGTGATCTAGTATTCCTTTGCATAATTCCTCTCATGTAAGACAATCAGGAAGCAGAAATATGAAAGGAGTTTATGGCTCTGAATGGCTGGCTACTTACCATGAAGGTGATTCACGGCTTCAAAACAAACGTCATGGAATATTAAGGATAAATCCAGAAAAAAAAAGAATAGAATTTGCTGTTCAGACAAAAGAAACTGAACAGGCTCCCTTCATTCTGGTAAATTATCCTATTCAATACTTACAAGAGATTAAGAAAATCGAAAAGAGAAAAAACTTCAGAAAACAGGAATTTCTCGAATTTATTTTTGGAGATTCCCCCAATGTAATAAAACCTCTCTTTTCATTTAATTTAGTAGAACTAGACACCATTTCAAAAGAAATTCTCCGTTATCAACAAGAATTCAAAAAGAAGTCATCAGAAAAGAAATCCTCCCCAGAACCTGATATTGTCAAAGTTCTTTCTAATTTGTTGATGAAGCCAGTTGAACAACTACAGCATCTTTTTGATGATATAACCTCCCAGTTACGTCTTTTTACGCAGAAACCAAAATCTTTTGGGTCAAAAATTCTAACAACGCTTGATCCCCCTCAAGAATATGAAATACAGGAAGTATCTCTGCATAATAGAGTGATTCATTTTTATCAATCAACTAACAAATTCAAGAGTACATTCATCATGCTTTCACCTTTGGGAGGGAAATTGGAAGATTTATTCCCAATTAATAAATCCTTAACTATGGGTGGTTTTAATGTGGTTTTTCTTGGAGTTAGAGGATTTACTTCTCCAATAGAGCAAGACACAGATTTTAAATTGAAAAACTATGTTGACGATCTAAGAACTACCATTGAGTTTCTAGCACCTAATAAAAAAGTAATTTTAGGTGCACATTCCATTTTATCGGCAGTAATATTTGAAGAATTCATGAAAGAAGAATACAATAATATTGAGAAATTTGTGGTTCTGTCAGGGATTCACCGTGCTCCGAATACTTTCAGGAATGGAGTAAAAGCATTACCACCAGTCAAACTCTGGGGACCATTTAAAGGACAAGTGAAGAAGATGGCACCAAAAGTACTTTTCACTAAGAAGTGTCCATCTGATATTCATCAACCCTTTGTAAAAGAGGCCTTTACTGTTCCTGACAAAGTATATTCGAAAATTTTCAGAGATTTTTTACCAAAATTCGATTACAGTTCGACTTTAACTACGATTAATAAGCCCCTCCTATGTTTATGGGGAAACGAGGATCAAATTATCCCCATCGAATTGAGAGAAGAAATGAGACGGACCTTACCAAATGATTATTTTTATTATAAGACTTTACCTGGAGGACACATGCTCCCCTATGAATCTCCAACTCAAGTCGGGCAAGAAATAACCAAGTTTATTAATGCAAGAAGGAGTAGAATCCATATTGAGTAATGAAACAAAAAATCAATTTTTTACAATAAAATTTAGTGATAAATCCGAATGGAATAATTTTAAGGAAGATTTTAAGAGTATTTTACGTGAACATGAAGTAAAATATCAGTATTCTGAGAAAGTTCCAACCTTTCACATTCTATACAAGAGTGAAGACATAAAATTACGAATTGATTGGAAAGACGAGAATCTTATCGTAAATCTTCATACATTAAAGATATTAACTCCAGAATCTCAAGAAGCGTGTAATGAGATATACGAATTACTTCTTCTCTTTGAAGGAAAGCTTGAAGATGGACGTTCTCCCTATGATTGGTAAAACATCAATCAGAATATGTTTTTTCGAGTGCTTTAATGAACTCTTTTAATAGTGAGTAAAAAGGACGAAGTTGTCCTTCTTCCCATTTTGCCGCAATTTTTTTGTAAAGATCTCCTTCCAAGATGAGTTGAAGTCCAGTAGAGGTTTGCTGTACTGATATTCCCTCTGGTTCCATAGCCATCACATAGCAATTTCAAAGGTGATAAATAATACGAATCTAGCTAAAACTGCAGCGTATAAAGTTTTGCTAGGCAAAAATACAAAAAAAAGAGAGAGAAAATGGGGGAGTATTTAAACTCCACATTTTGCTTTAATTTCTTCCCAACGTTTATCGATATCTTCTTGGAACAACGTTATCAAATCGTCTCGCTGTTCAGGTTTATAAAGATGTCTAAATCGACCCTGAGCCCTTAAATATTCATCAATAGGTTTTTTCTTGCTTGGATCACTGGCAATACGAAGACTGGGACGATCCATTGTGTACTCTCCATCTATAACACGATAAAGAGGTTGGATACACGTTTGAACAGCTAATCTAGTGATTTCGATTGAAAGAGATGGATCGAATCGTTGTCCACGAGTACAAGAGGCATCCACATGAATAAAAGCTGGTCCTTCTACATCTAATCCCTGTCGAACCTTTTCAATCAGATCTTTAGGCTCTGCAGGAACTGCGGTTGCAACGAATGGAATTCGATGTGCAACTACGATATCAACAAGAGGTTTTTTAAATTGGCCCTTACCTGGAACAACAGATCCTGCGGGGGATGTTGTGGTATTTGCAGCAAACGGAGTTCCGCTAGAACGTTGAATACCTGTGTTCATATAGGCTCCATTGTCATAACAGATATAGAGGAAATCATGACCTCGTTCCAATGCACCTGAAAGCGATTGCAAACCGATATCAAATGTACCACCATCACCGCCAAACGCTACGATATCAATATGTTCGTCTTTAATCATGCCTTTACGTCGCATGGCATTATATGCAGCTTCAACTCCGCTAGCTACCGCAGATGTGTTTTCAAAAGCTACATGTAACCAAGGTACTTCCCATGCTGTAAAAGGGTAAATTGTGCTTGCTACTTCTAAACAACCTGTCGCATTACAAACAACTGTAGGTTTATTGAAAGCCATTGTGACTTGACGTGCCATAGATCCCGCAGCACATCCAGCACATAAACGATGTCCACCTGAAAAATGAACTTTTTCTTTTGCATATTCTTTGAGTGTAGGCATATTCATTCCTCCTATTCTCGGACACCCCACCAGAAATAAGGAAGGTTTTCACCTTCATTAAAGCCTTGTATTGATCGATTATAGATCTCAGTCCATTCTTTGACTAAGCAATCACGGCCTCCTAATCCATAGCAATACTCTGCCATGTAAGGCGTTTGTTTCGAATCAAATAGTGTAGATTTGACATCTTGTCCCAAAATACCTCCAGGACTTCCGAAAGAATGTGCTCGTTCAACGGAAATAATACCCTTAATGTTCTTGGTCAGGGTAGAAAATTCGTTTCCGAACCAAGGACGATAAACCCTTACTTTGATAAGGCCCACCTTTTCTCCATTTGCGCGTAGTTCATCGATCGCTGTTCGGGCATTTCCAGCCCCACTTCCCATTGTTACAAAAGCATATTCTGCATCATCCATTTGGTAACTTTCAATGGGGTTGTATTCTCGGCCTGTTAATTTTTGCCAGTCCTTGAAAGTATCGATAATGATTTGTTTTGATCGTTGTTGAGCATCTCTTACTTGTGCTCGTGCTTCCATATAATAATCCTGCAAGTGTAATAACCCAATACTTACTGGATTATCAGGATCTAATCGTAGAATGGATTTTCGTTCTCCACCAAGAAAGTCTGATACGAGTTCCCTTGTTACTGGTTCAACACCCTCTATCGCGTGAGAGAGGATGAACCCATCTATCCCGACGGCAACTGGGAGAAGAACTTCAGGGTGTTCGCCAATTTTAAAAGCCATTATTGTTTGATCATAAGCTTCTTGGTTGGTTTCAGCAAATTGACTAATCCAGCCACTATCTCTGAATAAAAGCTGATCTGTTTGTTCTCCATGAATATTGATGGGGCCAGATATTGCTCGATTAGCTATAGCACATACTATTGGAGTACGTGAGGAAGAGGCAATTTGCAAAATCTCATACATGAGCATTAGGCCTGCACTTGCAGAGGAAGTAAATACTCTACCACCAGCAGTACTTGCTCCAATACATGCGGACATTGCTGAATGTTCTGATTCTACACATACAAATTCCGTATCAACTTCCCCATCAGCAACAAAATCAGAAAAGCGTTCAACAATAATTGTTTGGGGGGTAATCGGATAAGCTGCTACTACATCGGGATTGACTAATTTAGCTGCTTGGGCGATAGCATCATCGCCAGTAACTGCAATTTTACTCATTTCAAATCCTCCATGATAATTGCTTTTTCTCCTTTTCTCCCTGGACATTCATATGCACAGACACCACACCCTTTACAGTAGAACATGTCGAATTCAGGATGAGCTTTACCATCTTCACCTGCAACCATTGTAATGGCACTATCTGGACAGTAGAAATAACATTTATAGCAACTTGTGCAATTTTCTACTATTAAACGAGGTTGTTTTGCAGCCCAATCTCCTGTTCGGAAGAATTTGGCTGTTCCTGCAGGTGTGCTACCCGCCATGGGGAGTTTTTTGTAACCCCATTTCTCAGTCACCCATTTCTTGAATTCCTCATCACTAACATCTGTAGGTAATACGTCTGGCATTAGATTGTAACCTCCAAGTAAGAACGATTTATTGCTTTAATATTTTTATCAGAAATCGCTCCTTTCCCTTTAAAACGATTCTTAACTGCGGTTTCAAGGACTTCTAATTTGATAATTTTATTGTCAGTTACTTTACACAAAGCACCCAATATTGCAGTGTTGGTAACAGCTAAACCAATCTCTTCTTTTGCAATTTTTGATGCATCGACAGTAGCTAACTTTACGTCAGGTCGCTTTTGTTTTATTGCTTGTACATCCGCTTTATTGGGATCATTGGTGTTTATCAGAATCAAACCACCTTGTTGTAATCCTGCAGTCACATCTATCTGACTAAGCAGAGATGGGTCCTGGACAACCACAATATCGGGTTCATATACTTCTGTCTTCATGTAGAACTTTTCGTCCGAAATACGGGCAAATGCAGCTATGGGTGCACCGCTCCGTTCAGGCCCAAAAGTTGGGAAGGCGTGAACATGCTTATCTTCTAGTAGCGCAGCTTCTGCTATTAAATAACTACTAGTCATGACACCTTGCCCGCCTCTACCATGTAATCGGATATCTATTATATTAATTGTCAAAACAAGTACATCTCCTAGTTATTAAGAGTACAGTAATCGGCTCTAATAACCTTACTAGGCAAATAATTGTTCCCCATGAATAATATTAGTAATAATGCTTAACAATAATAAACATCAATTTCTCTCTCATTATCATTAGTGCAGGTCAAGAGGAGTGTATATAAGTAATCAAATATCAATTATCATAGAGTTATAATCAGAAGTTTTCCTATCAAATTAAGATCGTTAACGATACGACTTCAGAACTTCCTTGATTGGGGAAACAGTTCAGAACCGAGTAATAAGGGGCATGAATCAATGAAGGATCAATATGTTTTGAAAATTTGTTCTTCAGGATCCTACCAAGTCGGCAAAACCTCACTTATCAGACGATATGCAGAAGGAGCCTTTACTTCGAACTACATGCCTACAATTGGAGTCGATATCACCAGCAAAGTAATAACGGTCGACAACCAAGAAGTTAAGCTGATATTACATGATACTGCAGGTCAGGAAGTTTTTGGTAAGCTTCGTAGATTCTATTATGAAGGTTCTGTTGGATGCTTAATCGTTTATGACATTACACGAAGAGATACTTTCGAATCACTAGAATATTGGGTAAATGATTATCGAAGCGTGCGAGGAGAGGAAAGACCCATTGCTATTATTGGAAATAAGATAGATTTGGAGGATAAAAGACAAGTGTCTACAGAAGAAGGTGTCTCAATGGCCAAATCATTCGGTATTCCGTTTTATGAGTGTTCAGCAAAAACTGGGGGAGATATTATTCCTGAAATCTATACAACGCTCGTTAAATTCAATATTGAAAAATTGGATGTTTGAGCTTATTTATTCCTCTTCTCCCTTTTCCTCTATTTTTACATCTGCGACTTCTTTTATCAGATTACCAGTACTTTCAACAGGTTCTCCATGAGAAATGGACACCTTTTCCTCCATATGAACAGCCAGATTTTCATGGATTTGATCCTCCTCTAATAAATTAGGTTCATCCTGACCACCATTTACGATTTCAATAACAGGTTCTTGTTGGGATGATGTAGATTCGGCTACGGGTATATCAGATGCAATTTCATCATCATCTTCTATATCCTCTGTTTGTTCAGCTTCAAAATCACCCATCAATCGTTTCAACCTCCACAACATTTGTAATTTTAATCTACGACTCTCATTATCGAATCCAAATGATTTCGCAAATTTCGGGGTTGATGTAAATATTAAGGATCGTGCTCGTTGTTCACTAATAATGAAATTATTTTCTTCTAATTTCCCACAAATTTCAGTTACTCTCATGGGGCCAATACCTGTAACCATTTTCTTTACCAATGCTAAGGATATTGGTTGACGGTAAGCAATCTCTGTTAAAACTCTCCTCTCATCTGAAAGAAGAAATAGATCAGGTGTTAGCGATTGAAAAAATTCATGGAAAATGGGGTTAAGCTGCATTACCCATCGATCTTTGGATATTTCTTCAATAACAATCGCAGAAGTCCTTTTTCTTTTTCGACTAAGCTTTCTTATGGCTCGTTTTATTGTAGGAGAATCCTCCTCAAAATTTTCAATGAGCTCATTTGAATGGATTGGCCTTCCAATGGAAAATAACGCCCCTTCAATTCGCTCTGCAAGAGAGGCAGGGGGAATTTCCCTCCGTGAAATAACATATTCTTCTTCCATTGGTTGTAAAAGTTCAGCCGAAGTTTTACTCAAGATTTGTGGAGAAACGAAATCAGCAAATGATGAGTCTTGTTCGATTACATTTTTGATAAACGGGAGGATTATTTGTTCATCTGTTATTGTATCCTCTTCAAGTAATGATTCTGGGAGGATACGGGTTAAATGGGCAAACTTATCTTCAAATGGTGTTTCTTTTATTTCAAAGACTTCAACTTCTTGTACTTCTTCCTCGACTACTTCATCAACGGTTGTTTCAGAATGTATCTGCTTTTCTTCTATTACTTCTTCTGCAGGTATTTCCTTTATTGCAGATACATCTGTATCTTCTTTATTTTTTCTCCGAAATAAGCGAAACATCGTTTTTCCTCATTTTAGGGTATTTAGTCAGTAATTTGTAGTTGACTCATGGCGTAATCTTTTAAACCTCGCTGAATAGCGATTTTAACCGTATCAGAGTCATGAGGGAATTTAAACAAGTTTAAGAAATTTTCTGTTACAGTTATTTCTCGTTTATTACCTTTAGGAGTAACATTAACTAATGACATGGTTTGGAGTTCGTCAATATCTTGTGAGACATTCTTTCCAAAGATTCGTTGTAATTTGCTTGGACTTACAATTTCCTCAAGAACATACTCTTTAAAGGCAATAAGGCTTAGAATCTTTAGAAGATGTCTCGGAACATCACTACGCTTTATAAATGGCCAATGGAGATGTGGTGCAAGCTCATCCCGTAATTGTAACTGAACTACCTTATTTTCTAGGTTGATAATATGATAGGCTGTATTTTTATCTATATGTTCATCTCTAAGTTCCTCAATATGGCGTTCAATTTCATTTTCATCTTTTTGGATGATTTCTGACAGTTCTTGGTAGGTAACTGGCCGATCAAAAAGAAATAATGCTGCTTCAATAATGTCAGTCTCATTTAATGATTTTAAATCCACCAGTTCATCACCAAGATACCCTAAATTGTAGAAGGTTTTCTGGATTTATAATAATTTTTAATTAAGTACCTAATGAAAATCCATTAGTATGACAAAGCCAAGCAATTGATCATTCCTGAAAAACAGCTTTACACCAGAAAATGCCAGAAGAAAATTGGTTATTTGTTGAATGACTTAAAAATTTAATAACTTGGCCCATATAATACACTTTCTAACTTTTGATTGAGTAATAGTATCTAAATCTAATCCTTTTCTGCTTTTATCTTAGAAAGAGTATCTTTATAACACCTTTGCAGCTTTTATTTTAAGCGAATCCCTCAATTGAGGATTTCACTTTTTGATACATTCAATGAATTGCTTACCCAGAATGATAAATGTGTGTTGAGAAATACTATTAGACTGGTGAGTAGATGTGTCTATTACAATCTGTGTAGGAAGAGTGTTTTGATTGTATTAAAAGAGGGAGAATTATCCCCAAATGAGAAATAAGAATATTAAAAAGGTGATTTTATGAGTCTGGGACTCGAATCATTAGATTTAGATAATCAGGAAAGTAAACTTTACATAATTTTGTTAGCAAACGGTCCACAAAGCTTAGGTGAACTAATTAAGAATACTGAGTTTTCCTCGGCCGAGATAACTAAAGCGTTGGAAGGGTTGAAGAAAAAAGAATATGCCTTCGATATCCCTGGTATTAGCATGAGATATCACGCAATTTTACCCTTTAAAGATTTGAAATCGGCTGGAGAAAAAACAATTGCTGAAATAGAAGCTCTTGCTGCACAAATAGGAGAGAATGTTGCAAAAAAAATGGATATCATTCTCTCTACAATGCGTGATGAGTCTGAGCGGATGAAAACAGCCTTAACAAGTGCTCAATCATCAATCAGTCAATCTGATACACAATCCCAAACAGAAATTGAAGAACTAACAGCAAAAGCAGTTCTTGAAATTGAACAAACTAATGATGAAAGCATCAAAATTATGGGTGAAATGATTAAGAAAAAAGAGTCTGAACATCAGGAATTGTTATCGGGAATTGGATCAACATTTGAAGAGAAAGCAGGATTGTTTGAAAATAAATACCAAGAAACAAATGCTTTGCTAGAAAATAAATACAGCGAAGGACTAGATACCATAAAAACGGCAGAAGCTAATCGAAATGCAAATTTAAAGGGATCAGTTGAGGAACTATCTGCCGGAACAAGTGCTAAACTAAGTCAGGGCTTTGAAGAAGTTCACACTTCAATGAAGAATACTGGAGAAACAGTGATTACATCAATAGATAAACAAGAGGAAAATGCCACTAATTTCATAACAAATTCTTCCACCGAGTTATCAAGTGTAGTAAGTAACACGAGTTCTGAAGGCAAGCAGGAAATAAAAGATTCACTGAAAACATATCACGAAAATTTAAGTCAAAACCTTGATTTAAAGAAGGAAGAAGCAGTTAATTTATTCCAAAGCTCACGTGATCAATTCACTAGTAAGACCCTAGATAACGCTCAAAACATTCAAGAGTCGATCAATGAGGTACTTAGTACAGCTCAAAATCAAATCTCAGAAATGATGCAGAAAATCAATGATTCTCTCAACGAGAAATTTACGGCCGCAAAATCGCAAGTTGATAATTCAATGGGAACTTATTCTGACTCTTTGAAGCAACAGGTTGATAGTGATTTTGAGAAGGTGATTTCTGATACAACAGGGACATTAGCTGATCTTGTTCAAAACGCAAACAGTACCTATGAGAAAGCTGTTACTGAGATAGAATCTCATTATGCTCAGTTTGAAACAGATTCAAATACTAAGATAGATACGTTTAAAGAATCTTCACTTAACGATTTGAAGCAATCGATTTCTTCCCTAAAAACCGAGGTTCAGAAGCAAATTTCAGACTTTATACAAACGATGAAACCCCAGGAATTATTCCTTAAAGATGAGTTAAATCGCTTCACATCCGAATTTTCAGATAGTCAGAGTCTATCTCTTTTACAATTCACAGAAACTATTGATTCATTCAAAGCAGAAGTAACGAACAAAAATCAGGAGTTATCTTCTCTCATCCAAAGCGAGATGAGCGGATTAAAGCAAACTATCCAAGAAGGGATAACTGAGATGAACTCTTTCGTACACTCTTATGATGAAAAGTATGGAACTACTCTAATGAATGCAGCTACAAAAGCATCTGAAGGACTAATCTCAAAAACTCGTGGTCTACAGGAGAAAACTGTTGCTACCATTAATCACATGTCAAAATCTGCAGTCAATCAGTTAGGTGAAGTACACCAGGTAATATCAGATGGTATCCAAACAGAAATATCCACTTTGGAGAAAGAGCTATCCGATTATTCTGCTAAATTTCAAGAAGTTACTAAAAAGAACGATGATGCCATGAAGAATTATCTTTTCTCCCTAGAAAAGCTTGCATCACTTGTTACTGACACCAAACATCCTCCAGTCCAAACAGCTCCAATTGTTTCAAAGGAAGCCAATTTGACTTATATTCAAGGGATGTTTAATCGATTGAAAGGCGGTATAACTCTCTTGATTCCATTTGTAGAGGATATTCCAGTAGACCTCATTTTAGCTACGAAAAGTCATCAACGAGTAAATTTGGTAACAATGATAGATCCTAATACGCATATTGACTTATTAAAGAAACTTTTACAGAAACCAAATGTAAGAGTTCGTCAAATCGACTCTCGTAAATTTGAGGGCGTAGAAGGGTATTTAGCTGCCGATCGTGATGCAGAAGAAGTACTTATTGGGGTTAAAGAAGATAATGGGGATACTATAGGAATTGCTAGCCAAGCAGATTCTTTTATCGTCTTGATGGGAAAAATTGTTTTGGGAGATTATTTTTTGGCAAGATCTACCGAAATTAGTCGTGCTGAAGTAGGGGTGTAAGCTCCTACTGCTCTTTTTTTCTTTTTCCAATAACCTTGATGTAAATTTCATAAGGTGGATTTAGTTCCTGTTCAGCGGTTATCGATTCATCGCGGAATAAATATAACAGAGATATTAGAACTCTTGCTCGAGTTAACCGTTTTTGCTCTTCTGAACCATCTTTTGTTTCCATTCCCCTAACTAACTTAGTAAATTCAGCCTCATCATTTTTATCTTGTTTAGCAAGGGTTTGAATCACTTCAAATGTTCGATTGACAATATCTTCAATCGCTACCCGATCTAAATCTAATTCATAATCAAAGCTCTCAAAGTCAGAAATTACTAATTTTCGTCTTTTACGTATTTCTTCCCCAGATTCCCTTTGTTTCCTCTTTTCTTCCTTAATCCTTTCAATTTTAAGCTTTTCATCTTCCTCTTGTAGACCTAATAATAATTCTGCGTAGAACTCATCTGGATTAGCACTTTCTGCAAGTGATAATAATTCTCTCGTAATATAATATGGTAAGGGAATTTTAAACTTAAAAGCTCGTCTTTTTGTTCTTATAGAAATTTTTTCTTCTTGTTTTTTTTCGTATTTGATAGCTAGACTTACTTTCTTCTTATGAATTCGTGCAGCAGAATAGATGGCTTGCCCCAGAATACGAAAATCTAATCCTTGGTCCAATAATTTACGATAAAACTCAGGAAGAATTTCCTTTAGTTTGAATTCCTTAATGTAAGCAACTCTTTCAGGAAATAGATCTGGATTAATTAAATAAACAAAGGGTTCTTCCAAGAAAAATTGTTCACTATGGCTGAAAAGCCTGATGTACTCGTCTTCGGTATCAGGTGCTTCCTCATCTTGAGTGTTTTCAGGTTCAGCCATGCTAAAAATCCGCTTGTACTTGTTAATTTGATAATCTATGATTAAAATGTCTGATCTCTTTCTAATTGTTGATCTTCACTCATTTGTATCGAGAATACAGAACTTAACCCTTTTACATTAGTGCAACCGTATAATCTATCCGCCCAGGCCATCAAAATATCACGATGACTTATGACAAGAAATTGTGCTGCAGGAGTTGTTGATTTCCTTGACTTCTTGCCATCCTCCTCTGCTCCATCTCTTCCTACACTACGGGACATCTTATACAGTAATTTTGCCACTCTCCTAACATTCATTGGATCCAAGGCGGCATCTATTTCATCTAGGATATAGAATGGTTGTGCATCAACGGTTTGCACTGCAAAAATAAATGCTAATGCTGTTAGTGCTTTCTCACCGCCAGACATGCTTTCTAAAGAAGCAATTTTTTTGCCTGCAGGGTGTGCTTCAATGAAAAGGCCTCCTTCGAATATATCTTCCCCCTTCTTGGGATCTTTTTCAAGGATAAGCCGTGCATCTCCTCCAGAGAGCTCATTGAATATCTGGCCAAAATGTCTATTTACAGATTTGTAAACTTTCATGAATACTGAATATTTTTCTGTTTCAATCTCTTCTATGAAGTCTAGGATTACTTGCCGTTCCTCAATTAATATATCTCTACGATCCAGTAATTCCATATATCTCGAATTTTCAGATTGAAATTCCTTCAAAGCGCGCATATTGACTGGTTCTAATCGTTTCTTCTCATCTGACTTACGATTTATCTCTGATTTGATCTTAGATTCATTTATTTTTTCTAATTCCTCTGCATCTGCAGGAATGATCTCAATCTGTGCCTCTAATGCTTCACTTTGTAATTTTTCCGTTTCTACAGCGATTCTTTCCCGTTGTAATTTTATATCGGTAACCTTTTCTTCATCTTTCGCAATCTTTTCGTTTAATCGCTCTTTATCTTTAATCAGTTGCCCTTGATACTTCTTTTGAGTTGACAGATCAGATCTATAATCCTTTATTTCCGTTAGAAGAGTTTCTTCATTTTCTAAGATCTTTTCTAAATCTGAATTGAATTGTTCTACCTGTTCAACTAGTACTTGAATTTCTCCTTCCAAACTTGCTGTTTCAACCTTAATTGTATTATTTTCATTTTTCGTTTCTGATAATCGAGCTGTTCTTTCCTCTTTTTGGGCCTCAATGCTATTAATTCGTGAATCTATACCACTTAATTGGCCCTGTGATTTTCCCAACCTCTGTTCAATTTGATTCATTTTTTCTAACAAAGGCCGTGTATCTGCCGCCTCAAGACGTTCTTCAATATTTTTTGCCTCCTCCCCGATGACTTCAAGATTCTGCTCGTGGTGTTCCATCTCTTGTTTTTGTTTATCGCGAGCAATGTGGCGTTCTTCGAGCTTTTGTTTTAATGGGTCAAGTTCACCTTCAATACTTTGTTGATTTTCACTATATAGTTTAATTTCACTCTCTTGTTGACTTAATTGAAGTGTGGCTCCCTGTATGCTTTTTTCCAATTTCTCTATAGAAGAAATAATTACTTTCTCTATTCCTAGGAGTTTTTTCTGATTCTCCTTTGCTTGGGATAAATTAGACTTATATTCACCAAGTTTGGTTGTAATTTGTTCCATTTCAATTTGTAAAGAATCTACAGAGGCTTGAGCAGATAATAGATGAAATCCTCCAAATATTATTCCATTTGAGTAAAAAATATCACCATCAGCAGTAGAAAGGGTTGAACCTTGTTTTTTCCAGAGATTGGCAGCTTCTGCTAAAGTAGAAACGACTTGATTTTGCTCTCGGATTTTCTTGACAATATTTGAGAAATCATCAGTAGATTTCAGTTTAAATTTCTCAAGAGGGATAAAATTTGCAGCACCTATTGAATGTTCTTTCAAGAGATTGATACACTGTAAGCTAGCGTCAATGGTATCGGTTATAATAGCATCAGAAAGATGTCCAACCTCAGGGGGAAGATTACCACCATCTTCAGATAAATTTTGAAATTCACCAAGAATTCCCTTTATGGTTCCCTCGTTTTTCTTTCCACTTATGTAGGATACCGCTGGGTTTTCTTTTCCTGCTTCCGATTTAACAAATGATGAAATTGTTTCAATTTTCGCTTTTAGAACTAATTGTTTGTCACTTAGTTCTCTTACATGACTATCAGTTTCTTCAATCTGTCTTTCTAAATCCATTTTTTTCGTTTTTATTTCTTCTAGTTTTGCAGAAGCCTCAGTTTGTTGATTGCTTTCTTCTTCTATTTGGGTTTTCAGTTCTTTAGCCTTTGTTCCAGCCGAACTGATTAGTGCTTCCGCTTCTGATTGCCGTCGTTGATATTCATCAACATTATTCTGAAAAGCATTCACCATATTTTGAGATACTTCAAATGAAACCTGAGTTTTGGTTAAACGATCACCTTCAATTTTTTGGCGTCTTTCCGCATCCTCAAATTCTGCTTTTATCTCATCATACTCTTGATTTTTTAATTCTAGTTCTTCTTCAAGTGAAGTACGATCATTTTGGATTTGTGATATCCGTTCAACTAATTCTTCTTTTTTACCAGTCAATTCTCCCTTGGTTTGACTATCATCCAGAATTTTCTTTTGAATTTCTTCAGAGCGTGATTCTAATTGTTTTACTCGATTTTCATTAGATTTTATTGTTTTTTTGTTATATTCCGTTTTTTCTTGAACTTTTGTTTTCTCAATATTTTTTTCCTCTGCAGACGATCGAATTTCTTTCAGAGAAGTCTCCACACGAATTAAAGAGTCTTCTAACGTTCTGATTTTCTCAGTAACTTCTTCAACATTAGTATCGATTTGCGACCGCTCTGATACAATATTTTCTTGACTGCTACGAATAGTAGCGATATCTTCATCGAATTCTGTTAATGCACGATTGTTATTATGATAGGAATAGGATATTAAAAGAGCTTTCAGATTTAAAATATCAGTGTCTAATTGACTCCACCTTTCAGCATCTTCTTTTTCTTTTCGTAATAATTCAACACGTTTAGCAACTTCATTTACTAGAAGCTGTAATTCAGCCATTCTTTTATTCGCTTCTTCTAGCTCTGAAAGGGCAGAATGCTTTTTTTTATCAAACTGTCCCACTCCTGCGAGATTTTCCATCATTTGTCGACGTTCGATCGGATTCATTCCGACAATTTCACCGACTTGGCCTTGAGCTATTATATTATAGCTATTTACGACATCTATGCCTGCGATTCTTAGTTTATCTAAAATATCTGTTCGTGTTGTTCGTTTCCCATTCAGTCTGTATGTGCCTGATCCATTTGTTTTTAGTTCTCGGCTTACAATTACTTCTGATTCTTTAATAGGAATGGCATAATCACTATTGTCAAAGACAATTTCAACAAATGCCTTTTCTGACTTTTTTTTGCCCCCGATTCCATTATAGATGAGGCCCACCATCTTATCTGCCCGCATACTTTTTTTGGAAAGAGCACCAAGACAGAAATTAACGGCATCAATCGAATTAGATTTTCCACTCCCGTTTGGCCCAACAATTACAGTAAATCCTTTGGCAAGGGGCATTCGGACTGTACCAGGTCCATATGATTTCCAACCGGTCATCCTAATTTCTTTGATATGTACCAAATGTCGGGCCCCTATTAAGAGACTAAAAGAAGTGCAATATTTGCAGATTGTTTACTTGAATTAAAGCCCTTCCTAATAAAACATCATTCTTTTCAAGGTCTTTGATTGAAATGTCTATTAAAAAGGTATTCAAATGAGTCATTAGTCGTTCTATGGATAACAGTAGAATCATTGAAATGAAAGTTATTTTTTAAAGGTTCTTTGAAAGAAAACAAACGTAAAAAGTTCATAACAACTGGATACTTTTATATAAAAGTATATACAGATATCCAGAATTAACTTGGGAGAAATATGACGATAATCCCATCCGTTTCTCAAAATTTCCAAGCTTTTCCCTTTTTCTCCCTCTCTACAAGTAAAATACCTAGATGAGAAAAGGGTGAACTAAGTCCCTCTCCAGATTTAGCTGAACAAAAATAATATCCAGATAATCCATAATCTTTAACGAAATTCTCCGCTGCCTCAGATATCAATTTTCTTTTATCGTCCTCTACTGTATCTATCTTATTTCCCAACAGAATTATCGGGAGGTCAGGATTATTGTGCTCTTTCATCATTTTAAGCCATTCAGGGATTTCTGAAAGAGTTTGAATCCGTGAAGTGTCAAATGCGACAATACCACCTGAGGATCCTTGACAGTAACCAGGAAAAAGTGATTTAAAGCGATTTTCTCCCGCATAATCCCAATAGGCTATTCTGAGTATTGTCTCGCCTACTTCATGATCTAAAACCAGAAAGTTCACTCCAACAGTACTTATTGCAGGAATATAACTATTTGTTTCAAGACGTTTGAGTAAGGTAGTTTTTCCCACACCGCCAGGACCTGCCACTACAACTTTAACAGTTAAAACATCTGGGGTAAATTGAAACTTACTACTGGCCATAAGTCATTCATTTCCAAGTAATGATTACTCTTTGTTTTTCTGTTTCTCTAGAATTCGAGTCACAAGTCTATGAAGGAGCTCTTGGGTGTTTTTTCCTGTGATTGCACTGGTTGTAAAATATTCATCAATATTGTGCTGATTTCTGAATTCATTAATCTCAACAGGTGAAATAGACAAACCAAGGTCGGCTTTTGTAGAGACTAGGAAATTTGTACTCTCTGTTTCCCTACCATATACCTGTATCCATTCATGGAGGGCATTAAAAGTTTGTTCTCGTGAGGGGTCAAATGCAAGTATTAGTCCGTCGCAATCAGAGGAGTATTGTGGAAAAATCGTCTGAAAACGCGGCTCTCCACCGAAATCAAATAGATGAACGTCGATAATATCACCATTATCCAATGAAATACTTTTAACTGTAAAATCAAATCCTACAGTGGAGTAGAGGTCTTTTAAAGGGAATTTTTCATGCATAAATCGATGTACAAGTGATGATTTTCCCACGCGTTTTTCTCCTGCGATTACCACTTTAACTGATTTATTCTGTGACACCCAGTATTCCCATTCCGAAGATAAACTCTTTTTAGTTTAGTATCGAGGTTTGAGTTAATTATCTGCAATTAATCTAATTGGCAAAGTTTCATTTAAATCTTCTTAATTGGCCTTTTTCAAATAACCATTCATTTTGCGAGACGAGTTTTCCTTTATACTTTAGATCTAATCAGGGCGTATCATCTGGATTTAGATTATCGGAGTTTTCTTGGTTTTTATTTTCAACGATTGAAGATAATTCAGTTGGTAAATGGATTTCTGCTGTCTTTATGAGCATAGAAAGTTCTTCAGCATGCAAAGCTACAGTTGAGAGTAAGGAAAAGACCGCTTCATACTTTTCATTAACTTTTCGATCAATTACAGCCTGAATTTCACTTTGGATTCGTTCCAGTTCTTCTTTATTTGTTTGCATACTCTGAGATTGAGATTCAATTATTGTTTCGTATTCTTTCATCGAATTTTGCAGGTTTTGGGTAATCTCTTCTCTTGAACGTGATGTCTGGGTTTGAATTTCTTCAGAGAAGCTAGCAAAAGCCTGTTGAAGATCATCGCCTACTTTTTTTCTTGTATAGTGTTCCGATACTTCATTCAGAATTTGAATATCGGATTCTTTGAGATTTTGTGTCGTGAGGGTAATTTCAGTCCTAATATTTTCATTAAAACTCTCTAACATTCGGGAAAAATTTTCAAAATGAGATTGCTGGTCCTTTTTTGATAATGAAATAATTTCCTGGAGTTTTTCTTTAAAGCTTAAGAGACTCTCCCTCACATTACTAAACGCCTCTGTATGAATTTGAGTAATATTATTTAATGATTTGACACTAGCTTCTAGTGTAGTTGTAGTTTTTGTAACCTCTTCGAATTTTGTTCGTACTAGCTCTCCCAAAGCAGAAACAGATGATTGTAAATTAGATTCACTCTTTTCAAGATGCCCTGAAATTTCCGAAAACCCCTCCTTTACTTCAGCTGTAAGATTGCCTAATTTCTCTTCCTGTTCTTGCAGAGAATTATTTAAGTTCTCATGGTCTTGTTTCTGTGAAGATATTTCGGCTTTGAAATTATTTTCTTGTGTTTCCATTGCCACGGTAAGAGTCTGTATTTCAGAGGAAATTTCTTCCTGCACATGCTTTATCTCTGAATTAAAATTATCATTAAAATCCCTCATTTTTTTACCAAGTTCTATATCAAGATCCTGAGATTTTGATTCCCAATTGTTTATTTTAGACTTTAATTCTTCAATTGTTGCAGAATTCTTTTGTAAATAAGTTGTTAACTCTAAAATCCTTTCGGCTAATTCTAGTTCTTCAGGATTTGAATCTATTTTCTCTTCTTCAGCCAATCTCAGTCTTCTCCTTAAAATCATTTATTGAATCTTCAAAGGATATTCTAATATCTTCAAGGCGGTTAAATAATCGTGTTTCAATACTTTCTTGTAGGATGAAATCGTTAATTTGGACTTTTTCACGAATCACTGGAGCAAAACGTTTCCAATGTGATTGAATTTCAGTTATATTTTTTAAATTTGAGACAATAAGAACTTTCAATTCTTCACTTAACATATTTACTAGGAGTCCATACTTTTCACTACCAACTTGAATCTCTAAGAACCCCTCTTCAAGTGTAGGAATTCTTTTAATCGCCAGATAAAAATTTGGGTTTTCTTGAACCACAGGGAATAGCTCTCGAGGCGTTTGGATGAATATACCGGCAACAGAAAACCCTATAGCGAATTTGTCAAGTAGCTCTCTTAGACTCATTAGAATCACAAGTATAGATATTGATTATTAGACTCAGTATGATGAAGACTATTAAAATAATCGATATTCAAGAAAAGTAAAAAGCTCATAAAACTACGATTTTAACAGTGATCCTCATGAGTAGCCCAAACCCCGGAAGCGAAACAACAGTTATTATCCCAACTTTAAACGAGGAGAAAAATATAGAAAATATGATTACTCAACTACTTAGTTATTATCCAGGTATTTCTGTTATAGTTGCTGATGATGGATCTAAGGATGAAACAGGAACAATAGTTTCCGATTTTCATGCAAAGAATGAACTAATACGATTTCTTGATCGGAAGGATGAAGAGATTAAGGGATTAACAATCTCACTAATTGATGCTTTGGAAATTACGCAGACACGATATTTTGTTGTAATCGATTCTGATTTTCAACACCCTCCCGAAAAAATTGGTGAAGGGATAAAACTTTTTGATACGGGTAGTCAGTTAATAATTGGTACACGTACGAGTGTTGAAGGCTGGGGCCTTAAAAGGAAAATTATTTCGTGGGGAGCAACAACATTGGGAAAAATTAGCTTATTCTTACGGAGACGACCGAGGCCTAAAGATATAATGAGTGGTTTTTTCGGAGGTCAGACGGAATATTTTAATACAATTATCCGTAATCATCCAAAAACCATTTCTCCACGTGGTTATAAACTTCTATTTGATATTTTAAAGGTTTTACCAAGAGATACTCAAATTGGAGAATTCTATTATGAATTTCAAACACGACAAGCAGGGGAATCAAAAATAGGTCTAAAACATATACTTGTTTATTTTCGTTCTCTTTTTTGAGAAGAAAATATCGCTTTAGAAATTCAGGTTTGTCGTTGTTCTGTAACTGTGCGTTGGGGAGCTGCTTTCAATCGACTTGTAGTTCTACTAGTTTTCCGTTGATTTTCAACAAATCTCATGACATTCGTTCCGAGAAGGCCAAAAGCATTCTGAATATTGATGCCTGTTTTTGCTGATGTCTCTATATAATGACATTCGAATCCTTCTCCTTTTGTGAGGTTCGATAGACGATTGGTAAATACTCGGCCTTGTTCTGGAGAAACCGTATCGTCAGATAATTCTCTCATATCAATCTTGTTAGCTACCACCACTATAGGCACACGTCCTCTCCCATTATTCGCCCAAAGCTCATTAATCCATTTTGGTGTGTTAAAATAAGAATCAGGACGGGTTACATCATAAACCAAGAGGGCACCGACACATCCTTTGTAATATACTTCTCTAACGGCATCAAACCGTTGTTGTCCAGCTAAATCCCAGATTTGATAGCGGATATCCGATCCATTAACCATATCGTCTCTCATAGCGAAATCCGCACCGATAGTCAGGAGATATTGTGATTTGAAACCTTTACCTAAGTACCGCTCGCGAATAGCTGTTTTTCCTACCCCTCCATCTCCAATAAGTACAATTTTTAAAACGGTCACTCGTCACTCTTCCAACTATCAATGGATAAAACTAAGAATAAAACTTATTATGTCTTTCTAGTAATATTCTCCGAATATCCTGTGAATCAGTATTGTTAATTTCACTCTTAAGCGTTCTCTCATTAATTTGACGACGTAAGTACGCACATTTATTGACAGTATTTGAATTTTTAGATTTGATTAATGGAACTTTCAAAAGATTTTTTTAAGAAATGGGGTTACTTAAGCAGACATTAATGGAAAAGAGATTTCACTCAACTAAAAAATAGTGGGTTAGTATTATGGGCAATGTATTGTTGTTGAATAGAAAACAGGTAGAAACTGTTTTGGATATGAAAGATACAATTAAAGCAATGAAAACTGCATTTGGTCAGCTTTCAGATGGGACTGCAATCCTTCCACAACGGATTGTAATATCGAGTAAGAAAGGTTTGAGCCTCTATATGCCTGCTTACCTTCCACAATCAAAATCACTTGCGGTTAAAGTGGTTACTGTCTTTAAAGACAATCCAAAATCGTATGATCTTCCTACGACACTGGGAAAAGTACTTTTACAAGATATTGAAACAGGTGATGTTATTTGTATCATGGATGGAGGTTTTTTAACAGCCATGCGGACAGGGGCCGTTTCTGGATGTGCTATTGACTATTTAGCGAAAAAAGAAGCTGAAACAGTGGGATTATTCGGTACAGGTGTACAGGGTATGACCCAGCTGTGGGCCGCTTGTGTAGCAAGACCATCTATTAGTAAAGGCAAAGTGTTTGATGTTCGTAACGACATTGCTGAAGATTTTGCCCAACAAATGACTGAGAAGCTGAAGATTCCAATAGAAGTCGCTAATTCAGCAGAAGATATCATTAAAAGTTCTGAGATTGTATTAACTGCGACTACATCTGCCGCACCGATTTTTCATGGGAAATGGATCCAACCAGGTACCCATATATCAGGGATCGGGTCGCATAGTCCCGGTACACGTGAATTAGATAGTGAAACAATAGTTCGTTCCAAAGTTGTATGCGACCAAGTCAGTGCATGCCTCGCAGAAGCAGGAGACATTATTATACCTATTACTGAAGGTATAATCACTAAAGAGCATATCTATGGAGAATTAGGTGAGATAATTATGGGAAAAAAGGCAGGTAGGGAAGATAATCAAGAAATTACATTGTTTAAATCCGTAGGTTTAGCGGTTCAGGATGCAGCTACCGCAAAATTAGTATTTGATAAGGCTAAAGCTGACAATATTGGGAAAACGGTCGATATTTAGTTTTTATATTGTAAAAAATGACCGTAAAAGCTTATATCACCTTTTTTTTTAGAATACGAGTTAATAATTCTTATTCTCATTTTTTTTTCTAGACTAACATTTCGAAGAACCACACAAGATCCAATAATAAAGAATAACTGATTGTAATTCCTTCTTTTGACCTTGTTCCGAGGATAGAATATTCGATACCTTTCTCAGAGCCCTTCACTTTAACATTTAAGTTTCCAGCCTCACTGATTTGATTTGCAACAACAGTTCGGTGTTTAATTTGGTCTTGGATATATTGAGTTCCAGTTATCTCAATATTTTTCCATGGATTATCCCAAGAAGGTGGTCGTGAATTGTGGGGATTGTCTATTTGGAGAGAGAATTGATGCTTGGGAATTTGTATAGAATTTCCCTTAAGAAGTGCTTGATCAGATGAAGGAAATGTCACACGAAGGAGGGGCAATTGCGATGAGAAAGTCTCAATTTCAACTGTGTTCTCCTCATAATTGATATTTTTGGCTTGATACCGAATTGAGGTAAACAATGGGATTAAAAGATTGGATTCCGTTGTTTTTTGGACAATATACTTCGCATTCTGCGGACTTATTGATCCAAGTTGATCAGTACTTACTTCCATTTTCGGGGGGGAAGCACTTTCCATTTTTTCCTGGTGAATTTTTTTTTCTTCCAGTTTTTTCAAATCTCTCTCTGGATGAAGCTTGATTTTTGGAAGTCTAGTAAGTTTATACAAAGCCTCCTCTGCTTGATATTTACTCGTATATGTGTCTTTCAAAGTATGAGTTACAGGGCTACTTGCAGGGGACCAAGATACTGTGAAGTCTCTTGAATCTCCCTGTGTTTCATCTGATTTTAGTAGATACCCTTTTTGATTCAGTAGACCCACAGAGGCCAAAGCCATATTGTAAGCGTTTAGGAAGCTGTTCGGAGTCATAGATTCCATTCTAATTTGAATGACAGTTGTGCCATCTTGATACCAATAGAGGCTATATGCTTCAATATCGTAGTTTCGCCGAAGCATCTCTCCCAATTCTGTTTCTAGAAACAAATTACGAACAAATACTGAATTCTCAGCACTTATTTTAAAACGCTGGTCAAAAAGAGGAACTCCCAACTTGACTCTAGTTTTAGGATCATTCCAGGTGATTTGGGGAGATACTAAAAGATTTAACCTATCATTACTTGACTGGCGAAATTTAGCCCTATCAATAACACCTCGCAAAATTAAATCGCGGTCTGTTACCCCTTCTTGTTTATTTGTTATAACCTTAATCTCAAGAGACTTGAAGGGACCTGCTTTGTGTGACTCTATAATTGGATCAGAAGATAATCCACCATAATCAATAATTTTAGTATCTGGATAACGACGGACAAGGTAATAGAATACATCCTTCGCGAAGGTATTCTCATCCTTTATATTTTGGGAGTATAAGGCGTAAATGATGAAGTAAAGAAAAATGAGAACAATTCCTATTATGAATACAGATTCTAGCATAGTACATTCTCCAAAAAATTAGTTTAACAAATGTATAAGTGAAATATTCCTGTACAGAAACCATGATTTCATTTTCAACATTAAGTGTCGCAAACCATCATTATTAATTTAATATTATTCTAGCGGAACTTGTATTATTCTAAAGGAGAATATTCAATCACTTTGTTACATCTTGCTTAAACAATGTAGAGTTGCTAAAAATGAAAACACGACGAGAACAAATTGTAGAATTGTTATCGAAAAATGAAAAAATGACTCTTCAAGAATTAGCTGATTTTACTAAAACATCAGTTAAGACTATAGCTATGGACTTAGATTCAGTCCGAAAAACAATAAAGTACGATAATAAGCGAATTGAGGTAAATCCTGCTTCGTGTGTGGCTTGTGGTTATGTGTTTTTAGGTAGAGGACGAATTAGCGACCCTCATAAATGTCCTGAATGTCATTCAGAAAGGATAAATGCTCAGAAATTTCGTATTGTCTCGATTTGAAACAGTAGATATGATTTTCGGTTGAAAATTTATTCCCCACTACTTCCGAATCCTCCTCCTCTGTCCGATTGATCATCAAGCCATTTAGATTCACTGATTTGCACTTTTACAACTCTGTGAATGATTAATTGAGCTACTCTATGGCCAGGTTGGATTAGATGATCCTCCACCCCTCTGTTGTTCATAACAATCATTATTTCCCCCCTATATCCAGAATCAATTATTCCTGCGGTACAAAAAACTCCTTTCTTTGCTAGTGAACTTCTACTTTCGATTTTCCCAAAGAAACCAGCTTCAATCTCTAGACATATACCAGTGTGAACAATGTCAGTACTCCCAGTAGGGAGAGTTAGATCATCAATTGCATATAGATCAAAAGCAGCGTCATTTAAATTATGTTTTGTTGGAATTTGGGCTTTTTTAGACATTTTTTTAACTTTTAACTGCATTATTTTTCAATTCCGGTTTACAATCGACTTTAAAGAGATGTGATTGCGTTCTCGCTCATTCTAAATCTGAATAAACCCCCCCTTCTTTTTAACTCAGGATCCAAGTATCTCTTTAATAATATTCACAGCCCACAGAATTTCTTCCTCTTTGATAACAAGTGGTGGAGCAAATCTGATAGCGTAATCATGAGTTTCCTTGGCTAAAATTCCTTTGTCTATTAATTGTTGTGTAAACGGCCGAGCTTTCTCTGTTAATTCGATCGCAATTAATAATCCTTTACCCCGAACCTCCTTGATTCTAGGGTGTTTAATTTCTTTTAACTTTTGCAGAAATAATTCACCCATAGTCGTGGCCTTTTCATCAAGTTTTTCATCGACAAGAATGTCCAAAGCTGCGTCGCCCACTGCGCACGCTAATGGAAAACCACCAAAAGTCGATCCATGTGTACCAGGAGTAAAAACTTTCATAATTTCCTTGCGACTGACAACTGCAGAGACAGGTAGCAGACCTCCTCCTAATGCCTTTCCCAAAGTCATGACATCGGGGATAATTCCATCATGTTGATGACAAAACATCTTTCCAGTCCGACAAAATCCAGTTTGGATTTCGTCTAGAATCATCAGTACATTATTTACTGTGCAGATTTCACGTACTTTCTTTAAATACCCCCCTTTCGGAATCAAAACCCCCGCTTCACCTTGGATAGGTTCAACCATAAACCCTACAGTATTTGGAGTTATAGCTTTTTCAAGAGCTTCAATATTATCGTAAGGTATTACTTTAAATCCTGGTGTATATGGTCCGAAACCAGTGTATGCATCTGGGTCAGTAGAAAAGCCAATAATGGTTGTGGTTCGACCATGAAAATTATTTTCACAGACTATAATTTCGGCTTTATCTTTCTCAACTCCCTTTTCTTCATAACCCCATTTTCTTGTCATTTTAATTGCAGTTTCGACTGCTTCTGCCCCTGTGTTCATGGGTAGGGCCATATCGAACCCCTCTCCACAAATATCAAGCAGATGTTTAAGAAAAAGACCCATGCGGTCGTTGTGGAATGCTCGCGAGGTCAATGCGACACATTTTAGCTGTTCTTCAAGAGCCTCAACTATTTTCGGGTGTAGGTGGCCCTGATTGACAGCAGAATAAGCCGAAAGGCAATCTAAATATTTTTTTCCTTCAGGGTCATAAACCCAAACTCCTTTGGCTTTGGTAATTACAACAGGTATGGGATGATAATTATGTGCACCATATTGCACATCAAACTCAATGTATTCTTTAGAATTAGGCATAACAATCACATTATCTATACAGATTATCCTTAAAATAAGGAAGAAGTTTATTGTTTAGAGATCTCTGAATGGACAAAATATCAATACGATAAAAAACTTTCGAATGTAGCAATATTGATCACTAGAATTTCTATATTTTTGTCCATCTTTAATAGTAATTTATGGGGATTGGTCAATTTCAACTGAATTAATTTCTTCACAGTCTATTGAATTGTTGAAAACTCTATTGGCTATTCCCAAAATTCATCATAATTATGTAGATTATTGGTAAAATTTCTAATTGGAACGAATTAAATACTATATTATTCAAAAAAGTATATTAAGAGAATCCTTACGTATCTTAATGGTCAACTAAAGATTGGGGAGAAAATGATTATCAATCGTTATAGAAATCAATATATCGGAAGTGTGGCGGATCATACAGTGATTCATCTTGGAGCACGTTACAAACAAATTCAAAAAGTTTCAAAACTGATTCAGGCTGGTTGGCCGCACAGCCTAAATTTAATTTTACTGAGAATTGTCTCATTCTATGTTCATCTAAGCTCCCCCCTGTCTCTTTGCCAGTAATCCACCCTCTCCTGATTTTATAAATTTCTTTCTCAACAAAATCTGGAGGTTTATTTTTCTTAAAATACTCCAGGTCTTCCTCATCAAACACAGGATCTTGGAAAAATTCGTCTATATCCACTGCTACAAAGAAACATCTATTCGAGGAGGGTATATATTGTTCAAAATCAATGTAAACGTTCGTCGACTCTGCCCCTACTAAACTATACAGGATTAAGATTATTGAATCCTCGGTAACGTAATCTACTAGCTCCGTATCTCTTATCGTCTTATCTGGTTTACCTTTCTTTCGCATAAGAAGTTTAGAACTAATGGTTTCATAATAATGTCTCATAAATATTTCGGTAATTTCTAGCGATGACAGATCACATCCTCGTTGCCGTAATTTCTCAATAAACTTATCCGATTTTATGATTGTTAAAAAATCTCTAAATCTTTCAAACTTAGAGTCTGGGATTTTTTCTATCTCACTTATCGGGGAAAGAACTACTAGGTTAACCTTATCTAATCCACGAGCACCCACTAAATACAACCTCAAAATGATTGCTTGATATTTAATAGTCTACAGTATTTATAATTACCCTATAACTCTATAATCCTACAGCACCTTAAATTCAATGATACGTATCGGATATTAAATTCTATAATTCATTCTATACTCCACAACTGGATACCACGTTAAAGGAATACGCGAGTATAAGTTAATTTCAAGTATTAATAAAAAACATCTTTTTTTTTAGGAGAATTTGATTATTATCTAGATTCATCCAGTCAAGTACCATAGTTGAGTATTTGATTTTGTTTTACTTTCCGCAATGTGATTGAAGTATAGGTTTTGTTTACCCCTTCAATGAGGGAAATCTGCTTCTCAACAATATCGTGCAAATTATCGATCGAAGCAGCATTTCCAATACATAGAATATCATGAATTCCTGTTGTGATCTTTATTACATGAATTTCTGTTATTCCATCAAGAATCGATATAATATCTTCCATATGACTAGCATCGATATCTAACTCGCAGATAAATTCTATTTGATAATGAATTTTCGCGGGATCTATATCAATTGTAAATCGTTGAATTACTCCCTGAGTTTCTAGTTTTTTTACCCGATCAGATATCGTTTGTGGGGAAACTTTCAATTGGGTTGCAATATCACGATATCTCTTTCTTCCATCCTTACTAAGAGCGTGTAAAATTATGTGATCATTTTCATCCAATGCTTTATCCATTGACGGATGTCTCCAAATTGTCGGTGATTTTTAATTTTCTTTCTTGTTTACGAATTAGAAACTTTTCCTAAGCGCCAAATTAACCAGTAACGATGGGCAATACTTGCAGGTAGCAAAGCAGGTATTAATACCATGAGACCAAGGACAACTAATGTTCCTAGTTCTAATTTTAAAGTTAAAAGGATCGCCCAGATTCCACCGGCAAAGATAGCGTAGACTATAATGAATACAACATAGTCTGCCACGGTATCAAACGCCCCTTTAAGAAATCCAAACATGCTATTCAAAAGCAAGATGCCCAGTTCAATTATTCCTTGAATTATTAGTTTTATAAATTCTAAAAATCCCTGAAATACAGATGCCCCTCCCAAGATAACCGATCGAGCGCCAGCGAAAATAGAATCCAATCCTAGATATGCACCAGGTATCGCAATAAATAGTGTATAGAGAAAGAGGAAAACTAAAGCTAAAATTTCATTCAAATTGGTAAATAATATCAGAATTCCTGTCAGAAGTGCAAATGGGGTCATTAAGATAGAAAAACTAACTAAACCATCTATTCCAGGATTCATTTCTTTTTTATCGGGATTTTGAGAGAAGAATCGGATCGCTCGATGTGCCTGAGTATAAGTTTTAGTTGGACGTTCTCTACGGGTGAATCGAACATACGATTCATTTTTGGGTCTTTGAGAAGGTTTGACTATCACATTTCCAAAATCAATGTCAGATATTTCATCTCTGGCGATTTTACCCGCACGTTTCATCTCACGGTTAATTACATTACCTGCCTCGACAGCTTTCTTTCCAAAAAATCGTCCAAGCTTCTTAGTTGTGGACTCATCTTTTTCACTCATTCTTTTCAAGCATCCTTTTTAGTAAGTCATTAAACTGACCCTTAGATTTTTAAGCATTCTTCTAAAGGTATACAATTTCTCCATCCATTATTATTAGAAAAAAGTTCCGCCTTAATGTGTCAAGAAAAAGAAAATAGAATTATCATAGTTCTTGCTATTTTTGTAAGATATCTAAAGAAAAATAAGATAAAGAGTTTATGATTGCTAAACCCTTAAGAATTTCTCTCTTAGCTTTTAAGTGATTGAATAGAGTGTAATTACTTGATTAGTGAATCGCAGCTTAACACGTTACATAATTTTACTGAACTTCTCCTTAAATGGTTTGAAAAGAACAGACGTGATTTACCTTGGAGAAAAAAAAGAGATCCTTATCATATTCTTGTGAGCGAAATTATGCTGCAGCAAACCAAAGTGGACCTTGTAATTCCGATCTATGAGGAATTTCTAAGAAGATTTCCAACAATAGAGGTTTTAGCAGGTGCTTCTCTAGAGCAAGTACGATTAATAACAGACAAACTTGGGTATACTCGGAGAAGTAAATTTCTTTTTGAGATTGCAAAAGAACTAAGTGATAGAAGAAAGGGTGTATTTCCCTCCTCTCTTGATGAGTTATTAGAATTGAAAGGTATTGGCCGATATACTGCAGGAGCTATCCTCAGTTTTGCGTTTGAAAAAAATGATAAGAACGCAGCCATTGTTGATGTGAATGTCGAGAGAGTGATTAGTCGAATCTTTGGCACTTGGAGAGACGAAAGAAATGCTAAATTTGATAGAAGAATGTGGGCATTTGCAGAAGAATTTATTATAAATGGTAATGTCTGGACAAAAAATCAAGCGATTATGGATTTAGGAGCTATTCTTTGTGTTTCTTCAAATCCCAGATGCTATATATGTCCTATGAACGTTCTCTGCAAATATTATAAACAGGTAGTTCCCAAAATAACTCCATTGGATTCCTTTTTTGAATGAATAACAAATGGTGATACTTTGAAAAAACAGATCAAAGAGAGAGATCCCTTTCCTGAGTTTATCAAACACATCACACCATATATTTATAGCATTATTCGGAAATTGAAAGACTCTAGTGGTACTAATTCAGAATCAGAAGTTTTTTTCGAGAATATATTTCTTTCAGAAAATGTAAATGCAACAGATCAAAAAATTAATTCAATTTCAACTGTTATGGCGGTTTTGATATATGATTGTCTCTGTATAGGATTAAAGACTCTTAAGAGGGTCGAATTGCTGGGTGAACATTCGTACTTCAATTCAATTCACATGATATTTGATAGAATTACTGAAAAAAACTTAGATATCCCTCTGTTTCACTCACCAATATTTCCTCTACACTCTCTTATTGAACTGTTCGTATCTAAACCTTATATTTCAAATGAATGTCTAAAATTCCTTTTAGAAAATACTAGCAATTCAATAAACTATTCCCAAATGAAGTTCCCTTATTACTATGATAGGAGTATCGGGCAAAATAAAATAAAAAACCAAGGCCAAGTTTTTACTCCGATCTCTGTCATAGATTTTATTTTTGATCAGGTGATTGTTCCTGAAACTGAGATAATTCTTGATCCTGCAGCTGGTACTGGTGTTTTTTTACTTCGTGCTTTAGAAAACTTACCCAAGATTGACCTTTCTGAAGTAATAAAAGTAATTGCAATTGAGAAAGATCCGATACTCAGTCTCATATGTGAGAGCGCATTAAAAGTATTTTGCAAATTACAATCACAATCAATCGAATGTCAAGTATATAATCAAGATTTTTTTCAAAGTGCCTCTATTTTAAGTGAGTTACGGTCTGAAAAGCATGGAGTTATTGCTATTTTAATGAATCCGCCATATACTCGTCAAGAGCTAATTCCAATTAGGGAAAAAGATTTCATAAGGAATAGAGTTTCTTCTACAAGCGTTATTTCGGATTTTAAACGGAAATACACTTCTTTTCGAGTTTCAGGTCAATCTAGTTTATATATTTATTTCATCCTTTATATTTCTGAGTTTTTAAACCCCCAAGATCGTTTAGGATTGATTATTCCTAATTCATGGATGGATGTCAGATATGGTTTAATGCTTCAACTTTTCTTATTAGATCATTACAATATTGAATTAATTGTATCCACTCGTTTAGAAAAGTTAATTCCCTCAGTAGAGGTTAATACAGTTATTTTGACACTTGAAGTAAAGAGTCACATGCAAAGTCTTGAAGTGAGCTCATCCTCTCATGAAGTTAAGTTCATCAGAATAAATTCCAAAGCTGATCTCAAGCTCCTTGCTAATTACGGGATCAAAAAGGCACTTCCAATGATTAAGGATAGTGTGTTTGCATCTGTTATGGAGAGTAAATTACTTCTAGAACCAAAATGGGGAATATTCGTAAAAGCCCCAAGGTATTTCCTTGATTATCTTGATAATACAAAAGATAACATGAAATTTTTAAGAGATTATGCCTCAGTTCGCAGAGGTTTTACTAGTGGCGCAAATGATTTCTTTTATGTTGGAAAACCTGGAAGAATGAATAGGTTTTTCGTTTCCAGTATAGATTTAAAAGATGGAAGTTTAATTTTAAAACCGCAAAACAATGAAATTTTGCATAGATTACAGGAACAAGGTTTTCTTTTAGAGGAGGAGTCATTTACCATAGAGAGAGAGTATTGGATGCATTCTGACACGAATAATCATGAATTCCAGAAAGAATCAATCCTATATACTACTCCTTATAATGAAATATGGATCCCAAACTACCTAATAAAATCACCTAAGGAACTTGAAGGATTCAAAGTTACAAGCGAAAATTTAACTTATGTTGTCATTATAATACCTAAGAAAAGTTCTCTTAAGCTTAAACCAGGAATTAGAAAATATATTAAATGGGGAGAAACATGGAGGCCCATAAAAGGAAACCCCTATGCCTTAAGGACAACTTGTGCGAATCGTAAATTTTGGTACTCGCTACCTGACGAGTATTATCATTTTTGTCCAATACTTTGCATAATGACAATAAATGACCGCTATCCATTTTTTTATAATCCTCATAATTATTATTTTGATGCTCGGTTATATGGCATTACTCCTCTGAGCGAAATAAAAATAAATGAAGAAGATCTGACTACGTTTCTGTTTCTATTTCTGAATACTGTTTTTGTCTCAATTCAGATAGAACTATCAGGACGCGAAAATCTTGGAGAAGGAGGACTGGATGTAAAAGTATATGAATATCAAGATATTAAAATTCCACAATTCAAGTTTCTTGGCAAGAAATCGTTCTTGGCCTCGCTTTTCCAAAAAACATTGCTGTCCAAACCCTCATCATATATAAAAAGTGAACAACCATCATCTAAACAAGAATTAGACCAATTTCTCAGGGAAATCTACTCACTTTCGGACGAAAAAATAGAAAAAATGCATAAATCATTGCAGAAAATTGTCCAAGCTCGCATTGATAAAGCTAAGACAGATTTTTCCTACATTTCATGAAAATTCAAATTCATTATTTATTTAGGAAGGATTCAATTTCTGAGATTTCCTTTTTTGTCAGATTGTATAACTGATAGATTACTCGATCAATTTCTTCAATTAAAATATGTTTTTTTTCACTCGGTGAGTTTTGAATTTGTCTTGAAGCAGTTACTATGTCAATATACTTCTGAGAATCACGGGGTGGTAATACCAGAGGTAGATTTCGAATTTGAAGTGGATAATAATCATACATTCCTCCCAAGTCTTTAAACATACACCGAGCATAAAACGTAAGTGTTTTTGAATTCAATAAGGCTACTAGGAATAGTAAAGTGTTTGTATCGTTGTAATCTTCGTTAGGGATAATCCAAACAACATCCTTTGAGGAAAGACAACCTTGATCATCAATCGCAAAAGTATTCCTCCTTGCTTTGTAGGGGGTAACAATCTTAACTCCTTGCCAATCCATAGTGTTCCGTTCATCTCCATCTCTCCAGAGGTAATACTTAGTAACTCTACTTCTGTTTAGAAGGTCATCTTTATTATCTTTCAAATACTGATAGGCATTCTTTGAATTTCTAATTTGCTCGTGACGAAATTTTGGAGCATATAAGACTTCCATTCCTTCTCGCTTTATGAAAAATGTTTTTATCTCCCCCCCTTTTAACCATGGTCTATAGTGAGAGGAATTAAGACGTAAACGCATAGAAAAAAAATAAGGAACTTTGGGAGCAAAAACTTTATCACAACCAGTTTCTATACCTTTGCTGAGTGATGATATTTCATTTAACCTCCAATTTGACATTCTGATTATTTTTTCAATGGTCTTCTTGGTGTTAAGAGAATACAATGTCCATTTCTCAGATTTTAGTCCAATTTGAGATATTTTTTTTCCTTTAATATCCTCAAATTTTGTTTTAGAATACTTATAAGCATGAAGTTCTTCATTAGACGTCCATTTTTTATTTTTTAGCAGCATGAAGCAAGTTTTAATATTGATTTGAGGGAAGATAAGCAATTCGTTAAAGTCATGGATTTCAAGGAGAGTTGCTCTACGTATGATAAATTCTCTAATTTGCTTAGCATAAACACTGGAAAGAACAGATTTAGGTAAAAGAAATCCTAACACTCCATAGGGACTCAAAATTTGCATCATTCTTTTAGTAAAGAAGTAGGATAGATCACTGTTTCCGCTATAAATTTCAGGATATATTTTCTTAATCTTTAACCGGGTAACCATTGATAAATCAGTTAACGCTATAAAAGGAGGATTTCCGATAATAATATGGAATTCTGGGGGAATTTCAGGTTCCTTTATATGATCATTTACAGGAAAACACCAAGGTGTGAGGTCACCAATCAGACTTTCATTCTTTTGCTGAATTTCGTTGGGAAAGACTATATAAGTATCATTTGATGGACTAAAGTAATCGGATTCTGAAAAATGTACTTTTTTCCTAATGTCCTCCTCTAAATAGCTCTTACATTCATTCCACTCACGTTTTGTTCCTTCTATAATGAAATAATAAGCATTCATAACTTTGCTAAACTTTCTGTGATAGTCATTAATGATTAGAGTTTTTTCATAAAAGGATGATTTAGATGGAAGCTTGTAAACCCCTATTTTCCTATCGAAAGCAGAAGAGTGTTCTTTTCTTGCCTTCGCTCTGACTTTTGCACTCGACAGTAAGTGATTTTCCCTGTCATTATAACCGAATAAGGAATCTCCTAGATAAATATTGTCAGCTAGATCCCCATACGGCTCGATTTCTGACATCCAATCTTCTAATATCCATAATCGTAACTTTATTTTAGTGATGAAGATACCGATAGGATCTTTATCAAACCCATAAAGATTGTGCTCAAGTATTCTCTTTCGTAGATTAAGAGAGGAGGAATCTAGATCTTTTTTCCTGAAAATACCATACAAAATATTGCCTGCAGCAATTAAAAAGGTGCCTGTTCCAACAGTAGGATCAAGAAGATATATTTTTTGATTCTTCTTTGTTCTAGTTCCTGATTGTGAATTTATTTTCCACCACTGACCAATTGTCCTTTGGGCTATTTGCTCAGCGAGGTAATAAGGAGTGTAGACTATTCCATCAATTTTTTTTTCTTCTTCCCCGTATTCTCTTAAAAAATTTGCAATTCTGTCAAAAAGATCAAAATTTATTGCAGTTAAAGATGAGTCATTTAGACTACTATGATTTTTCTGAAAAAAAGAGTCCTTTAATATCGTTTCAGCATAATCCCCCCAATCTACCGTCTTTAAAATCTGTAGTTCATTGGCTAGAGGTTTGTTGTAATAGTCAGTAACCTGATCCTGACTTGGTAGAAGAGGAAAATATTTGTTTAATTGAAGGATAATGGCATAAGGATCATCAAAATAAGAAAATACCTCTTTCCAGTTCTTAAATTCGTAGTTTAGCGTCTTATTGATATTTTTTATACCAAAGAACATCAGAGTGATAAAATGAAGAACTAATAAATCCTTAAACCATTGGTTCGAAAAATAGGATACAGAAATTTCAAGATCAAGATGTTTAATTTCTTGGATTAATTGTTTTATCCTGTTTACAACTGAATTCGACGTTCTCTGTTTTGGATTATATCGCTTCAGCTGAAAAGACAATCTAAATCTCCCGAATCAGCTGTTATTTTTTTCCTCTATCGGGTTACTTTCCTCTTTTGATAAAGTTTTTTTGATTTTATCGTAGATTGCTACACCAGCCTCTCGCCATTTGCTAGGCTCAGTTTCTTTAACGATAATATCTCCTTGTTCAATAAGAGCGATAAATACAGCTGAGATATTTTCTATTATCCATTTTTCAAGTTCACTTTCGTTCATCGATGGAAAAGATGAATTTGATTGTAGAGCTTGTTCAAAAACCATTTTATGAATCCTACGTGTACTATCCTCTCTAAGATCTTGCCATAATTTTCGAATGAGCTTTCGTTCTCTTACACGCAGATCTTCAATTTCCAATAGGCTATTCCAAACATTTGAATTCACATATATGGGGGGTTCTTTTGCTTTTTTTCCTTTACCCATTTTACATTCACAATCCTTCTGCAAAATTTTGGTTTTTGCCTGATCCTCAATACATATAATCCTTTTTACTTTTATGAACTATGAATCGATGAATAATTACAAGCCAAACAAAGCTCACAATACCCATACCAACAAGTAATAAGGAAATCAAAGTTCTTACCCATGTTGCATCTTGAAATCCTGGAGGACCATCAATATTATCAGGAATGAAATTTGGAAAAATTAACCCAGCAGAAATCAGCACTATAGCTACTAATAATCCAAGAATTTCGGTGCGAAATTTTTCTAATAGTCGTGAAAGTTGCATAGGATCTAGACCTCTTTTAAATTCTGGACAAGTCTTATTTAATCACCAAAGTTATACCATTTTTGGCGTTTTATATATGTACTTTCGTAAATAATTGTAATTGTACTTAATTGTCCTATGGATTTTTAAATCATTCTGGATTCTGGAGCTAATCTCCTTCTTAAAATGGGCCTCTTTATTCAAGGACAGGAGGTATCTTCTGATAGATACTCACTTCGTTTTTCTAACAGATCTGTATATCCATATAAGGACTATATAAAGGTAAGGCATTGCCTTTTTAAATACTAAGGCCTGTAAGTACTTTTTTAAATTGTGTCTACATAGAAGTAATTACGGTTTTCCGTGAAGGGGTTTTTAATTAATTATGATATCTGTAACAAATCCATCTTTAAGAAGAACTGATATCCAAAATTAAGAAATCAAAAGACTATAATGAAGAAAAAACCAAAAAATGCGATTTTAGATCCATTTTTCCTTTCGTGAAATAGTTGCGTCTTTAAAACTCTGAGTAGATTCTATGGCAAGTTCAGGACAAGATCGCGGTGTGAGTTTTGGTTATCGTTCATGGTTTAAACCATTTCGATATAATCAACAGCTAATTCAACCCATCTTTATTTTGGACTATGAAGCCACTAGTAGAAAAGAAGATGCTTATGAACCTTACTTTGATTCAGAGGATAGTTACGAATCGGGTAGTAAAAAAAGGACGATTAATGGTGTTCAGATATATTTTCTTGATGAAGAGCATAACAAACGAAGTGCTTTCTTACGGCACGCACCTTACTTCTATCTGCTAATAACATCTGGTTTAACGAATAATCAAGTAAATCGCATAATAGCT
Organism: Candidatus Heimdallarchaeota archaeon B3_Heim; assembly: GCA_003144275.1. Lineage (GTDB taxonomy): Archaea > Asgardarchaeota > Heimdallarchaeia > Hodarchaeales > Hodarchaeaceae > Hodarchaeum. The sequence continues at coordinate 67,652 of NJBF01000014.1, forward strand.
CGGATTCAGGAGCTGGGGGAGGATAAAATTGTTATGGTCACAAAGGAAAAATGTCACGATGCTGCTGATCTAACTTTTCTTGTAACTAAGGACTTTCTTAAAGTGACTGTCGATCATCCTAGGTCTGTTCCTAGCTTGAGATCCCAGTGTGAAAAAATAAAAGGTATCATTGAATGGAGAGAAGCTGATGTCTTATATAATCATCGAGTAGCTATTGACCATAATATTAGAGTGGGCTCGTGGTATCAAGCTGATATTAATGGAGGAGAAATTCACAAACTCGATATCTTAAATAATATGGCCCCTCCAGATCTTCAAATTCTTGCTTATGATATAGAAACTGTTTTTGATCAAACTCGTGAACCAAATCCGAATCGTGATGCAATTTCCATGATTTCATTATTCACGGGCAAGATAAATCATCTGATAATAAATGACGATGTTGTAAACACGAAAGAAGTCTCAGGCATTGATATCGTGTTGATGCAGAAAGATGAAGATCATTCAAAGCCTTGGGTTGATTGGTGTAAGACGGGCACAACATTTCCTAACTCTTTACTTATTGATCGAGTACCAGTAGAGGTACAAGTTTTCAATAATGAACAACAGCTTCTTCATCGATTTTACGAGATAATTGAGGATTACAAACCGGATGTACTGGCTGATTTTTTTGGTGATCGTTTTGACATTCCATTTTTAGCTGTTCGCTCATTACTTTACAATATTTCTCTTGAGAGAAGAACTGGTTTTCGTATCAAATTCAAACGGGAGTCAACAGGACAAAATACAGGACCCATTGATCTTAGAGAAAACTATTCCCCTGCTAGAATTGATTCAGTGTCGGGAGCAGGAATAATTCATCTTGATGCATTTTTATTCAACGAAAAATATAGTTACTTACCTAAAAAAGACTTAGGACTGAAACCGAGTGTTGAAAAGAAGCTTAAGATAATTCCTATTGGTCGGGAGGCACTTTTTGCAATCGAAGAAAGCCCCGTTGATGCAGTAGGATATGCAGCGTGTGACGGCTATATTACTTACCGGTACGTGAAAGAAATTGTATTAGATTTCTTTATTTCCTTGGGACAAATGTTTCCTGTTCCATCGTCAGAATTATTAACACGTCGTGCTGGTTCGCTTGATGATTTGTTAATTGATGCTGAAGGTCATCATTACAACATAGTTGGAAAACGTCGTATCGATCAAAAACATATTGAGTCTTTCTCTCCTAATATTATGATTGATTCCTTTGCATATACAGGAGGACTTGTTGAGGCGAGACGTTCAGGTATTTTTCGAAGTGACATTTATAGGGAAAACAAAACCAATAGAAAAGCATTAACTGAGATCAAATCGCTTATACAGCAAATTATTGTAAAGAACAGTAAAGATATCGCGAAGAGGGAAATGAAAAACCAATTTGATAGAAAAGTGTTAGAGAAATTTGGTGGTTTATCGATTTCCTATTCAGATGACCTAGAACAGTTATTTCAGAATTTTTTCTTAGCTTTACAAGATAAAGGGGTATCTAAATCGCTTTTTGAAGAGAAAAATGATATCTTGCGCAGTATACTTGAGGATCTTTCCAATATTCGTGTTGAGGGAGTTGAAAAAGTCGTTGAAACTACGCTGAAGCAAGTCGATAAACTTTTGGAAACAACTGGTGATGTTCAGCTAAGGGGTGTACATGTAGATGTCACTTCTATGTATCCTTCGCAAATACGTCAATATAAACTTCAGCCTTCAGGTATTGTACCTCTATCAAAGTGTCAAGTATGTGAATATAGAGAAAATGATGATAGTTGCTTTTTTGAAGGGGACTGGGTAATTAAACTTACCGCTCGTAGACCATGCAAACATAGAGTAAAGGGATCATCAAAATGTGATCCCTCAATATGTACCACTAAAAATGCATCTTCGTGTAAAGAGTATGAACCAGAACAAGCTACAACTGGGCGAGTTCAGGAAATATTTTCTTATAATGGTTCTCAAACACAAGCTTATGTGTTGAGAAAAAAGTCAGGATTTGTCAAAATACCGTTAAGTAAATCATATTTAGGTAAAAATTTCACCTCTGTTGATCCCTATAATGAAATAACGAAGTGGTTAGAGCATGCAGTAGAAGCAACTCAACTTGGAAGCCATTTAGATAGAAACTTCTTTGATATTTTTGAAGATCAACCAAAATTATTTCAGCTTCCTAAGAATACATATCTAAGTATTGATGTTAGGACAAAAAAGATATCTGTTCTCATTTCTGTTCAATCGCGAGTGTGCCAAAAAGCTTTCAATTTTGTAGCCCGAATTATGGATGAATTTTTCAATACACGGGTTAGACATAAATTTGAAGCGCAGCGATTAAAACAAGTTATCAAACAAAGAAGTGTTAATAATCAGCCAGTTTCACCAGATATGCTTCGTCAACAAAAATTTCATGATAGTACACAGCTAGGCATGAAAGTTCCATTAAATAGCATCTATGGTTTATTAGGGATGCGTGGTGGGGTAAGAAATGCCAGCACGCCGTGCGCTGGTATTACTACAAAGTTATCTGCTGATTTAATTCATTGGGCTGCAGACCAATTAGAAGATATTGGAAATGTAACAGAGCTAGATACCGATGGAGTTTGGTTATGGGTTCCTAAAGAATTTCCCCTTGATTTTCCGGTTACATTGATAAATCCTGTAGAATTAGATGAAAAACTTGAGTTTCGAGTGAGTCTCATTGATAAAATATTAAATGAGAAGGTGTCTAAGGCTGGTTTTAAAAATGACAACTATTGGATAAACGATGGGGAGAAAATCAAAAAGATCAGTAAAAGTTTAATTCAATTCGAGCAAGATGGACCTTATGATTTTCAATTTGTCATGGGAAAGAAGAAATATATAGTTTATAATTATCTATCACAGGAGAACAAGTGGGAGGAAGAGGAGATTACAGGGTTGGAATCAAAGAGAGCAGATTTTTCAAAGTTACAAAAACACTTTCAGGAAGAAGTCATAAAAGCGTATCTAGAGCAGTATGATCCAGTTCATCCCATTGCATTGGAACAGATTTATCAAAACGCCTTTAAGGCATCGGATAGAATAAGAAAAGAAGTAATGGATGGGAAAATAGATCCATCATTTTATGTCAAACCTAAGGCTCTTAACAAAGACCTAAAAGAATATAAGTCAAAATTACCTCAGGTTACTGCAGCCTACATTTTAAAGGATCTTGGTTATTCCATTGATCCAGGAATCCGTATCCAAATGGTTAATATAAAGGGAAACCACGTTATCCCTGCTCAGGTATTTGATTTTGATTTTAAAAAGGTTAAATCTGTCTTCATTAAACATGGAATATGCACATTAAGTTTTATGCTGAATGAAATTACCTCGATCGCAGATATCCAACAATTAATCGATACGAAACAGTATTTGAAAGATATTTACGACCCTGGTAGAATTTTTGATCGAATGATACAATATCCGATGAAGAATCAACAAATTAAAACAGAAGATCAGCATGTTCTCGATATCCAAGAAATTGAAATCGCCGAGAAAAAGAAAATCCTTGAACAAGAGTCGGAAGAAATAGGAAAATCACCAGCCAAATCTTCTTCAGTAGAAGGTAAAGTACCACTCCCTCGGCCTGTACATATATCAACCAGATCACGGTTGAAAAAGTCTAAAAAGAAAAAAGTCAAAACAAAATCTCTTGATACAATTTTTAATTTTCCAAAAGCAGCTAAAGCTCAACCTAGTCAGCGTCGGAAAAAAATTATTAAGCCTACTAAGCCTGTAACAAAACCCTCCCTAGGGAATAAGTTAATGAAGACTATACTTCATAATGAAAAGGGGCTAAGTTCTCCTAAATCTGGTTTGGTAAATTCTAGTAAACAAAAATCAACTTTAGTATCGACTGATGAAATTGAGGAATTAGAAGAAAAAGAGTTGTTTACTAATGGTAATAAAATTGAGGTAAAATCATCTTTTTCTCAAGTTGATGTGCAAGCGGATGAAGAAATCGTATGTAGCCTGTGTGGGGCTTTCATAAGTCCTACAGAAGTCATTGATGAAGGGTGTATCTATTGCCATGACCAACCAGTTACTGAATGAAAATATTCAACCTTTTTTACGATAATGTAAAAGTATTATCAAAAACACAAATTTACCTAGAGTGTAATTAATATAAACTCACCTGTAAGAGAACTCCTTGATGCAAATCCTAAGTGATATTTCGCATCGAATGATAGTAAATAGTATTTATTTTCATTTTTATCCCTTGACAAAATCAAAAAACCCACTGCAAATTTAGAGGTTTCGATGAGTTTAAGTTTAGAATTTTAGAAATTTTAGTAAGAACCAAGGAAAGATTTTTTTATGGAAAATATCCAAAAATTACAGAAATATGGCTCATTAGAAAGCTTTGCACTTGATCAAACAGAAGAATTTCTTCGACCAAAGACCCCCCTAGATTATATTTTTACTCTTGCACTCATTTTCTGGTGTATTGTAGCTGTGATATTTTCTGGTGATTCACCTATACGAGCAACATTATTTGGACTTGTTCTCATTTTATTTTTCGTAATTCCTATTTCTAAATTCTTTTCAAATGATGAGAGAGATATTCCTTCCCCACTTAATAGGGCGGTGAAAATACTCATCGGATTTCTCATCATTAACATTTTTTCGTCAGCCTCTGTCACTTTTGAACTCTGGGATATGAATTTTCCAGATTTAACGTATTACGAATTTGAATCTTTGATGGCGTGCATTCTCACTCCACTAGCAATTATTTGGAATAGATTCGATTTGAAAACCTTACAATTCGGCTATTTTTATTATGTTGGTGAAGTATTCCGTGGTTTTTGGATAGCTACTATAGTCATTTTCATATTAAAGGGTTTTTCCATCCCGTTTTTACCTGCAAGTTTCAATTTCGAATTAGAACTATTACTTCTTGCTGCTCTCACATTTAATATCCTCGGGATTATTCTGCCTGGTAACTCACCAAGACAAAATGTTTCAATAAATACTCTTCTACGTCAGAATTTTGCACTGAAGAATAGAGTAGAAAGGATTCGTGATGGATTCCTCTCTTCATCTGTAATTCTACTGGCATTCTTGTGGCTTGGTTGGATAGTAAACAGAAAAGAAGTCATTCAATATTTAGCGTTTTTCTTCTTGATAATTGGGGTGTTACTCTTATTGGCACCTCAAAGAAAAAGAACTAATGGGCTAAATTCAGTTCTTAATTCGCTTACAGGTAAGATTGTTGATCCTAACAGTCAAGTTGGTAGTCGAATTAATGAATTCGCAAGTGCTATTCAGGAAACATCCTTTGAGAAACCTGCACGAGTTTTTACTATCCCAACAGATGACATGAAGATAATAAGCAAAGGTAAAACGTCCATTTCAGCTAAAAAAGGGGTAATAGCGGTCCCTACTGTTACAGAAAAAGGAACAACTCTTGTTTTAATGGGAAAATCTGAGGTATCGACAGAAACAGAAGAACAAGAGGTGTCTACCAAAGAAGTCGATGGCACAACAACAGTCTGGGTTCCACCTGAAGAATGGGATCAGATTAAACTTCAGCTCCAATCGAAAAATGTCAGTGAACTAACTGAAAATGAGTTAATGTCTGCAGGCCTTGATTCAGCTTCTGAATTATTCACTAATGTCAAACAAGCAATATCTCAATTAAAAGACTGGAAGGGCCCTCAAGGGATTTTTTCTTCGGTATTTGATACAACTCCATCAAAATATACCATCACAGAAACTAAAGATTATACATTAGTACGATTACCAGGAATCTTTGTTTTTGAAAAGCTCGGAGTTGAGCTTGTTCAGATATTAGGAGGAGTAGTTCAAGTTGTAGAGATAAAAGGGGTAGGAGAATATGTCAAAATTCTCGGAGGGTTGATTACCGTTTTGGAAACTCCCGATTACTCCTTCGTACAAACACCATTTGTGTCTGTATTGGAAACTCCTGCAGGGGAAATTGTAAAAGTTTTTGGTATACGTATACAAGATGGAGAAAAAATAGATTTGAACAAAGCTCGCAAAGAAATTACGATGGCTCAAGAAAGGTTTGATAGCCTCTTTACTGCTCAAGTGGAAACTCTTTTCTCAGGCGAAATGCCGAATTTGCTGTTAACAAACTCTGAGGGGGAAAAGGAAGGTTTCTTAATTGGTGACTCTGAATATCTAAGTGATCAGGATGTACAACCAAAACGAAAAAGCAGAAAAGAAGATACAAAATCAACTTCCTCAAAGAAGATAATAGGCCCTTCAGTTTTTACAAAAACAATTACTATAGGACCACAGACTGACCAAAAAACCGAGGAAAAACAAAAAATTCAGCCAGTAGAATATCAGTATGATGAGGAGGGTATTCCAATTGATCATCCCGAGCTTTTATCATTGGATAACGATCTAGCTCAAGTTGAGGATTCTTTGGAAAAAGCAGATGAAAAATTTCTTAATGACGAAGTATCAGATCAAAAACATGAGGAAATCATTAAGCGATTAACACTGAAAAAGTCTAGAATAACAAAAGAACGGGAAAAATTAGTGGAAAAAATCAGGTTAAGATTTGTTGATTAACATTCTTGAATTTCAACTTTTGTGTTAGAAGTCTTTATGAGATGATTAATGCTTTTAGATCTGAAATTATTGCCTCAATTTGATATTTTGATTCAGCTAAAATGAATAGATCATTTTTCAATTGCAATTTGCGAATTCGATCCCTCAGAACTTTTTGAATTTCGTCCTGGGAGTCTAATGCGTTATTTTCAGCCCATTCTATTAATAATGTAACTGAACGGGTGAAATATTCTACCGTTTCCCTTTCTTTTTGGTTCATCAGGGATACTAAACCTGCGTTATGATATATTGTACTACTCCGTCTCCAACTAATCAGTGCGTTGGTCAGAGACCGATTTCTTTGGTTTAAGATAGAATCTGTCTCCTCCATATTTGATAAAATTTCAAATGCGGTGTAAAAATTGCTCGCAGCTTCTTCAAAATTTTCTATATTAAAGGAATTGTTTGCAAAGAGAATTAACACAGGAATTAATTCAGTTGCAGGAGCTTTGGCAATAGTAAGTAGTTTTTTTGATCGGGAGAGACAATCTCTGGATAGTAAATAGTGATTTTTTTCCATTTCAATCCGTCCAATTTCATAAGTTATCAACCCTAACAATCGTTGTAGAAGTTCATCGCATTGATCTTCAGGAAGGATGGAAGCAGCATTATTTAATAATGATAATTTTGATTCTATATTTTTTACCGTTTGAGCACCATCATACAACGTTTTAAGAGCTGATTGGAAATTGTCCACACGTTTAAATAATGAGGAAGCATGTATTACAAGAGTTATTCCTTTGTTTTCATTTTCTAAGGAAAAATATACTTTAGCAGCTAGCATTAAAGATGTAGCAGCTTCCTCGAGCCCTTCATCACTCTTTTTAAGGAAATCAGCAGCTCTGATTCTTTGTTCAGCAGATTTACGCGTCAAGCCGAGGGCATATGCTGGATTTTCTAGTTTTTCCTTTTCCGCTTGGAGCATTAACTTACTGGCATATGTCGAAGTATATCTTGCCGCAATCTGACTATCAATTTCTTCAATCAACTTTACTGCTTTCTCAAAACATCCGTTTGCTTCTTCAAAATGATTGAGATCTTGATATACTAGTGCCATATCATACTGTATTGAAGCTTGCGATTTAGGGTCTTTTATCCAGACAGCTCCACTTTGAAACAATTCAATTGCATGATCATTATCACCTAATTGATACGCCATTTTTCCTGCTAAACAGAAAGCCTGTCCTGACTTTTGAAAATCATGAGCTCTAGAGAAAGCATCAGTAGCTTGTTTGAAAGCATTTTGTGCATCTTGGAAGTTGTTAGCGGCTTGGAAAATGTTCCCAGATAAAATAAATGCTTCACCCGCTGCTTTATCATCAATATTTTCTAACCGATTAGCCACTTTCATAGCTGTCCAAAGTTGATTACGATCTTTGAGTTTATACCATGCCTCACTTGCTGTTTGTAAATCTTTAAGGGCACGAGGAATAGCGTAATCCGAATCTATATCGGTAGGATCAAATTGGGGTTTTTTCAACGGAGGGTCGCTAATTGAATCTGTAATTTTTTGCCATACTAATCTTGCATTAAAGGCATCTTTTTCTTCCTTTAATATATCTAAATATGTAAAAATATGTGTATCAAGATGTGTATTTAAAAGATTTGCACTGTCGTGTTTACCAATTATAGCTAGAAAAAATGGTCGTTCTTCTCCACGAATTGAAGGATCAAACCATGCATCAAATGCCACTCGGGCGAGAATATTTTGTCCTAAACTCAACAAAGGAACACTAAATTCAGTCCTCTGAGATTGGCCATGTTGACCAAAAACTGTTACTGAAGCTAAATATATTTGTAATGCTATTGATTCAGGGTCGTCGAAAGCCAATGGATATAGAGAAATTATCGATGGTCCCGAGATGTCGTCCCATAGAACCGCTAATATCACATGGTTAAACTGCTGCATATCAAAATGAGGTGAGCTTTCGGACAATTAGATAATCTCCATGAATTTAAGTTTAAGATGTCTGATGTCAATTAAAGCCTTTTTAGAATCTGAACTAGTTTCTAGCATTTGGATTTCCTTGACATTCTTAATCTCAATCGTAGGTGATAGAGGTGTAAATGATTCTTGGCCAGACATACGTATAATTATGAAAATTTTTTCTTTTGACTCCAAATTCCAGGTTAAGAGAGAATTTGATTTTTCTCGAACTATGGTCGGCCGAAGATGTATTGGATCAACAAGAGATATACTATAATCAAGTGGTATGCGATCAATTAACGTGATTTCATTGGTTGACATATTTTCAATTGTATACATCCAAATGTACTCACAATCAAATGAATCTATAAGTGGTTGTGAAATTTTATTACAGGTGAGTTTACCTGGATCAGTTTCAACTTCAGTTATATAGTGGCGAGTTAACGGTTTCTCCTTAAAAACATAATTTGAGGAAAAAGTATCACCAGGGGGTAGATTACTAAATATCCATCTAAATAAAGTTGAATCATGTGTTGGAATCCTAACAGGACGAATTTTTTGAGGAGAATACGCTTGATTCACAACTAATTCTGGAGGGATAACGTCTTCAATCAGTATTTCTTGGATAGCTCCTCCTGTTGTATTAACGAAGTTCAATTGAGCCTCTAAATTCTGATGCAAGGAATGGTATAAATTCAAAACTACAACTTGACGTTCTTTTCGGAGTATGATCGATCTTTCTACTCGTTTACGTAACACATACTCAATGGTGCCTGTTTTTCCTGGGATCAGTTTTTCAGCTTTCCAAGTGAATACTGTTCCTTCCTTTGTTTTTTTTCTGTTGTTTAATTCAAAATCTGTCTGGAAATCGACTACTTCCCACCTATATGGAATTCGATCTACTACTTCAATATCTACGAGGTCTTCTTCGTATTCATTTGTAATTTCCGTTTTAGCAGCATATTCGAGGTCTAAAGTGTCAGTAACATTCATACGTTCTGTAGAAGGTGCTTCATCTTGTAAATGTTCTGTATCTTCAACTTTTGAGTCTAATTTTGACTCCGTTTCTTTATCTGCCTCCTTTACTTTATTGATGCTGATTTTAGGGTTAATAGATGATCTTGGTGACAAAAATTTTGTTTCTCCCCTTTGATCTTTTACTACAGCATCACTTCTTATTTTCTTGTCTGATTTTTTTCTTACATTTTCCGAGACTGCAGCTAATACTGCGAAGGAATTCATTTTAGAGGGATCATCAGTCTTTAATTGAGGGACAATAAAATCTTGACGATTGAAATCAATATCAGTATTATTCACATAATCACCGTCATCAAGAGGTAATAAATCTTCTTCTTCCTCCAGAGGTAATATCTTGATATCTGGAAGCTCTTCCTCAATATCAGTATGAGCAGATTCATCCTCTTCCTGAATGTTTTCCTCATCTGCAGATATTTTTCGTTCTAGGGCATTTAATGCCATCTTAAATTGATAAGTTGCAGAAGTAAAACCATATTCTTTTCCCTTATCGACAAGAATTTTCGCTGTTTCAATATCTTCAGTCATTAGATGCCTAACGATAGCTTTTCCATAACAACTGGCAGCCTTATCCATTTTCTTAATTTCTAGATAGAAATCTCCAGCAATGGTTAGATATTGGCCTGCTTTTCTTCTGTTACCTTTTGAATCGAAGCATTTAGCTGTTGATTCATAGATTTCTGCGGCAATCACCAGAGAGTGGCTAGTAGCGGTTTCAGCTTCCGTTGCTAATTGTTCACAACTTATTTCTGTCATTATTGATTCTCCCAACCTATTTAATCGCAACGAAGGTAGATTTTATAATCAACACTTCGGAAACTCGTGGTGTATAGTCATCTAACGGATCTTTATCATCATAAGGAATTTCTTGGAATGTACGGGAGAAAATTACCCAGGCAACTCTTTTATTATCACTTGTGACAAATCGTTTTATTTTTTGATACGCATCCTCTGGTTCATCTTGAAAATATTTGATAGACAAATCTTTTACTTTTTGCAGAGAGGTTTTTTCCTGATCTTGTGCATATAAATGCATACTTTCTAACAGATCGGCTTCTTTTGGATTTATTTTTTTTTCTTTTAACATTTCGACTATTAAGGATCGATTTGTTAAAGAATTCTTTGCCTCTGCAAAAGTTACATTGATAAATGGCATTACATATAACCATTAACTTCAGGTAATTCCAGCTTGTTAGTTTTATTGAATATTCGTGATGTTTTAACTTGTGATTTATCGTATAAATCAAGAAATCTCTGAATTATATACTTAGCTAAACCTATCGAATGAAGAGAGAAATATCATGATAGGAAAAACCGTCCAATTTTCAGAAAATTCCAAAAAATGTCTTAAATAAACCCCCAATGGCTATAAATAGGAGATTTATTTGTTTAAACTTCCACAATGTCTTCAAGAAATACGTACTGTCCTTCAAAATAATTCACGCAAAGTTCTCGAAGTTCCTCAAGGATATAGAAGGGCATCTATTCTTATTCCATTATTTCAAGATGAGAATGAGTGGTATATACTCTTTACTCGGAGAACAGACAAAGTATCTCATCATAAAAATGAAATTTCATTCCCTGGGGGTAGATATGACGAAACTCTTGATGAAAACTTAGTTCAAACTGCAATTCGTGAAGTTCACGAGGAAATTGGATGTGAAGATGTGGAGATATTAGGATTATTAGATGATATATTCACGGTAAGTCAGTATATTGTCACCCCAGTAGTGGGTTATATTTCAGAGGATTTTGATATAAATTGTAATAATCATAATTCTGATGAGATTGAGTATATTTTGAAGGTCGCACTAAATAGAATCTCCGATTTTAAGCAATATTGGACAGAAGCCGTACCCTATGAAGGAGGAAAACTTTTTCATGTTCCATTCTTTAACTATGGAGGAGAAATCATCTGGGGTGCTACTGGAAGAATTCTTGCGAATTTTTTAAATAATCTAACAAAGATGAATCTCGAGTGTCAATCGCGAATGATTGGTATTGATCAATGGGAAATACAAGAGGATGAAGATTATTCTAATAATAATAAGGAATAACCTTCGATCCTAAAAGAAACCTTATAACTAATCTACTTTGTTAATTCTTCATAGATTGATTTTACATTGTCATACGTAACTTTTAAATCCCGGTCAGTAAGAGTATCGATAACCTTATCTAATATCTCACCTTTTGCTCCCATAGATGCTGCAAGATTACGTGCATGCAATTTCATATGACCTGCTTGAATACCAACTGATGCCAAAGCTCGAAGAGCCCCAAAATTTTGTGCTAATCCTACACATGCCATTATTTCAGCTAGTTTTAGCGCTCCACCAGGAATAGTAAGCTTCATGATTTTAAAAGCAATTTGAGCAATGGGATGAATTTTCGCAACTCCACCCACCAATCCCACGGCTAGAGGTATTTCTATAGTTCCCACGAGGTCACCCACTGCATTTTTCTCCCATGTCGTAAGTGAAGCATATTTCCCAGGTTCTTTGATAGCAGCATAAGTATGGACCCCTGCTTCGATTGCACGCCAATCTTGAGCAGTTGCTAGCGCGACAGCATCAATACCGTTCATAATCCCTTTATTATGGGTTGATGCTCTATATGGATCCGCCTCTGCGAAAGCATAAGCGTTCAAAATTCCATTTACTACCTCTGTACCTGATAATTTTTCAGTTTTGAGTTCATCAGCCTTAAAAATAGCTTTTGCACGGACAAGTCTTCGAACTGCAAGGTTAGAAATTATACGTAATAAAGCTCTACCACCAGATAATTTTTCTAATAGTGGTGCTACAGCTTCGTTCATAGTATTTACCGCATTAGCACCCATCGCGTCACGTACATCAACTAACAGTTCTAAAACGACCATGGGCTCAGTAATTGTATCCATAAGAACTTTTACATTTATCCCCCTGCATCCCCCTCCAAATTTCACCAAAATTGGATCTTGTTCATTTGCTATCTTGATAATTTCTTCTTCGTACTCTAAAAACAGTTCCCGAACAAAAAAGGGATTTGGTACGTTAATAATCTGGATTTGGCCAATCATTATTGGTGGTGTACTACTTGTTGTGAATCCACCTGCAACACGAGTCACTTTGGCTGAATTGGATGCTGCAGCTACCACAGAAGCCTCTTCTACTGACATTGGAACAAGAACATCTTCACCGTTGATAGTAAAGTTTGTGGCAATTCCTAGAGGAATTTGTTGTACTCCAATCGTATTTTCTATATAAAAACCTTGGCCTGCCTTGTCTAAAGTAGTCGAAGATTCGATTAAATAATCTAAATCTTCTTGACTTAGCTGACACAATTCCTTTATCTTTTTTTGTCGATCTGACATCGACATTCTGAAGAAACCTGTTAAACGAGAATTGAATTTATGATCACCCATCAAAATACACCTTGTTGAGGTTTAAAGATGAGGAGAAAAGAGTGTTAAAATTGTTTTTATCGCGAAAAAGAGAGGGTAGTAGTAGCAAATAACGAAGTAGTTGGTTAAAAAAAACTGAAAGCACAAAAATTATGCTTATCAGATCGTTACTCGAGGTTTATTCCCAAGAAAGTGTTTCCAGGACATGTGTAATAGATAGAATAACTTGCAGCGATTGGTATTTCTAGATCATCAAGAGCCTGCACGGAATTCATGTTTGGGGATAAATAAATCACAAATATTGGTGTCGCTGTTTTGCAAGTAGCTGTTTTCGTATTTCTTTTAATGGAATATAGTACGATTTTTCCTTCGGTGGCAGCTGATGATGCATGAAGCATCGTGAGAGTTGTTTCAGATTTAGATGCGGGGTACAAAAGTTTTGCTTTCGAATTTGTCACTTCTGAATCTTCATCTGCAGCAAAATATAAGATTGAAGTTTCTTTTTCTTCTTTCAGCTCAACACGTTCTTTGGCCTTAACTTCTTTCGGTTTGGTTTTTGAAATTGGTGGAGGAGGAGGGGAAACAGGTTTTATTACTTTTTCTCCCTTACTTTTATCCGTAGCTATCTTAGCTTTTTTAGGTTGTGCTGTTTTAGGGGGAGGGGCTATTTCTTTTATAGACGCGGCTTGTACTGCAGGTGTTACGTCTAGTAACGAACTAGGGGACACAGGTGACGCTTCTAGCCGTATCATAAAATCTTTGAATTTTATCGTCTCGTTTCCTTGATCTTCAGTGGAAATTCTATGGGTCATTCCTTTTTCAAGACGCATTTGTCGTGCTATTTGACTAGAGATGAAGCGTTTTCTAACAGATGAATTTTCTCCTGTCCAAATATAGATTTGTCTTTTTTCCTCATCAAGAAAGATTAACACTTCTGTGTCTTTTAGATCTTCAGCGCGAGAGGTAAACTTAACAGGAACATATTCCCCATCCATACTCGGGACGTATACGTGAAATTTGCTTTCAGTCATAAATAATCCTTCTAACATCAAAAACAAGTGCTTCCTCTAAAAACATTTTGAAATATCATAATCCTAAATCCGAATCTCAGTTCAATATTGCTTCCTTGTGGACGTATTTCTTAAAATTTTATTTGAAAAGGAGGAAAAACAAAACGCGTTTTGATTATTTTAGTTTTTACTTGGATTGGGGAAACTACTACTCCATTTCAACGCAAAAAAAATCTATTATCGGAGTATTACAAGAAATTTACCAAAACGAAATAATTTTAATTTATCAAGTTTTACTGAATTATTGTCTTTAAGGTGGTTGACTTTACGCGGAGGTACCAAAGGGTTCTTCATTTGTCATGAAGTGCTTGTAGTGGCTATGGAGCAGCCTGCAAAGCTGTATTACGCGTGTTCGAATCACGCCCTCCGCTCTACTTACTTTTAACCCCTGAATAACATACTTACCATTAATAAATACCAGATTAATTCTAGATTAATACTTATCCTTGGAGTTTCTATCTGTGTCTGAATCAGTATTTGATGTTGTAGTTCTTGACACGAACTTTTTCATTTCCTTGTTGAATGCGGGTGTATCTGATTCCTTAATGCCAAATCTTCAAAAAATTGGGCAATCTGTAGGGATGGAGATAATGGTACCTGATGAAATCCCGAAATCAGATATTCCTGGACGATTCCGGCAATTACGACGACTTATACCAAAGTATATACGTATGGAACCTGTTAAGAGATCCTCGAAACTGTGGAATCGAACAGCAGAATATGCTATTCAAGAACGGATGGTACGTGTAAAAGACGATCCTGCAGATATCGATGTTGTAATTTTAGCTAAAAAATTTAGTTTGAAAGATAACAACAAGGTAGCCTTAGTCTCTGATGACGAAGGTGTTGCTAGAATAGTTAAAGAAAACAAAGTATTCAAAGGGATTGACCATTTATCATGTGGTTCGTTTGTTTCGATCTTAGCAGCATCCGTATCTGACACGAAGATGCGTAAAATTTTGGATCAGACTGTTGAGAGAGTTTTTCGCGCATCATGGAGTTATAAGAAGAAAACTCGTCGATATATTGATGTAGCAATGCTAATTGATGATCTAACCGATACTGCGAGATTTGTCAGGTCAGCAGCTGAAGTGGGGGCCGACAGTAGTCTGGCAGAAATCGAAAAAGAAATTGTCGCAATCGCCCCAAAACACGAACCCGAAGTGTTAACTCCTGAGGATGGTTTAATTATTGCTCAGCAATTAGTGATAAAAGCCCGTGGAACCCGAGAAACCTTTCATATTCACAAAGCAGAAGAGGTACTTCTCGAAATTCTAGCAAAAAGCTCCGAATTAATTTATTCTATTGATGGGCTAGAACAACGCGTTATAGTAGAGAGAATGCTGAGATCTGAATTATTCGAACACCATAGTTGGTTATTAGATTATAGAATATCACGTAACCAAATTGTAGAAGCATTAGTACATGCTGAAGCTTGTCGAGTATATATGAACTACATTGCTGTAGGGAGAGAGGCAATAGAAAACTTAATAGCTTTACAAGGTTTACTATACTTACTGTTAGGGAAGTATGAACGAGCATTAGAACTCTTTAAAGCCGTTCCTCAAATGGATCCAGAACTTTCTTCTACTCAAATACTAGGGTTATCAGTTGCCTTAATAGCAACTGGTCAACAGAATGAATCAGCTCTGTTGATTAAAAGGAATTCAGATATGATGGAAGGATTAATTTCTTCTATGCATGCCTATGCGAATGATCTTTATTCGCATGAACAGCGTGAGTTAGCAATTAATATTTTAAAATTCCTTGTAAAGAATTTTAGTAAGCAAGAGGAGGTAGATCGTTCGGTATATCGTTTATTTGTTTTGACAAGGCTACGTCAAGATTTAGTTAATAGTGAAGTAAAAATTCAGGGAATCTTTAAGAGAAAATTACCAAATCGGGGGGTAGATGACTCTAAAAAAGGAATACCTAAAAGGCTACTGAGTAAAGTTCCCATAGTATTGTCAACAAGTGAAGATCCAAAAGAAATTGAACAATTCAAAGGCTTTTACCATATACTTGATTTAATAGAGGATCGTGAAAAAGATGAGATTAATGTAGTCGCTTGGAATGAGAGCAATAATTCTACATGGCTATTAATATTTGATTCTGCGTACAAGCCAGCTTTAGAAGAAAGTGTCAAAATTAGAATTACTAGTGGTGAAATCACAAATATTCGCAAAGCTAAGAGAACTGAACCATTTCGTGCAGCTCTTACTTTCGAGATCCCAACCATTCAGCCAGAATTAGTAAAACCTTGGTAATAAATATCATACGAATGGATTACCTTAATCTATCAATTTACACCATTGTGAAATCTACTTCGTTCCAAATAACCCGTAATTTCTCAATTTGACCTGCCAGTGCACTAGTTTCAATAAATGCGGGTAAATGTTGCTCAATTGGTGTTTTGAAGGTTTGTTTGTCCATTATTAAAAGCGTAATTAGTTTAGGTGAAACCACTTCGAAATATTTGTTCCAAGTGGTTAAGTTTGGATGTATGATATTTGAAATTTCTTTTGGATTGCGTTGGGGGATAACTGGATGCCACCCATGATCCTTTTCAATAATTCCTCGCAAACAGATTTTCGCCATTGACGCTGCAACAATAACTTCTTTTCCTAGTTCACGAAATAGCTTTGCTATTGTTACGGATCCAATTTTGTTTAGAATTTTTCCATTCACTCGTATCATATCAGCACCAAATACTGCTGCTTCTGCTTGTTGAGCGAATTCATGAATCGCTAAATCAATTCCAAGAACGACGTTTTTAAAGCCGGCATTAGCTAAGGAATAGGCTGTTCGTTCTCCTTCCTTCAAGGGTCGTGATTCTAAAATATATATGACTTTATCTGTAAATCCTTCACGTGCTAATTGTAAAAGGGCTTTTATAACAGTAGACGAATGAGAGAACGT
Organism: Candidatus Heimdallarchaeota archaeon B3_Heim; assembly: GCA_003144275.1. GTDB lineage: Archaea > Asgardarchaeota > Heimdallarchaeia > Hodarchaeales > Hodarchaeaceae > Hodarchaeum. Next base: position 84,615 of record NJBF01000014.1, read on the forward strand.
TAAAATTGACTTAAATCGTTTTAATGTATTGACCAGTGTCTCTCGTGTCTGTTTTTCACCAATTCGTAATTGTTCGCGTCTGGTTGCGAAGATCATTTCTATCGCTGGTTTTGAATCACCATTCTCTAAATGAGGGGAGTCTATAAGTTGCACAAGACGGACGTATATTGGTAAAAGTGCGTTTTCGATTGTAGCCATTGGATGTGTGTCGAGAAGGAGCTGAATTGCTGTTTTCAAAAACGATCGGGAAAATTGATTCCTTGTTGTCAAACACTCTTGTTTCAAAGCAATTAAGCAGCTTTCCGCGATCTTAGCTGCTCCACTATGGGTATCATTATGAATTGTTTCTACTTCTTTTAAGAAAGTTCTAGATGGCACTTTAATTCCAACAACTACTAACGCTTAAATTTTGAAAGGGTATTTTTTTAACAATATCTATCCTCTGGCTAAGAATATCAGTATGGGGTTGATGTTTTTTTATGAGGTGAACTTCCAATTTCAACTCTATTAGTGAATTTGTACTAAATATCGCTGATATAAATGTTCTAACTAACGAGATTCGTATCTCTTATGGATTAAGCGATAGTTATTTGCCAAACGTCCTAGTTTATGTGCTTCGTCTGGAGTCAAATGATAAGAATTAGATTCTCCATTTTTGTTTGTTGCTTCAATATAAGCGAAGGATGCATTATCAACAAGTATTTCAGTATTTTTATGATATCCTGTATCACCTGTGAATGCTAGCCATTTTTCACCCTTAAAGTAGATTGCATAACCCAATGACGGAATTGGTGACATTGCTCCCACTCCGATGATTGACCCCTGATGCTGCATTTGATAGCTTTCAATCTCAACTTAATCAGTAATTTTTACCCTGTCCCCATGAGATAATCTTAATTCTTCAAATGGGAAAGGAAGTGACGGCTTATACACTGAAAGGAAGGATTCGATAATAGCTTGAATTTCATTGCTCCCTTCTGGTGAATAGACACTTACAACTTGTCTATGACCAAGCATGCGTAAAAAACCTAGAAAAGTGTACAAACCTCCACAATGATCAAAGTGCCCATGATCATTTTTGTCCGACAATTCCCTAGTTCTCATATTCGCTGACCTCTCTCTCTCCCTTACAAACTTAAAAGGCGTCCCTCCTGTACTTCATCAACACCGAGGTGATGACAAAAAAATTTACTTAGCTCCTAGGTCATATTCCCTTGTAACTTCGTTAGACGAGTTACCCGTCAAAGGCAAGAGAAGAATGACCCAGACTGGTCAAAAAGTTTTGGTGTTTGGGATGTCGCCAGAAGATCTGATGCAAGTAGTCCCAATGGAAAGCAACAATTCTCTGGTTGCTAACCAGCCGGATAGTGGATGTGTGACTCATCCTGTCCAGAACTATTTTTCAAATAGTTGTCTGACAAATTTAGTCATGAGAGATTAAAATGTGAACAGGCTTATTTATTGGGAATGCATTCTTATTCTCCACTATATCGCGAAGGGTCCCACCTCCTATATCTAAGAATAATAAGAAATCCTCATCAGTTACAAGAATAGTTGTAGCAATTCCTGCAATAGAATAAAGAACTTGATGTTCCATACGGATTTCCCTTAATCTGGAAAAGAGTTGTCTTCAAGTAATTTTTCAATTAAATTACTTCGTAATGCAATTTCTCTCTGAATACCTGCCTCACCACCAAATATATCCTCCATGTGTTGAATATTCAATATACTCATCAAGATCATTAATGCCAGGTGGAAGTTGATGGGGATATAGTCTTTAGAATAATAATCGGTAATGCTAGATTGATTATGGGCTAGAATTTCCTTATAACCTGCTAAGAATGACTTAATATTCATTGCAAGCTTAGTTAACGTCTTGTCCATTCTGTACTGATCCACTGCTTCTACAGCAAAGAAGTTACAGATATCTTCCAACCGATCATTCTCAGAAGAAATGTCTAGAAACTCAGGATCGATGATATGGGTTTGAATCATTGGATTCCTCCCAACTCGAATATCAAAGATTAGATTACCAGGATGAAAATCACCAAAGCTAGGACAACCAGAATGTTGTGATGCTTGTTCAGCTAAAGGAAGAACACGGTTAAAACTTGTTTGTAGTTGCAATTTCTTTTCACCAGAAATAGGTGCGGATTCAAGGCTGCGCGCTAATAATAGCTTATATTTATCAAACCAGACACGATTTTTCTGCGCGCCATGGAATGCAGCCAATCCTCGACCTGCATAGCGATATTTTTGTGGTTTGGGAATTTTGGATTCACGAAAAACATCACCCTGAATTCCTTCCATAATAATTACGCTTCCTGAAAAGAAAATAACTGATGCAGATGCTATTCCCATCTTTGCATAATCAAAAAGACGTTTCTCCAACATATTGATACGTTTGACTACCTCAAGAGCTTGTTCTGACTTATCATATATTTTTACAGCAATACTCGCATCGTCAGAACCTACTTCAGAATCGAGAGCAACTCTGACAATGTGTATGCCAGTTGAACCTAATTTCTTTTCTACAGTAATATTTTTTACTTCTATATTACCTGGAGATTTATTGTAAGTTTTTTCTAAGTGAGACGCGAAAT
>NJBF01000095.1 GCA_003144275.1 Candidatus Heimdallarchaeota archaeon B3_Heim
AAGAGAAGCTGCTAATCAATCAGGAAAGTCATATGTATTTTCTGTCGCCGAGAGTTCCGCGGAGACATTAAACGCCTGTGGAGAGGCGGTAAGACCTGCATGAATGCCGGCTCGCGTCTATGAATCAGGAAGACAGCTCCAAAGATAGTTAAGAATAGTTTTTCCCAATTATTCCTAGCTGTCCTATTTGGGTAAGTCTTTCAGAACGGTTGTAAAGTTTAATAGCTTATTACTAACTCTAAACCGAGTATCTCAACGACTTAGGAGAGGAGAAAACTAACGAGTTTATTAAAGGAATTTATAAATTAATTATGGTGAAAAGTATTTAGTGGAAGTTTAATAAAGTTTAACCAAAGTATCACTCACAGTCTGTCTCAGAACACAATTTAAAGAATGAGACTTTTGTCTGAATTGTATACAATTATCTTTCACGTTTTTCTCAAATTAATCGGAGCTAACCGAAACTAATGGCAGAGTTTGATCTTCTTAGCTTTATTTTCATCTTATTATTAGCGCTATTCCTTGTGTTAATCAATGGTTTTTTCGTTGCCGCAGAATTTGCTCTTGTAAGTGTTAGACCGTCTAAGGTCGAAGAATTAATTCAAAAAACTGGCAGCCGTCGTGCTAAAGCTGTGCAAAAAGCCATTGAAAATCAAGATGAGGTAATTAGTGCGACTCAACTTGGAATTACCATGGCAAGCCTTGCTTTAGGATTCTTAGCAGGATCATATATCGATCCTGTGATCGAACTTTTTTTCCATGATCTCGATTTTCTTGCCGTTTTTAGCGGTCTTGCTCTGGGTGGTATTTTTGCTTACGCTATGACAACGTACATGCATGTAGTTATTGGTGAATTAGCGCCAAAAAGCATAGCTCTCCAGTATCCTGCGAAGACCAGTTTATGGATCGCGCAGCCCCTTCATTGGTTTACGTCGCTTTTCAGACCTGTCATTTGGTTCTTTAATAAAACTGGTTGGTTAGTATTGGCCATATTTGGAATTAAACCGCTTGTAGGCCATCGTAGCATCCATTCAGAAGACGAGCTAAAGCTTTTGATTTCACAGTCATCTACAGCGGGAATATTGGAAGAACAAGAGACAGCCATCCTACGAAGAACCTTTGATCTTCCTGATACACAAGTACGGATGATTATGGCACCTCGTCGAGATATGGTTACTATCTCAATGACTGATGATTTTGCTAAAATCGTAAAAAAGGTAAATAAAAGCGGTCATTCTCGTTTTCCAGTCTTTGATTCGGCCCATGAAAGTGTTATTGGGTTTCTTTATGCTAAAGATCTGTTAGAATACATGGAACTTGCTTTTGAGAAGGATGTAAAATTTGAGGATACTTTAGAAGACATTAACATTACAGAATTACTCAGAGAGGCGGACATTGTTCCTGAAACAATGCGTGCTGATCGTATGTTAACCACCTTCCAAGAAAGGAAACGTCATTGCTCTGTAGTGGTCGATGAATATGGAGGAGTTGTGGGATTGATTACGTTAGAAGATATTCTCGAACTTCTGGTTGGTGATATTCAAGATGAATATGATACCGAACCTGAGGAAATCACTCCTGTAGGAGGAGGACTAAATGGAGAATCCAACGTTAACGGTCAAACATCAATTGATGATTTTAATGACTATTTTAAGACAGAACTGGACTCAGATATCTCTGTAACGATTGGTGGTTTGATTATTGAAAAAATGGGACGCATACCTATTGAAAATGAAAAAATTCGGATACAAAATCTGATTTTTAGCGTTGCTGAAGTCACAAAACTACGTATTGTGAGTTTATTAGTGTCTAAGGCCCCTGAAGAAACCGATACCCCTGAAAAATCCATTACTCAGAATAACTCATCTGACAAGTAATCGAAGAAATCTCGTGGGAAATTTTCTCCTAAAAAGCTACCAGAGAAAAAGTTATATACCAGAGAAACGTCTAAAAATACGAGTGTGTGTATGACAACAGATGAAGGAAAAGTGGGTTCCAAAGGCGAATTATTCCCCTCTAAAAGGATACGAATCGCTATGGGACTCAAAAAGAACCAAGATATCAAGTATTCGGTCGTACATGGTCGTTTAATTGTTGAAATAATTCCAGATCCTATTACATTATTGTCACAACCTCCTAAGGTCAATATTAGCTGGGATGAGTATAAAAAAGATCGTTTGACACTTGCGAAGGAGCTTGAGACGTGAAAGTTTTTTTTGATTCTTCGTATTTCTTTCCTTTAATCAAAGTTGAAGTAGAAAACTCTTCTCCAGAAATTCTTTCTTTTGCACATCAGATTAAATCTTTAGAATTGCATTATTCTTCCATTACCCTGTTTGAACTTTCTGCAAAGGGTGCAAGAATGATAAAATCGGGCAAATTAACATCTAATGATGTAATTGAGGGAATAAATGCATTAATCAGGTGGAGAGATGTGATATCAATCGATCCTTGGAATGGAGAAGTCCAAAGATTAGCCTTTTATTTTAGAAATGACCATTCAGACTATATTGATTGTTTAGTACTAGCGAGTTCGATAATCACTGCTAATATGTTCATAAGTGAGGATACAACTCTTAGGAACCTTTTAAAAACGAAGTGGGTGACTAGAGTAGGGGAAATCAACCCAAGGTTTAAAATAGTTAACGCGGACCAATTAAAAGTTGCAATAAATGAAATCGAAAAAAAGTCATAAATTCAGAAAGACTGAGTTCTTCTTAAAAAGTATCTTTTAAATCCGAGTTTTGACCAAGCGAGCTAGGAAGGCACTGAATATTCCACTAGATTGGTGAATTCTTCTATTGCTGATAAAAATCATCACTTTTTTCTAATTAATCCTCTGACTGATTCAATTAAATCGGATTGAGGGAAATTACTGTCATTGGAAAAAATTCTTCTAGCAACTTATCCAGCCTCTCAATTGGTGGCTCTATGGTAAATCACTCTAAACCCTTTGATATAATCGTTGTAGGGGCAGGGCCAGGTGGAGCTAGCGCGGCAATCCATGCAGCACAGAATGGATATTCAGCCTGCCTCCTTGAAAAGGAATCTTTGGGGATAACAGGCAGATACAAAGCCTGTGGTGGAGCTATAGATTGGAAAATGGTAGAAGCTCTTGTTTATCCCGAGGAAAAAATTGCTCGAGTAATCGATTCCTTAGAGCTTCATCATTTAGATGGAGAAAGCTATTCTAAAAAGGGAGAGGGGGCGGTGGTTTGGCGAAGTGTTTTTGACAAATATTTAACTGATGTAGCTGTGGCCCATGGAGTCGTATTCAAAGATGATGAACCTTTGGTCGCAATAGAAAAACAAGGGCCGATGTACACTATTTCTACAACGAAAGAGAAATATCAGGCAACTTATGTCCTTGCTTCTGATGGTGTTTCTTCTCCCACCTTAAGGAAGCTGTATTGGCCTCGCTTTCCGAGAGAAGATCTCATCTTAACAATCACTCAAGAAATGAAAATATCCAAACAAACCATAGCCAAGTTCCTAGGGGATAGATCGCTACACTTGTTTTTCAGCATTAAAAGCCTCAGTCATCTGGGGTACGCCTGGTTATTTCCTAAAATTGATCGAATCACTGTTGGTTGGGGAAATCAATTAATTAGGATTAATAAGTCTAGGGAAGAATTCAATTTATTCCTTAATATGCCTTTTGTTAAGGATCTGTTGAAAAATTCAACTACTGAACGGTTTAAAGGCCATTTAATTCCAGTTAGTGTGAGACCTCAATTATTTAAGGAGAATGTTTATGCGGTCGGTGATGCAGGAGGCCTAGTTGATCCAATCAGTGGGAAGGGGATTCCTTACGCTATCAAATCTGGTCAAATTGCTATTAACACAATTAAATTATGTGAAAACAAGGGTGTCCCATATAAACAAGGGCATTATTATGAAGAAACACTCGGAAAAGACTTTCTTCAGCTCTTAAGGAAAAAAAGGGTGGCACGTGATAGAATCTATCAGAATGACCAAACTCTGAAGCAATTCTTAACACTCTGGGAAAAACATCGGAGCTCAGAAATTGTCAGAAGAGGTTTAATTTAATAAAGCCTCTGTACCAAGGAACCTTATGAAAGAGGATGGGTGTATTACCTCTTTTCCGTTCCTAGTTAAGTTTCTTCCATAATGTCATTTTCTCTACTTGATTTCGGTACAATTATTTTTATAGTGCCCAACATTATGGTTGGCTGTGTTATTGCTTCGTAAAGGGTAGTATCTATTGGAATATGATCTAGGCGCGTCTGTCTTAGGAAATACTCAATTCCAGCTCCTATTAACATGAAGGGGCTGGCTATAATTAAATACCCCCATCCACTCATGGCTATGAATATTCCTGTAGCTTCTAACAAATTTGTAGGGTATTTCACCAGCGTATCTAGGAATATTAGGAATTGCAACATAAGATATGGCAGATAGGTCCATTTCACAATTTTAATGATTGGAATAAACTCGTAACTCGGGAGTGCTCTATAATTTTGATTTTGGGTCATCTCTTGGCCTCACCCGTTTTGAGGATTGATTCTTCTAATAAACCTTTGTGACTTCTTTAGCGGGTATGATTTTTCTTAAACATTGGATTTGTCCATTTAAGGGGCTATGGGGTTGTTAATGGATAAAAAAGTAATTTCCAATGACCGAGTAGCACTTAGTTCAGAATACTACAATATGCGTACTCTGTCCCCTTAAATTCTAAAAATACTCTTGGTCTCTAATTGTCTCATAACTTTTTTTAACACAGTAAATATTCTTTGGACTTCCTCCGATAATCCATCGCTCTTTACTGCTAAATTATGTGCTTCGATCCATATCCTATTCCGAGCGTTTTCTAACTGATCCTGTTGGCTCTTATCGATAATTCCTTCTGAAATTGCATCCTCAAGGATCCTACCATACTCTCTAACGTTAAACATAATTTTTTCTACAAGACTGATCTCTTCTTCAGTGAAAATCTTATCTATTAGGATTGTTTCTTTTAATTGACGCCAAATATAGGCAGTAACTGGATCAAAGGACCAACAACACGGTAATGTTTGAGGAATAATTGTTTGAGTATCAGCCATTTTACTTGGAAAGATGGGGCAGCATATTTCAGACACCTTTTCATCAATTTTCTTCTCACTTTGATGAGTGTAAATCGCCCAAGCAGTTAAACTTGATCCAATAAGTCCATTGGCTGCTAGGACTAGAATTGTGTATTTTAACCCAATCGTTTCAATCAAATATCCTCCTACAGGTATTGTAAATATACTAACAACAAGGATTGCTGTTGGAATAAGTGAGTATATTGCATTCCGATTATGATCAGGAATTACATCTAGGTAAAAACGTGGTTTCAGAACATCAGCCAAATATCGGGGACTGAAGGCAAATGTAAAGAAAAAGACTACAAGTCCTAATGATATAAGATTGAATGTAGAAGGTACTGGATTTATTACCAGCATGATGAACATTCCCAGAAAAAATAACACATCAGTACTGAGGATACCTATTGAAAGCCATTTTTTGGTGTTATGAATACGTACAGAGAAACTTCCTGCAATACCAGTGCAGATACCACTTAGAATGAATATAGTTGATCGTAATATTGCTGTCAAACCATCTGATCTCGCATAACCATCATAAAGTGGAAATAAAATTAGTCCACTCCACACGGCAAAACCAGTTCCAGAGATAATCAAACCAAGAACCATCAGACGTAGAGTCTTGTTTTTAGTTACAGTGAGGACTCCTCCTCCAAGATAGTGAAAATATTTTCTAAATTGCGGTTTTTCGCGCTTAAAAGCTTTATGGTCACGGATAAGGACTAAGAAGAATATAGATAAAAGAACTAATGACATACCTTGAAATATAAACACCAATGACCTGTTAAGATAAGTCACCGTTATTCCTCCAACAATAAACGACAGGGCATAGATGATTTCATGGAGCATAACATATTTTCCAAAAAATCTCGAATAAATTCGTCTATCGTCATCCTCATGCACATAATACTTGTAGTTATTATCGAGCCAAGAGATAAAAGCACCAGATTCCTGACTTCGTGCAAAAGCAATTAATATGAACGGTATTGAGATACTTATTAAATCTCTTGCCTGAGAAAGAAATATAAATCCGATTCCATATGATAGAGCGGCAATAAATAGAATCCAACGTTGGCCTATCCAATCGCCAAGTGCTCCTGTAGGATAATCAGAAATAGCTTGTATGATTGCTTGTAGAGCTAATAGTATGCTTAATTCAGGTAATGAAAGAAACTCTAAAGTGAAAAGAATCAGGAACGTGTTTGTTATCATCACAGTAAATGTATAGATGAAG
>NJBF01000046.1 GCA_003144275.1 Candidatus Heimdallarchaeota archaeon B3_Heim
ACTAGCTTTTTATCTCGTGATTATTCTGCTTTTACCATAATTTTGTGCGACTTTTTGACTTTTCATCAGATGTCTTTTCTTGGATGATAAATTTTCTCATTTAGGAGGACCTTCTTCAAGTCTTTTCATAACTGGATCTAAAGTATCTACCTCCCACATCGATTCGATCCACCAAGTGCCTCCTGCCTCTTCAAAAGGTCTGACAATATCTTTTGCTTTAGAAAGATCATTAGAGGGGGTAGTGCCTTCAATGACGATATCGAATCCATTGGTTGTTGGACGTTCCTTTTCGATAAAATTGCTTATTTGTTGAATATATTCAGGAGTTATTTCCTCAAACTTCCCTTTTTTACTCATAATTACTGGCAGGATACCATCATATTTTAGTGATCTTGCCATTGATTTCTTCCACGGCCAAGCAGCTACTACCCATATTGGAATCCGTGGGTGCTGTACGAGTGATGGTGGAGGATGTCGTTCGAAGAATGCTGATTTTCGAGTTTGATAATGCTTCCCATTGTATTCAAAATTTCCTTCCCATAAGTTCGTTATGATCTCTAAGCCTTCATCCAGTAATTCTGCTCGAATTTTTCGCTCAATTTCTTCTCCAAACTCGGCAAATCCTGTATCTATTGCACCTAATGCGACTGAAAGAGTGACCCGTCCATTCGATATCGTATCAAGTGTAACTAGCTCACTGGCTACTTTCCATGGTCTCATTCGTGATAGTGGTGTGATCATCGTGCCAATACGTATTCTTTCTGTTTTACATGCGATAGCTGTGAGAGTAATCCAGGCATCAACTCCGTAAAGTGATTCCCATACAAAAAACCCATCCCATCCACTTTTTTCGGCTACTTGAGCATATTCTATTCCTTTTTTCACATCACTTTTTGGAAAAACAAATCCATACTTCATTTTATAAATTTCACCTTAGCATCATACCAGATGAGGAAAATTCCAGTTATTAGGAAGAATCGTTTCTGTTTTGCTGGTTATTCTACTACCTGGGGTTAAATTATAGTATTCTTTTCTAACATGCCCAGGAAACCAACCACTTATTTCTAAACTAATGGATTCAGTGTTTGTCTCATTAGCGATTATTACTAGCTCATCTAATCTTGGACATTCATCAATTGAATAATCTGTTTCCCCTTGAATTGTTAACGAGGTTTGAAAACTCAGAGATGCACCATCTATTGAGAATGAAATCATCAGTACAATGATATTGACACATACTGCGACAAGTACCAGTCTGATATTCTGTTGCATTAATCTATTCCCATTATGTTTATTCGATCCATCCACCGTATCCACTTCTTTTCTATTTTCTATCTTACCATATTAGTGCTAGACCTACGTAAAAAGTTTCCTTCTATATAGAAAGATTCTCATTTTCTTTTGATATGTTTTTAAAGCCCTTAAATTGAATTCACCTAAAATAGCATAACCTACGCTAAAAAGTTCATTTTACAATCGAATGTAATTTGACTTGACATGTGGGACACACTTGTATCTTTGACGTGACCTGATATACTATCCCACAAGATGGACACACGGCTAAGAATTGAAGCACAGGAGTTGTTCTGGTGGGTTGAAAGGAATATCCATACTGATCCCCTTTTTTATATACGGAACTCGTTCTTTTTCGCATAAACCAATATCCAACTCCGCCTACTAGTACTAAGGCAAGTAGGCCAATGATGATTATTTCAAAGTAGTTATCTGTGGGTTTTGAAGAGGGGGTTGAAGGGGGATTAAGAGGTTCTACATTAATTATTTGTCCTGGGGTTACAGCTACACTTGCAGTAACTACGTGATCTAAGTCCGAAAGCTTAATTAGATAGATCAATGGATTAGATCTGAATGTGTGTTGCCACTTGGTTGGTTCAATAATAGAAAGCTCATAAAAGCATTCCCACCTTTGTGAGGGGAGGAGTGTCTCAATTTGTTTGTATAATTCCTCAAAAGGAAGATCCAAGACTGTTATTTCTGTCCCTTCATTGAATGTTTGATTCCATTCTAAAATAAAGGAGTCAGCATGATCTACCACCTTTAAATGAAATTTCACCGTGTTCGAGGCAGGACTATCAAAAGCTAGGACAATTTGGATGTCATCGATTTTTGAGTTATTATCTGAATCGGTAACAAACATCCCTACGCACCCTATGAATTCAACAAGGGCATTGGATGTAGAATAAGTTGCATCAAGATCAAAATTTCCGCTACCCTCATATGCGTGAATCAGAAGAATAAGTGATTCTGATTCATCGTGAGCGGTATATGAAACAGTTTCGGGATAATCCTCTTCGTAAGATTCATCTAATAGATTGAATTCAAAATCAAACAGATACATATCAAAATCGGTCTGGGACGGACCAGTTAATTTAAGGGTAATTTTCTCTTTCCAGTGGAGGGAGAGAAATATTATCGCTACTTCATTTTGTTTGATTCGATTTGTTATACTTGGATTGTCATGTGAAAGAATAAAATCTGAGACATCGAGTGCTGCACCCTCTTTATACAGCTTGGATACAGCCTCGGACCAGCCAGTTTCCTCTCCAAACGATGAAACCTCAGAATAGTCTGAAATCCATAATTCTGGACACCAAGGGGCATAAACCGTCAATCCTGAGGGTGAAGTGATAATTGAATTATTATATCTCTGATATACACAAGTTTGCTGCATCTGAAGTAGAATATCTGCTTTTAATGCTGATATAGCCTCATCACTAACTCGATTGATAACATCTACAACTTTAACTAAATCAATTTGTTCAGAAAGTCCGAACTCGGTCAAAAATGATAGTTCTGCACATACTGTAGACAATTGAGCACTTTCCATCACATTAATGAATTCTGCTAATTCGGATAGATCATTACTTAACCCTTGTATTTTTGATAGATCAATCACTCCCAGTTGTATTATGTCCATTGACAGTTCCCGATGGTTAAACAGATTGTCATATGTTTCTTGAACGATAAATTGAGCGCACCTTTCTGGACCATAATTTACTGGATCAATACCGGAATCTGAAGTAAAATCGCTTAGCTTGTTCAAAAAACCAGTATAGTAAAAACCTGATAATCCTATTGAATCCTCAGAGGCTACCATAAACTTAGCATCATTTCTAATAGCGTATGCTACTTCAATACAACCCATTAGACAGGCATCAAATGCGATAACATCTAACGTATCGGGAAGATCTGAAAGAGCTGATGTTAATTCACTTTCCGTTAAAGTATCTCCAAATGAACGATCATCCCAGCAAACACCTTTTTGACGTGTAAGGAATGATCTGTCTACATTTTGTAGTATATTTGGAGGGCCTCTTAGATTAGTTGTGGATGTGTAATCTGTCCACTCTTCGACTCCTGTTTCCCAGCCTAATCCATGGTTCCATATGACTAAACAATAATGCTCTGCGGGAAATTTATTTATTGAGAATTCGATAAAATTCCTCAGCGTTCGAGGATCTCCCATATTCCTCTCCTCACTGGTGTTATCTAAATTAATAAATGCTCCACCTGCTCCAAGAATTCGAAACCGCTGACTTGCATTGTATTCTGAATTATCGGTATCTTGTACCAGACACGAATCCCACCCATCAAATTCAACAACGACACATATTTCGGATCCAAAATTCGCATCTCTCATTTCCCATAAATCATTCACTCCTGCTTCTTCTAAATCGTTATCTGCAGCCATATAGACCATAATTGTCCATTTAAAAAGAGCATTGATATCTTCATTGCTATATACATGTTTAATTGATTTTAAATCTGAATTTGAATAGTTTTCCTCAACTTCATGACCTGGTACACTTCCATCACCTGCAGTAATGGCGAATAACAGAAAAATCCAAATGAATATGCAAATAAACAAACAACCCTTTCTCATTATATAATTTTTCAATTCTCTACCGCCTCTTTGTTGAAAATTGTACAGTTCCGAAAATTATCTTATTTTATCTTTCTTTTTCCCCACAAAATTTTATGAGAGTATATATTTGTCGGACAAATTTGAAAATGGGTTATTTTATGGCCCATATGCCCTCTCACTTAGCCATCCTTCTTAAAAATACTGATATTTCTTGGTACATAGCTATAGTACTCACACATATATTGTAGTTACAGTCTACAAGGGCTTGATACGTGAATCTTGATATTACTTTATCCCTTATATTCTCCTTTTTACTACATTACTATTTATTTCGTCGTTTCTTCCATGCGATCAACTTAGTATTTCTTGCTTCCCCAATCTAGGTGTTAATGCCTTGGCTCTATTGATGACTTTTTATAGCAAACCACTCTGCGACCTGATCACATGTTTTTTTGTGTAAAATTTCTATTTTCCCTCAGGAACCTGCCTCCTACAAATTGATGTACAAATGCACCTCAGAAAAATCCTAGCGTCTCAATATTTCGCTTATGCTGTTTTCATTTCATTTTTTATTGGACTAACAGTGGCTTTGGTCATTAAATCTCCAGATTATGCTACTACAGAGACAGTAACTAGTGATAAAAGTACCATTTCAAGTGTGGAGAACGTAAAAACCGTTATACAAGAATTAATTGATTATGAATACTATAGTGATCAAATTACCACTCATTATTTTCAGAATATTAGAAATCATATTGGTAATTTCTCTAGTTTCGGCAGTCGGGTAACTGGTTATCCTGGATATGAACTTTCAATCGACTATATTACAGATTTCTTTCAGAGTCAGAATTTGACGGAGGTTCAAACTCTTTCCTATCCTCATCTTGTCCCTCTTGATCGTGGTACGCGTTTCACCTTGGGAGGAAAAAATTATTCCGCTCATGCTCTTGCTCCCAATTCTGTTCATACCTCCAAAATTCCCTCCGGTGGTTTATCAGGTATGTTGGTATATGGAGGTTCGGGCAAATATAGCGATTTAGATGGTAAAAAAATTGATGGAGCTATTGTTGTTCTTGAATTTAATTCTCAGCATAATTGGATTAATGTAGCAAGTCTTGGAGCCAAAGGAGTCATTTATTTAACTCCAGATAAAACTAACCGATATGAAGCCGAAACTAAATCCATAGATATTCCTCTTGAATTCCCCCGTATCTATATTGATAACAAGACATTGTCAGGAACTATGAGAACATTAAGTACCCAAGTAAATCAGACTGTTACTATTTATTCAGATATTGAATGGGAAAGGATCGATGCTAAGAATGTTATGGGAATACTACCTGGATTAGATGATGATATTATCGTTTTGTCAGCTTATTTTGACTCCTCTTCCTGTGTACCAGCGCTATCCCCTGGTGCAGATGAGGCTTGTGGGATTGCCACTTTGTTAGAGCTCATACGAATCATGAAAGATAATAAAGTCGTCCCCAAAAAAACTTTGATGTTTTTAGCCCTTTCTGGTCATAATCAGGCTGCAGCAGGAGCAAGAGAATTTGTTTCTAGCAACTATGATAGGTTGAATAGGCAAGGGGGAATCAAACTGTTTTTATCCCTTGATCTTTCTAGTTCAACCAAAATTATCGGACTTAATCCTTATGGATATCTGTACAAATTTAAACTAAGATATACAACAGGTAATAATTTGTTCTACCGTTTAAAGAGCATCGGGGATATTTTTCTTCAATATGCCTCTGAGATACGAATGACTACTGATCATTCATTTAGTGTCGATTCTTATGTCAATATTCAGGATATTTTTGAGGATATCGCTCCTTTTACTTTTGTAGGGGATCAGGAGCCATTTATTGCCTCTAATGTTCTCGGATTGTCACTGTTTTCTGCCCAATCTCCTCGTAATCTCTATAATACACCTTTTGATTTACCCAGCTACCTACAATTTAATCAACTTGAAGCTCAAGTCATTTACTCTATTTGTGCTTTAGTCCAATTAGTAAATGATACCGATCTGGACAATTACCTTGATTTACAACCTAAGGGTTTCTCAGTTAAACCTAATATGCATGTTGGTTTTGGAGTTATCACAGGCTCTTGTAAAATTTATAATGAATCATCCTTATGGACAGATAATGTAGCAAACGCACTTATCCGTATAACATCCCGAGATCCGAATACCAATAGTCCTGGAGTGTATTCTTATTATACACAGACTGATGAAGAGGGGGGTTTTACTGTGAATGGAGTTTCTTCTTCTCAACCTGATAATCCCCTCGAATTTGATGTAGAAGCCTATACTTTCAATTCTGAGGGTAAATTAGTTCAAGCTAACAATTTAGGCCCATTTAGAGTGTTTTTTGACCAATCAAATAAATTAGTGACTCAAAAAATAACTATTAACCCAACGGTGTTCAATTGTGGAACTCTCGGCCTTTTTGACATTTCTCATCCCTACTCTCGGTATATCTCATCTCAAAGTTTGACCTACCAAGTACTAAATCCAGAATCTAGAGCTTCTCTACAATATTACGGTTACAAAAATTTGGACTCGGTCAGTTTAGTCTTCCTTCCCCCTCATACTCGATCAAGTATTATTGGTACATTTCCCAATAATGTCTTGGGCATTTACGCTACAAACTCAAGTGCAGATTTATTACGGGGCTATGGTTTTCAAGTAGAAAAGGGTGAATTTAAAAACCTGGGTATTTCGACTTTCATAACTTCAAAAGATCTTCAATCAAAAACACAAACGTTCATTTCTTGGTACACTTCCCACAATATCTATGATCAAAGGGTTAATGAGACATTTCAAGAACTCTCCCTTCAAATCGAGATTATCAATTCGTTATTACAAAATTATGACTATTCAGAAGCGCTTCAGGAGATGAACCAAGCACGTCTTATGTCCTTTACTGCCCTTCGTCAGGCTCGGAATATTATTACCGACGGAAGTAACACTGCCCTTCTGTTCGCTTTTTTCCTCATTCCTTTCTCACTCACCTTGTCAAACTTTCTCTTTGACTTAAATTCTGAGAAAAGATGGCTTATAGTATCCTGTATAATTTACTTCGTCGCTTTTGGATTTTTTTATCTCATTCATCCAGGATTTAAGATTGCTCCTCAGCTTGGATTGACTCTTATTGGATTTATAAACGTAATTTCGGTATTAATAATTTTTTATATGTTATTTCATGAATCCACCGGCTTTCTTGTACAAATACGTAAGAATACGTTAGGAGCTCATTTTATTAAATCCAATCAGACATCGGTTGTGCTTATAGCAATTAAAACAGGGATTCAAAGGATGAAAAAGCATAAACCACGTACAATTTTAAATTTATCAGCAGTTGCTCTTTTATCATTTTCATTAACTCTCCTTACCTCCACTAGCTCTCAGACTGGGTTTAATTTCTTAGAATTAGCTCTTCCGGTAGCTATTGCAATTCTTCTGATGAGTAACACTTCCATAAGTACTGTGTATGACTCCAAGAAAGAAATTTCAATATTTACATCCTTAGGCGTGTCTCCTTCTAGTATTCTTGGACTGTTCATTGCTGAATTTCTTCTACATGCCATAATCGGATCTATGGTAGGTTATTCAGGAGGGATAATAGTTATTAGATTTCTTTCATCTATCGACTTAATTTCTGAATCTTTTTCTGTAAATTATTCTTCTCGAGCTGTTATAATTACATTAATCTTTAGTGGACTAGGGATGCTTGTGGGACTTGTTCTTCCCCTTCGAGAATCAAGTTTGAATTCATTACCTTCCCAGAAGCGATCATGGGAGATCTCTACCTTACCTGAAGGTGATGGATCCCAGTGGAACATCTCTTTACCATTTGTAGCCTCGAGTGAGGATGAAGTAGAAGGAATTCTCGCATTTTTGAACGAATTTCTCTTGATTTTTGAATCAGAAAATGTTGGAGGCCCTTTTTTCGTGAGTAGTCCTATAATCTTCAAGAATCAACCTGGAATAGAAAAACATCTCACTACAACAGTTTATCTCGCCCCCTTTGATATGGGGATAATTCAAACCGTAGATGTATACTCTTATTTAGACACGGTAAAGAATCATTGGAAATTCGTTATTAAATTAAATCGAGTAGAGGGGGTACTGCAGGCTTGGCAGGCCTTAGTCAAGCGATATATCGGAATTATGAGGCAACAATTTCTTCTCTGGAAGGGATTATCCAGAGAGGATAAAATGGCTAGTACAGAACAGTTTAAGAATCTTATTTTTTCATTATCGCCGGATACTTAGTTCTTATGTTTAAACAGGAACAGAAATTATAGATTTTGTTCCCTATTCCCCTTAAATATTACTGATATTTGTGTTCAGAATTCAAAGTATCAATTCTAGCAATTTGTAGATAAGTTAGGAAATATTTAATTATGATGCAGTGTTAACTCTAGCTACTCCTACTAGAAAATCTAGATTCTTTTGTGATGGTCTTATGATAGGCATTGAAATTACGAGTAAAAACAGTGGAATTCCTCTTTTTACCCTTGAATTTCGGCCTGATACTCTTTTCAATAGTGAAATCAGAGGAGGGTTAATTACTGCGATCATGCAAGTTATGGGGGAAACGTTTGGTCCACAGGAGACTAAAATTGTCAATTACGGTCATTATAATGCCATCCTAGTTGAGGGGAAATATGTCTATGGGATGCTCTTCACTTTTCAATCGGGTCCAATCTTTGAGCGATTTATTTCTGACTTAATTGACGATTTTGAAGAAAAGTTTCAGTCAGAGTTAGAAGATACGATATCAGGTAAGACTTTAGTCCATCAAGAACACTATGATTTCGCAGTGGAATGTGCTCAAGCCTATAAATCCTTTTCACATATCGACGTCACAAACTTAAGTAAATTATTGGACTCTATCCACAGCTATGGCGATCAAATTTTTGAGAATGTGCTCATTTACACACGTCCAGAAATGAGTCAAATTTACACTCATTTAATTGATGAAAAATTTAGTGTGTTCAGTGATGAGGTTTCTAAAGCACTTAAAACAGTTCTGGATTTATCCAATCGTACTTCTTTCCCTGTTGAGAATTTTCAAATAGCTTTATCCCGAGATTTTCATTGCCTTATGTTCAATGCCTTCCCTTATTCCGTTATTGTTTTTGTAGGTGAAAAGGATTTAGAGCTGACTCACTGGAGAATTAGTGAGATTAAAAACGATTTTGCTGAAGGGTAGAATCAGTCATATTGAGACTTTTTACGTCAAAAAAAGGGTAGACAATCCAGTTTGAAACTGACTAACTTTTTAAGTCTGGTTGTACCAGAGGAGCTCTCGACTTATCGAAAGTCAGAGGAATACTAATGGCTGAAGTGGAAATAAAATCATCAACTCTTTCCGAAAATTACAGGTCTTTAGGTCTGATTATAGGATTATTTTTATTTTTTCTGGTTTTTAAAATGCTCGATATCTTCTAGCTAACCCTAGATGAGGACTGGGGAGATATTCTTCTTTCTAAATCATTTTCTGTTATTTAATTTTATTTCTACTTATCTTTATGGGAAAAACTCTTGCAGATATCGGTATAAAAAAGGAGTATTTCTTTTACAATATTTTATTTAGTTTGGGATTTGTAATCCTCTCCATTGTCTCTATGCGTCTTATGTATACCTTTATTGTCGGGGATTTCGCCGCCGCATGGGATTTTTCTGAGGTCACGGTTATGTTTCTCTACTTCACTTTCGTGACCAATATTGTGAATGTCATGATGGAAGAAAGCTTATTTCGTGGAATCTTTCTCCGTATATCTTTGGATGTCACGCGAAAACACTTCTGGAAAGCGAATCTTCTTCAAGCGTTTTTCTTTGGCCTTTGGCATTTTCCTACCCCGCTAAAAGGATATGTATCAGGTGAACTTGCTTTTTCTGAAGCAATTCTATATATTATTGTCTTGTGTTCCTTAACATTCGCTGTTGCTCTTCCCTGGGGTTATTATTATTTCAAAACTAGTTCTTTACTCCCTCCGTTGATTTTGGCACTTACTTTGGAATGCTACACTGGGAATTTTACCTCTACCCTCTGATAATATGGTTGCTTATTTGCTCGCGTTACTTGTGGGAACTCTTGTTGCTCTTGGATCGATTCCGTTATTCGATCGAATTATTTCCCCCAAAGTTCTTGATGAACTACCTCCATGGACCTAAATTACTCTTTCTGTCATTATCTCTCGAATTAAGCGAGTCACCTTAGGTAATCCATAGCCTGTTTTCTGACTGGTAACTAGAATTAAAAAATCACTGGTCTTGGGAACTTCCAGTGCATCTTGAATCTTCGTTTCAATGTTTAAAGCTCTAGATCGTAACGAATGGCATCATGTGGGCATACTTCTATACAGCGATTGCAGAAATAGCATTCTCCTTTCTTACTATCTGCTGCTGCCTCCTGTGTCGGACAGACGATTTCACACTTCCCACAATCTGTGCAATCACTGGTTCGTCGATATTTTATGGTGGCAAATTGACCGCAGAAGGCTGAACCTGCACCAAATGGGCATAAAAATCGACACCATGGCCGATACAGAAAAAAACTTAGGAAACTTACTACGAGCATAATAAATAACGAGAACCTTATTATAAACACGAATCCCGATAGAGGATTAACCTCTGAGAAAAAAGAAATCCCTAGAAAACTAGTAATGAACAAAATACCAAGAAAAACCCATCGAATCTTAGTAGATAACCGTAAATCTACGTTTATATGAGATGTATTTTTTTGGTAACTCGTAACATCTGATGGAAAATTCTTCTGTGATATTACTTCTTGTAATGCTCCTAAGGGGCACACAAAACCGCAAAAAATTCTTCCTACAACTAGTGAGGAGCCCATTATTACACCACATATTGCAAGGGGATGAAGAACTCCGATCAGATCTCCTTTACTTGCGATTACGTTTAGTGTATATTCTATTGGTAAAACAACATTGGGAATACCCCCTAAAAACACCCCCGCAAAGAAAATGGCAATTAAATAAAGAAAAATGCCTCGTCGTTTGCTCATCGAGTGTGAATTGATCAAAACGAGACTAAGTATAAAGAATATTATCCAAAAGAGGATCATTGGTACTGCAGAATCGGTAGTGAGGTCTTCAAATTGCATTAGCATAATATTGTCAGATCCTCTCGGTTCTCAACATAGAGGGAATTAGCTACGATGTGAGTTCTTGATCATTTTTTGGGCTTTTTAAACCAAATTGCGATGGGACTTTGACAGTGCTCACAAATGGTTGCCATTCGTGTGCCATAGGAATTGCTCACTAAAGTATTCCAGAAAGATTTTTTCTTTATCTGGGTTATTTCTGTACCTGTAGGTGTGGCTATTTCTGTCATTTTTCCACAAATTGGACAGCTTAATTTTTCGACAACCATTTTTCTTACCATAGAGGGAGGAAGGGATGAAATGCATAAATGTTTTGGATAAAGTAGTCTGTTGATGTAATTTGTCTTGCTACAAAAAGTGGATTATACTTAAGTAAATTCAAAAGAATTCATATACTCCTATGCCTAGTTTGTCTGGTGGATATTTTCAATGAAGATTCTTCTCTGCGCTGATCTGGAGGGGGATTTTTCCCGATTATTCCAGCTAGCTGAAAATATGGATTCCGAAACGATCTGTATTTGTTGTGGAGACATTTTTGATTATCATCATCCTCCTGAAAAACATTTCAAGTTTCCATTACGTTTTTTCAGTGTGAGGGGGAATAAAGAACTGTGGGGAGGAGAAAAACTCCAGCAGACACTAAAAAGAGTACCAAACTTTTTTTGGCTCAATGAACATCTTGACTTAATTTTTGGATTAACAGGTCTTCGTTTCTTTGGTATCGATCATATGCATGAACCCACAAGTATTCCAGAAACGACTGATGTTCTTATTTCCCATCGACCTGCTTTCGGATTAGCTGATAAGTGTAAAAACCCACGAAGTACTGAAATGTTTAACCATTGTGGAAGTAAAGCGGTAAGATCCATAGTTGATACCTTTAACCCTCGACTCTTTGTTGCGGGCCATATTCATTACTTCCAAACTCAAGAAACCCATAAGACTCTTGCTATCACCTTACCCCCAAGTCTTAGCACCCCTATCGTGATGATAGAAGAGAGAACAATTACAATTGATGACCAGAAACATTTTTCGCTTTAAGAGCCTTGGATGATCCCTAACCACCTTTTGATACTATCATCGAATTCCTGTACAAATTACTCCTACGGTATAGGAGTTAAGCCGACATTATTAACACTGCTCCCAGGGATGGACATAAACTCTTTTATTTCGATAGAATTGTGATTGATATTTTCTGAGTGTTACCTGATTTTAAAACTATAAGCCTTCCTTTTTGCCTTAGATTGTCACCAAATTAAATCCGAGGACTTTCTTTAGTTCGATTTATTAACTTTCAACCCTTAATTTACGAGTAGTCGCAGAATTCTTGAGGAACTAACATGTTAGTAACAAATGATGAGGACAAATCGCTTTATCAGATATCTACTGATATATCTGGAGAGCTCGAACCGTATGAGGATCCTTCTCAGCAGTTAAAGAAGGAATCTGTTTATGTATTACTTGATAACGCATTGAAAAAAATATTCTTATGGATTGGTCAATCAGCAGGCGTTCGTTCACGATTTATTGCCAGTAATGCTGCTCAAAATTTACAAAGAATTAAAGGTTTAACTCATCGGGTTATTACCATTGACCAAGGTGATGAAACCTCAGAATTCATTAATTCTATTTCGTCAATGGTTATTCCTGATCAATTTTCAAAATAATAGCGAATTACTGCCCTGTATACTGAAGCTTTTGACCTTTCTACCGAGTTAGGATATTTCAGAAGTCATTAATCTTGACTTTTTCAATTAAAAAAAAATAAGATCTTGGGCCAATAATAATTAGTCTTCATCATTTGGACCAAAGATTCGTTCTTTCTCTCGTTCAAATTCTGATTCAGTGATAATTCCTCTTTCTCGAAGTGCTGCTAATCTCTCCAATTTCGATATGCGATCAGTTCCTGAGAATGTGCGATCAACTGCGGAGGAAAGTTGTTTATCAATCTGGACAGCTCCTTTACCAATGAAATATGTGAACACGAGAAAAAGAAAACCTAATGCCATAAGTACGATTCCTATAACAAGTAATCCAGCTGTTGCAATTAAAGGACTTGTAGTACCTTGGCCTGCAATACCCAAGATATGGACTTCTGAAAGTATCTCTGGATATGCTAACGGAATCCAGCTAATTGCTATAATTATTCCACCAGCAAAAGATAGAGCAGTCCCTGTTACTCCTACTACAAACATTAGAAGGAGAACCACGAATCCTGCTACCCCTCGATATGCTAATTTTATTAATCCGCTACCTACGTCACTCATGTTTAGTTCCTTCTATGATAGCTCTATAATAAGTCAATCGGGGGTTTTTTAGTTTACTATGTATTAAACGATACTGTTCCCATAAAGATGGAATTTCGACAGACATTTTGATAACACCATTGCGTTTTACAAGAATATAGACTGGGCTGATTACTAGATTTACTCAATAACTATATATCCTTTAAAAATTAATTTACCAAAATTTGAAAATATACTTAGATTTAGTGTTGGATTTCCAACAGTTGCGGATGTTTAAAAGGAATCTTTATATTTATTGACTGTCTATTATATCAATATTAATGATTAATGCGGTTGGAATATATATTATGGTTAGTAATGAGTTAATAGATTTCGAGTACTGGAAAGGAGATCTTAAAACAATGCTGCATTATCGAACAAAAAATCTCGATAATGAAGTTAATTCGGCAGCGGTGATCGATAACTTTGATCCTGATTTAGATCCTGAACCCGAACCGATTACTATATCAGATTATTACACCGTCGATCTTCAGAATTTAAGGATATTTATCAGGAAACGTTTTAACTTTGATGTTATATTTTTACCTGATATAGACCATCATGTTCTCAATAGAAAATTATGCCCTGTGCGACATCTCATGCCATTATCTAGTATAATGCATTTAATTAGTCCGCCATGGAAATGGTCTGCCCATCACGCGATTATGCTTGTAGATGAATTTGGTCGTTATATGGACGTTTTTAGAGTCGATAACTATTTTTATCATGAAAAATGTTATATTCTATGTTTTTATAAGGGTAGAGATGACATTATAGGGTTCTTTGAGAAATTCTATAACTATGATGAATTTATAAATAGAAATAGAGAAAAAATAAGGATTTACTTACAGACACATCACAAGGAATGTCTAATTGATAGTGAAGTGCCTGATTTATTATTAGATAATATTCTTAATGACATACGAGTAAGAATGGAGGGTTCGGAGGTGGGATTTGGGATCCATGTGATTGATGCAATAAAGGATTGGTTGCAAAATGGTGACGATTGGATATCCGAAATGGAATAATTTTTAGGTATTTGTAAGTGAATTTATATTTAGAATAGATTGTGATGGGCTGTGATAGTATGTCTTTCTTACAAAATAGAAAAAGGATGATTCTGTTTGCATTATTCATTATTGTAATACCTCCGATAATGAATAACAATGTAATGAGTGTCCTTACGGCAGTTTGTAATTAAAAAATTCTTATCCGACTAATCACAATATTCAAATCTCGATACACAGAAGGATAAAGAAGTAGAAAATAACTCTACATCCCAGAGAAACTAGAAAAAAGAAATATTAACTTCAAGTGAGAAATAAGATTTCCCCTTTTCCACTCAACTCTAAAAATTTGCTTTTACCAGTTTGGTGTTCAACGAGATACCCTCTAGATACAAGATGTTTTATCCTTTTTCTAGCTGTTGGCCTACTTATCTTTAATTCCTCTCCAATATCCGAATATGAAGGTTTAACACCAACACCATTCTGCTGAAATACGTACTTTAAGATTTGAAGAAATTCTTCTGAAAAATTGGCTATAAAACGAGGTTCTAGAGCGTGAGTTTCTTTTTCTATAACTGCTATCTCTCGTTCTGTCAAAGTAGAAGTATCTACAGACAAAAGTACGACTAGATTATTGAAGTAAGTCATTTCGTTTAGTTTAAAAATAAATTTAGTGACAATTTCAAAACCCTCTTTCAAAAATAAATATTCCAAACGATCAAATAGGAATACTGACTTTCGAGGGGTTTCTTTCATTATATTCAAAAGAGTCTCAAAGTTATTTTTCTCAGTTAGTTGGAAAAATGCGATTTTTTCCTTAATATGATTAGTAAAATCCCTTTTTGGAGTACGAGAAACAATAAATCCATTATATCCGACTTTGGTGAGATCCTCGAAAACAGTTTGCGACAACCTGGGCAATTTTTCTTTTATGAAATACATTTTACCATCTTCAACCTTGAATTTAAGTAATTGAGATTTTAGTTCCTCTTCTTTTTCTTTTAGAGCCGAAATATCTTCGATCATCGCAAGAAGAAAGCTTGGTTCACCTTTCTCGTTTTTTAGTAATGTTACAGTAGTTTGAGCCCATAAAAAATCTGAATTTTTCTTAAGATACCGTTTTTCTGTCTGATAGATTGAATTTTTTCCTTCTATTAATCGCTCGACAAATTTGATATCCCTTTTCACATGTTCAGGGTGAGTGATTTCTGGAAAAGTTAATTGAGTTAATTCTTGTTCAGAATATCCAAGCATATTACAAAATACTGCATTTACTTTACTAAATTGATAGTTTAAATCAGTTAATAACATTCCTATCGGTGCGTTTTCAAAAATGGATCTGAATTTTTCCTCACTTTCCCGTAGCTCCTCCTCCATCATTTTTTGTTCAGTTATATCTGTAGATATAAGCCCTAGTCCATCACCCACCTTGAAAGCTTTCAAAGAAAATCGTACATCCCCAAAACGTTTGCTAGGCACTGTTCTATCTGTGGTCATTGGTTTACCAGTTTCTACGACCTGTTTATAATCTACAATATTTGTAGGATGAAGAAGAAACTTTTCAATATTCACCCCTAGTGGGAGGTTTTTGTCATAGGCTTTTTTAGTCAATTTATTCGAGGCTCTATTGGCGAGTACAAGGTTTAAATTTGAATCCCAAAGTGAATACGAGTCTGTGGCCGCATCCAAGAAACTCCTAAGCATTTCTTCATTTTTACGTATTTCTTCCTCCATTTTTTTACGTTCTGTAATATCTGTTGTTATTATTCCCAAACCTTCTCCCATCTTGAAAGCTTTCTGAGAAACGATTATTTCTCCGTATTGTTGCGGAGGTCCAATTCTATCTGCAATAAAAGATACTCCAGTTTCTAGTACCTTCTTGTAAAAATTTATGTCCTCAGGGTTGGGATGGAATTCTGCAATATGCTTACCCAGAATATTTTCCTTTTTTTCTTCTCTGGTGTATTTTTCTAATCCCGCTGGATTGACATCTAGTAACCTTAAATTTGAATCCCAGATAGAAAAGGAGTCAGTAGCGGCATCCATAAATCCTCTAAGTCTTTCTTCGCTTTTACGGATTTGTTGTTCCATTATCTTTCGGTCTGTAATATCTCGGATAATTGTAAGTATTTGAATAACCTTTTTCTGATCCTTATCGAAGATCGGAATTTTCTTCGTCTCGGTAAAATATACTACACCTCTAATTTCTGTTTGTTCTTCAGAGCCTATGATTTCGCCTCTTTTAAAAACAGATTGATACTCAATTTCAACTTGTTTCGGAAGAAAAGGAAAGGCCTCAGCCACTTTCTTTCCAATAATAACTGGATTCAGTTTTAAGCTTCTTAACCAGGGGTAAAAAGCGTGATTTGTAAGAATAATTTCATGGTCCTGATTTATGACGTGAATTGGATCTCCGATAGAATTGATAGCTGTTCGATATTGTTCTTCTGACGCCTGCATTGTCTTCTCCATCCCAATTCGCTCTGTAACATCCCGAGCGATTCCTAAATATCCAATAATTTTCCCTTGTGAGATTTGTGGAGTTGCTTTTGATTCAAGAATTACTAGAGACCCATTCTTTGTTGGAACACGCGCAGAATATGGAGGAGGAATTTCTCCACGAATTGTTGCGCGAAATCCTTCCTGTACTATCTCGGAATCCTCTGGATGTACTAATTCTAAGAAATGCTTACCGATCCATTTTTCTCTGGACCATCCAGTTATTGTTTCAAATTCATGCGATATAGAGGTTATGAGACCTTCACCATCAAGAGTGAAAATGATGTCACGGATATTATCCCAAATATATTGGAATAATTCTTCAGAAAGTGGTTTATTTGTCAAATAGAACAATCTCTCCGATATTTCTATGAAACTTATTCCCTCGAAGGAGTGTTATAAAATGATCGGCCTCCATTTTACAATAAATGGGGATCGTAGAGGAATTTGTTAAATGTAAAAGAGGAAAATGATAAGAGGGGGGAGGGAGGGAAAGTCAGCAATTTAAAAAAACTAAGTTTTTTGGTTCGCCGACTCTCCATCGTATACATATTTTTCTTTCAATCAGCCTTCGGATGAAATCCGAATTACTGAATCGAATTTGTGGGTTTACCAGCGCTTCCAAAAATAAAAATTTTCGATCCGCTCTAACCCTATTTATGATATGACTTTCCATTTATATAAATATATAGCAACAGATGTAACAAAACAGGGAAAACAAAATCGCCTCTATGACGTTATTTCCCCTTTTGTTTAATTTCCCATATTAGTAATTCTAAGACTAAAAATAATAAATCGAAATTAGAAAGTTATTAATTGTTTCTCTTGGAATCATGATTTTGAGCTTATATTACTGATTTGTAATTACCTAGATAGTATTAGGTTACTGCATTATCGTTTCCTACGCTTTTTACATCCCAGTAATTCTACTTGTTAGAAAAACCTCTATTATCGGAATGTGAATGATTCTTAAAACCGTTGCTTAAATGGTAATGGCGTGGTTGGCGTATAAATATTATTTTAACTAGTAACCTTAGCCAAAAATTACATAAATGCATGAAAATCACTCTAGCTTATGTCATTTTTTACTCCATCTTCACCAGAAGAAGCCATGGGAACACCAGAGCAGCGTGAGTCTCAAATAAGCAATATTATATCTTATCTTGGCGTATCAACCATTGGTGAACTCATCTGGGTTCAACGTACTTTGGAACGGAATTTTCAAGACAAGCAACTTGAATCCGATGGTAAAGATACTAATATTTACGAGCAGAAGAAGCAGGAAGTTGAACAATTATTAACCGATCATCAATCGATGATTTCCAAGATTGCCAATTTGCAAGATCAAAAAACATCTGTTCAAACCCAAGTGGAGGGACTCAAAACAAATCTTTCTATGCTCTCATCTGAAAAAGAAGCAGTTGAAACAGAACGTGATTCCCTTTCCCAGGAATTGCAGAGAATAGGTACTCTTTATGAGGAATTAACAGGAAAACAGGCAAATCAAGAAGAACTGAGAGGAATTTTGAGCATTTATATCACTCTCATGGAGGATGTTTTTTCGGGGAGAGCTCATTTCAAAGTGTTATCTATTGTACACGGCGAAAAAGAAGTTTGGAAGCGTCAAGAACTTGTTAAAAGCACAGGAATTTCAGAGATCAAACTCAGATCGGTCCTTGGCGATTTAGTTAGAGCGAAAATGATTTTCTATAATGAGGAAGATGCTACTATAAGACTTATCAAACGCCTTTCTACTCTGGATTAATGGATACTCGGTTCACGTTATAATTGGCAGGAGAATTTTCTTATAATGGACTAATGACTCTTTAGAAATCGTTAATGTTAACCCACACTGTTGACAGCTGATATGTATTGCCTGTGGGGGAGTTTTAAACCATAAATTCCAGGATCGACACCGAGGACATTCAAGCGAGAAGCCTAGTATCTTTTCTAATTCACCTGAACTACGCTTCCAGTCAATGTCGTCCATTATGCTAGATTGTTTGTGATTCTGCTATTTTATCACCTAAGAATTATAGGATTCCTAACTGTGTCCGATGATGGAGTGAGGCGTATAAAATTCCTCAAGCCTTTTTATTTCATCAGTGGTCAATTTGACATCTAATGCTCCTACAATTTCTTCAACATAGGAAAGCTTTGTTATCCCCACGATTGGGGCTGTAATCACTTCTTTTGAGAATAACCATGCCAAAGCAACTTGTGCTGGTGAAATATCTTTCTCTTGTGCGATTGTGACTACTCGTTCAACAATTTTGAAATCTTCAGGTTTGAAATAACGCGTTTTTAGATATTTATCATGTTGAAAACGGGCTGATGGCATAGGTTTTTTCGAAGAATATTTTCCTGTGAGGAAGCCTCGAGCGAGGGGGGACCATGGGATTACTCCTATTCCCTGATCTTTGCAGAGTGGTAACATTTCCCTTTCTTCTTCCCGGTAAAGTAAATTATAATGATTTTGCATTGTTTGGAAGGGTTCTAATCCATATTTGTCCGCAATCCACAAGCTTTTAGCGAATTGCCACGCAAACATCGAGCTTGCTCCAATATGTAATACTTTTCCTTGATCTATCAAGTGGTTTAATGTACGAAGGATGTTTTCAAGAGGAACATTGGGATCTAAACGATGAATTTGATATAAATCCACATATTTCAAATTTAATCGTTGCAAAGATTCATCTATTGCACGGTAGATATGGTACCGTGATAGTCCACTCTGATTGGGAAGAGAGGCTTCAGTAAATCCTCTCATTGGAAAGAAAACTTTTGTAGCTATAACTACTTCATCTCTATAGTCCCCTAACAATTGACCAGTGATTTCTTCTGATTTACCTTTTGAATACACATTCGCAGTATCAAAGAAATTAATCCCTAGGTCAAGTGCTTTTTTAATTATAGGTCGTGCTTCATCTAAAGGTAAGGTCCACTTAGAAACTGTTGGATCACCATAGGACATCATTCCCAGACATATCCGTGAGACTTCTAAACCCGTTTGTCCCAATCTAATATATTTCATGATATTTGTTCTGTTGTTCTCTATGAATTTATCAAGGTTCGCGTTTAATCTTCCCGGTGTATCCATTCTTTTCAGATGTACACTAAAAATTGGGTTTTCTTAAATATTGTAGGAATTACCCTAACAGAAATTGCCTTCCTGAGTCTTTATCCTCGGTTACAGCTCTGTATTCTCTAAAACATGAGGTTTGAATTGTGACGATATTAATAACTGGTGCTACAGGGTTAATTGGACAAAATTTGGTCAAAACTCTCCTGAAACGTACCCCTCCTAATGTAAAACCTAATCAAATTCGGTTATTGATAAGGAAACGCAATGGTTCCCCTTCTAGAAATTCTTTCGTTCAATGGGTTGTTAAAATGGGTGTAGAGATTATTTGGGGAGACTTAAGAAGCACCTCCGATGTTCTTCGCTTTACAAACGTAATAGATCCTGATAAATCAGTATTAATTCACTGTGGGGCAGTATTTAATTTCTACCAATCGTATCAGCTACTATACAATACGAATGTGATCGGAACTACCCGTGTTCTCCATGGTTTTCATTCGAATAGAATTAGAAAATTTGTATTTGTTTCTTCAATTGCAGTTTATGGAGCTCTGCGTAACTCCAACGGACAAGGAATAACAGAAGATCATCCAATAGATTGTAAACAAAGAAAGAGCTATGAACTTACAAAGAGTTTAAGTGAGGAATGTGTATGGAAATATTCAAAGAAATACCCAAAACGGCTGATCACTCTAGTACGTCCCTCAGGCGTAGTGGGAGGGGGAGGAACTACCTCTGATATCTTTGCTCGAATGTTTTTCGGTCGGTATGTTCCCTTACCAGGAGGTGGATCAGAAAAAATTAGCCTGGTTGATGTTTATGATGTTGTAAGAGCCTTAATCCACTTTAGCAATTTTGATATTGGCAATGGTGAGGTTTTTAATGTTGTTAGTTTCACTCCGACCCTTCGAGAGTTTATAGATGAAATGGCGTATGTTCTAAACCGTCGAAATGTAAAAATATTATCAGTTCCTTTAGGATTATTCAAACCTCTCTTCTATTTATCACGGCTTATCCGTACTTTCAAAAAGCCTAAAGAAAATTCCTTATTACTACCAGTTTTATTTAATAAGCTAGGACAAGAAATTTGGATTGATAATTCAAAAATTTTGGCTCATGGATTATCTCCAGAGAGCACATTATCCGAATCGATGAACAACTTTCATCACTTTTTGGCAGACAACCCTTGGTACGCGGAAGAGAAGTTTTCCATAGCTTTATAGATTTACGATGATTCTAGAGTTGTAATTTTTTCCTCCTTTTGTCCCCCTTCGATATTCTCGTGATGTTCTTTATCTTTATTAGTTTATTATCAATTCCTGTGTGGGAATAATGAAACTTCACGAGGGCCAAGCAGCCATTAATTTTGAGGTCGACGACATCGCTGGAAATCGACTCGTATTAAACAATTTTTTTGATCGACCGATTCTAGTAAGTTTCTATAGATATGCCTCCTGCCCTTTGTGTAATATTCGATTAAACGAACTAATTGAACGATATCCAGTGTATAAAGATGCAGGATTAGTAGTTATTGCCTTTTTCCAGTCACCCCCTGAAAGTATTCAAAAGTATGTGACCTCTAAGCATCCTCTGCCATTTCCTATCATCGCTGATCCATCTCATACTATTTATCAAAAATATGGAGTTACCTCCTCCCGTTGGGGATATATTAAAGGGCTATTTCTCTTACACCGTTTCATCAAAGCGTTTAGAAGAGGGTTTTGGCTAGGTAAAATGGAGAGTAAGTTTACATTGATACCTGCTGACTTCTTGATTCGTGATTCCAAAATTATTAAAGCGTATTACGGAACAAATATAGGTGATCATCTCCCATTTGTTGAGATCGAGAAGTTTCTTAACCTTCAAGATGTGTGATTGAAATATAGAGAAGAAGAAATTATTTTAACTTGATCAGCTCTATATTATGCAAATGATTTATCTCGGGTGTGCCGGTTGGGCTTATAATCACTGGCGTGGCCCCTTTTACCCCAGCAATCTTGCCAGTGAATTGGAATTCTATGCCCAATATTCTCCATTAAATGAAATAAATTCAACTTTCTACCGTATACCCACGGAAACCATGGTTAGAGGATGGTATTATTATACCCCTGATAATTTTATCTTTTCTGCAAAATTAACCCGAGATATTACCCATGCTTCCAAACGTAAAATTAAACTAGAACTTATTAAGCAATTCTATGCCCGATTGAAGATGGGTTTGGAGGAAAAATTCAAAATTACGCTTGTTCAATTCCCTCCATGGTTGAAGTATTCACCAGATTCTTTTAAGTTTTTAACTTCTATTCTTGATGAATGTATTTCGCAGTTTGATGGTCAAATAGCCGTTGAAATTCGGGATGAATCTTGGTTAATCCCTGAATTTAAAGATTACTTAGATTCCCAGAAGATTGCCCTTACACAAACTACGAGATTTCCTTTACCAAAGGAATTCCTCGTTTCGGATCGTGAATTTCATTATGTACGGCTCCTTGGAGATCGCAAGCTTATACCTAATGATAAACTTGGAAAAGTCTTCCTGGACAAGAAGACGGCTTTAAGCGAATGGGTAACAATGATCGTACAACTTTCGAACTCTTATGACACAATTTTCGTATTAATCAACAACCGTTTCTCTGGGTATGCGATCAATGATGCTATAACATTAAATAAAGCTCTCACGGCGGAAAAACTCGATGTTCGTGGATTTGAACGCTCTAATAAATATTTAAAACGTCAAATGACGCTTCAAGAATTTTTTTCCTAGGTTTTTTTTAAGAATGCTCATTGGTCGAAGGCTTTGTTTGAGAGTCATTTGGTTTCTTATGGTTTACTAATATTATGTAGACCAAAAACGCCATTCCTGTTGAGAATAACACATCTGAGACATAATGGGCCCCAATTACTATTCGGCCGAACGCAATGAAAATCCCCCAAGAAATGATCAATCCTTGGAAAACCCAACGGATTCGACCTGTCTTAGGTAATAAGAATAGCAATGGCAAAACCATCCACCCCATTGCAGTGTGCCCAGATGGAAACGATTTGTGCCCTGTCATTCCCTGGGGAAATAACCAAGGTGTAAATTCTTGATAATCCCCTGTTAAGTCACGATACCTTGTTCGTCCCCATAATAATTTAGTCGTTTGTACAAATAATAATGGATTAATTATTGCCATAATAAGAGATATTTTTGCAAATCTCGTGTATTTTTGATCTGAAAGCATTTCCACCTCCCTAAGTCGCATTATTATTATGAATTGGCCAATCACGACAAATCCAGTAAGAATGAGGCCATATTTCAACTCAACGTTATATTGCGGGAAAAATGTAAGAAGAATATTCGCCATAAAGACTGAATTTAGAATTAAACAAAACCAAAATACTGGGTTCTGAGACCAATTAGGATCTGTTAGTCTGTCACGTAATAGGACAAAAATACTGATACTTATGACAATATGACCTGGAATTTCCCCGTACAACGCCACAAATTTGGCCCAAGAGGAATTAGTGTTCACCAAAAAGATTGACAAAGGTAGATCCAGGAAAATTAAAACCACTGCTAATAGAATCCATATACCAAATAATAGGAGGAGAACTCTACGAAGTTTATGTGTAAATTGATTTATTTCTTGATAAAAAAGCATAATCCATAATCCTTTTTTCAAATTATGTCTCAGAAACCACCTATTAGAACAACAGGCCTCATTCATTTCCTAGATAGAGTATGAGGGGTCAAATAGTATTACTGAAAACGGAGCAAAATCCTTTACTTAACCCTTACTATAGTATCCTTCATGGCATTATGGGAATTTGAAGGCAAAAAGCCAAAAATTGGTGCGGGAACATGGGTAGCCGTTCTGAAAGACTTATCCAAATAGGACAGCTAGGAACAATCAGTTCAACCTGCCTTTGGAGCTGTTCTTCCTGATTCCTCGTTGCGTGCCTGCTCAAATGCAGGTCTTACCGCCTCTCCACAGGCATTTAAGGTCTCCGCAGAACTTTCGGCGACCGGAAATAATAGGAACTGATAGATAATATAATAATTGGCCACATTGAGGGCAGCATTCTGATCACGATCTAATACCAGCCCACATAACGGACAATGAAAGACCTGATCCGCTAACGTTAGATTACGATGGTAATAAAGGCAATTCGAGCATAATTTCGAGGAAGGAAACCAGCGATCGATCTCAATCAACGTAGAACCATATAAAGGCGCCTTGTATGTGAGGAAACGCTGAAATGTCCCATGTGAAAGATCGGCCCAATATTTACTCAGCTTTTTATTTTGCATTAATCCTTTGACATGTAAATCCTCGGTAACTATCACGCTGTGGTTTTTAGCCAGATAAGTTGAGGTTTGATGTAAAAAATTATGCCGTTGGTTCGTAATTCGACGATAGAATTGCG
>NJBF01000096.1 GCA_003144275.1 Candidatus Heimdallarchaeota archaeon B3_Heim
TAAAGGAAGCCAATAAACGAGTCATGGCCCTTCTAGAGAATGGAGCTAGAATGAATAAAATCCACCTCGATCTACTTAGTGCTAAATTTGGCTTTGCTCGTGGTTATAATCATGTTTTTAAGGTTCGTGCGTACATTACTTACTCCCCAATCAACGGAGTACAAGTTTGGTATGAGCACAAGGGTATATGTGAAAATTGTGAGGATTTCGTCCACTGTCGGAAGTTATTACTACAGGAATACAAAGAGAGAGACTTGAAAGTACCCAATAATGCATTGCGTCCTACAACACTAGGAGAAATACTGTTTCAAGAATTGGAGGAGATGCTTGAATGACTAGTACTTCATCTAACCCACATTTATTGCCTGTGTGCCCAAAGAAACCTCAAAAGGGGAATAATGAAACAGATGATGAGCCATCTCTAAATGAACCAATGCATGAATCCCTTATTCTGAATTTTAAAAGGATTTTCATCAGAATAATGGTTTTTTCAAAGCCTGGTTGGAGAAAGATTCTCATTTTTTTCGGACTCATGATTATTGCAGGGGGAGGGGTTATACAGAGCTGGGGTTTTTCTGATCAAGATATGTTTGGGTATCCTCCTCCGCCATTTTATGAATTAATTCGACCATTTCCTTTTTGGCTTGTGTGGATCATTACATTAGGCCCACTTGCTATTCCTTCTAATATTCTTACTATATTATTTAGTTATAACGCTGATTTTATCTTTGGTGGCCACATCCCTTACTGGATATTTATTATGAATATCACAATATACTATTATTTCTTATCTTGTCTAATTATCTCTTTTTTAGATTATAAAAGAAAGGTTGATAGTGGAGAAACTCAACCTGGCAGAATTTATTTTTGGATCTTATCTTGGAAAATTTTTTATCAGAATGAAAAATATTTCAATCGGACAATTGTATTAATTGGGATTTGTGTCACTATTCTAGCTATAATAGGACATCAATTCATCCCAGGGTTAATAATGGTGTCTTACTTTTCGTCTCTATATTTGTTTGCGTTTTTAATCTGGACCCTCTGGCAACAAGCGACAAAAAATAATTCAGGAAGAGAAATAGAGACCCTCTAACCTCTTCATTGCCAGTTTATTTGGTGTAATCGGACTCATTCATCACAGAAAAGCACAATGGAGGAACAAGAGTCCGATTAAAACCTCTCTTATTATAACCCTTAGCGTTATCTTTATCCTTTTCATTCTAGGTTATATCTTTAGCACAATATTTCCAAATATAGATGATTGTATCATTTCGTTTTATTTCAATGCCAACCCCTGTTCTGTGCTTGATATTGACGGGTTCCGTATGACAGGTTCTTATGTGTATTACGGTATTCCATCTATACTCATATTATTTACATTTTTGATTATAATTATGAATCCAAGTAACAGAATAAATCAGGGATTAACTAGGACATTAGACCAGACAATTTAAAATTACATTTGGCATTAATTAATTGACATTGTACGTATCAGAGTATAGGTCAGAACAAAACTCCCCAAACTCTCAACGATTTAGCAATAAAGATATATTTACATATGCAAAGAAATTATTTCATAAATTTTACAATATAACTGAAGTTGGTCAAACACAGCTCCACACAATTAACCTAGAAATATTTAATAGTACTAGTAAGAACTATGAAACAACGAAAAGTCAAAAGGTAAAAAATCATTGAGAGAAGGTAGAAAGAAGATTGACTGCTCAACAGAAGTTAGATATCTTTCAGTTTAAATTTAGTCCTAAATCACGTGGATATGTTTATTTCTGTATTGGTTTGATACTTACAGGTGTAGTTTTAATAGTATCATCAAACTATTCGAAAAGTTACTCTGCTTATGGTGGATATGAGTACAGTTTTGGATGGGATAGTATTCAAGAGAAATATCAATTTTTCAATTGGGGTACTATTCCTCAAGGTTTAAAAGGGCAGAAAGTCGATGTGCTAAATCGATTCACAGAGGACAGTGAACCTGGGCTTGGTCTTCACTTATTATTAATGCACGGAAGAGAACATATACTTCAAGATGAATTTGGAGATTGGCGAACAGATATTTCATATAAAAACCTCTTATTAGAAGCTGTCCATGTACACAATTTATCCTTCAATGATCAGAAAATACAACGAAAGACAATCTCTCTATCAATTCCCAGCGATGATGCTTATATCATCATTTTCTTGGCAAATTCGTTTTCAATCAGTGAGAATTTAACTGGGACATTGATCGTTGATAATTATTATTTATTTGGGCAAGATGATGGAGCAAAGTTACTTGGAACAAGTCTATTAATTACGGGAATATTAATAGGAGGAATTACGGTATTTTCTCCAATTTTGAAACCTTTTTTTAGAAAAAAAATATTTAGGTTGCGAAATAAAGATTTAAAGAATTCTTCACTTTCTTTTAGTTTTAAAGGAACAAATTCCCTGAATAACGATGAAAGATTCAGAAAATTAGATTCTTACGAGAGAATAATTCAAAGACCAAAGCAAAATTATCTCATTCTTCTTAAATATGAATTTCTACAAGTTTTTAGTAGTCCTTTTATTATTGGATTTCTTCCAATAGTAGCAATGATCATTCTTGAACGTTTTCGCGAAGTTTACAAAGCTTGGGGACCTAAAGGGGGTTATATTTTTGGAGAATTCGGCACAACAATAGTGACTCATGGGATCACTCTTTTCGTTTTTGAACTAAGTGTAGTGCTTGTATTTTCATTCCTTTTTTTATTTCGTGAATTTGATGAAGATTTACATAAAATAAGACTAGCCCTTCCTTTTTCGCGAAAGGGGTATTTATTTGGGAAATTATGTATCTTAACAATTTCAGCTATGTTTATTTGTGTAGCATTCGTTGGGGGTACATTTATCATTATTCCACTTCGAAATCCAACGATAGGTTTCCAACCAATAACCTTAATCTGGGTTCCCTTTTTTGCTTATGGTATTTTATCATTTGTTCTTTTATGTGCAGGTTTTTTCTTAGCTTTGATCTTAAAAAGTTCCCGTTATACAGTAATGGCATGGCTAGGCTTCATTGTTACTTGGTTTTATCTATCAACTGATCTTCAGAGGGGTTTTTATCCATATACTACCAATTATCTTGAGCTTTTACATCAACAGGAAACGATAAATTCATTTTTCTCGATTTTTTTTCCTGAACGAGTAATAGAGTTCTTTTTAATACGACCATTAGCTCCAGATTGGGTCCTAAAGGATAAATTACTATTTCTTTATGACACTTTAATTGACCCATTAATTATCATAATATTACAGTTATTATTCGCATTATGCAGTATTTTAACCAGTTTTATCATATTTAGGAGAAGGGATTTATGAGCGAAATTATCTGTGCTTATAAATTAAGCAAAAAATATAGAGATATCAATGCACTAGTAGATGTATCTTTTACCTTGAAGAAAGGTATATGGGGAATAATCGGTCCGAATGGAGCTGGGAAGACCACACTTCTTAATCTGATTTGGGGAATCATCCACCCTTCTTCAGGAGATCTATCTGTCCTAGATCATGACCCAAAAAAAGACGATCTTCAATTAAAAGTGGATATTGGTGTTTGTTTCACCTCCCAAAAGTTTCCTTACGGTTATGTATGTAAAGATTATCTCACTACAGTTTCTAAAGCATATGGCGTTTCTTTTAAGTCAAGCATTCCTCTAATTCTTTCTTTATTAAAGAAGTTGGAATTAAAATCAATTTTAGAGAGAGAGATAAATAGTCTATCATCTGGAATGAAACAGAAATTAGCAATCATTCAATGTTTAATTGGTTATCCTTCTCTTGCCGTGATGGATGAACCTTTCGCTAATCTCGATCCATTAGCAAAAATATCTGTTAGAGAACTAATACTTGAGTTTTACCAAAATAGTGGGACTAGTTTCTTAATTTCTAGTCACTCACTAGAAGATTTAAGAAATTTCTGTACAGGATACCTGTTTATTAACCAGGGAAGACTCTTATGGAAAGGAACCCATGATGAAATTCCCCAGAATGATTTAGTTGAGTTTTACCTTGAATATGTAAAAAAAACGTTATAATGGATCATTATCTTCGCCATTAATACGCAAACTTGAGAAAAGCATTTATGTCAGCAAAAAAAGTCGGATTGGAACATTAATAGCTTATTCCTCTGAAGAAGGGCTCAAATTTTGAAAGGAAAGGTGTAGAAAGGGATGACCACTCAAACAGAAATTTCAGTTATTGTAAAGGGTTTGATAAAAACTTATGGTTCTCTCATCGCTATTGATGGAATCAATTTGACAGTCCGTAAAAGTGAATGTTTAGGTATTGTGGGACCTAATGGAGCAGGTAAAACGACTTTCTTCCAATGTTTGATGGGATTAGTGAAAATACAGAATGGATCTATACATTTATTTGGCAAAAAAACAGTCAAGGAAGGCAAAATCCTATCAATGCTTCGTGATATACGCTCAAAGATAGGATATGTTCCTGATTTCCTGGAAATATACCCATTTCTAACTTCAGAGGAATACATCCATTTCTTAGGGAAACTCTTTGGATTAACCCAGGAACAGCTTTTGACTCGTACGAACTACCTAATGAAAACATTTGAACTAGAACCTTATACCGACGTCTTGGTAAAGAAGCTTTCTCGAGGAAACCGTCAAAAACTATTGCTAAGCACAGCATTTATTCATCAACCTCAAATGTTACTACTAGACGAACCTTTTACAGGTCTTGATGTTTCAGTTAGACGAAAAGCAAAAAACGTGATAACTGAGTTTGTAACAATAGGGATACCTGAATTAGGGATAACCAATCCTGGAACTGTTATTGTTTCCTCACATATTCTTTCTGA
This sequence comes from Candidatus Heimdallarchaeota archaeon B3_Heim, assembly GCA_003144275.1. Lineage (GTDB taxonomy): Archaea > Asgardarchaeota > Heimdallarchaeia > Hodarchaeales > Hodarchaeaceae > Hodarchaeum. The sequence continues at coordinate 4,862 of NJBF01000096.1, forward strand.
TATCCAAGATTTATGTACACGAGTTGGGATTATTAACTCTGGGAGCTTAGTATGGGAAGGGACAATTAATGATGTTAAAAAGGGAATTAAAGGGAATAATGCGTTAGAAACATTAGTTTTGGAGTTGTGGGGTCGTGAGTGAGGCTACTTCTAACTTATGGACCTATACTAAATTATTTCTTCGGTTAGAAGTGAAGAAATGGACTCGGTTCTATGCTTCTAACTCGTACTTACCTGTATTTTATTTTATCTGGATCTCCTGTCTTTCACTGACCTTCCTGAATTTGAGTCTCTATAAACCCCTTTGGCAAGCAAATCCTCGTGGAATTGTGATAGGAGGGTTGATTTTTGTTCTTTTTGGGTTTTTCATTCTAGGTATCTTTAACTCAATCTTCCCTGCTGATGAAACTGGTATCCTTCTTCCTGTTAATCCTTTTCATTTCACCCTAGCCGATCTTAGTGCTGTTATCTTATCTTCAGGAAGGCCTCTTTCATGGGCTTTGGTTGGATGGTTTCGCACATTCGTTAGGAGTTTATGGTATAGCCTTTTATTCTTTAGTATATCTTTTGCTTATTGTCTTGAATTTTCTATCCCCTTTATCCATGTCATATTTGTTGTAGGTATACTTTTTCTCTCCTTTCAGAGTATTTTGTTATCAGGTTCTTTCATTTATACTTTAACGGAAGAGATTATCGAACAGAGAAAGCCGCGATGGCGTGAATCCAATTTAGGAAATTTAAATACAATTGGGGTAGTATTAACAGTAATTGTCATATTTGGAGGATTAGGATTCATGCGTCAGTTAAGTAAAGTGGACTCACTTCAATTGGACCGTCTAGTTCAAGATGTGTGGTTTTTGCCTCCCTTCAACATGATTTATATGATAATGGTACTCTTATCCAAAACATGGCCTCAAAGTGAATTCCTCCCTGCCTTTATGATTTTACTTCTCCTCTTTTTCACTATTAATCTTTTCTTCTTTCTGATCATTGGTTCTGTTGATCCCTTAGCTCGTCTTTATGAAAGACAAGAATTAGTGTTAACTCTGTCCACATTTTCTCTTTCTCTTCCGAACCCCCTTAAACGATTCAATTCAATAACTAATAGCTGGCTATTTCCAAATTATAGAATTCAAGAGGTTTATAGTATAGCGAGGAAGGATCTTCTTCTTTGCTGGAAATATAGACAAGTTTTGAGTTACATGACTGTTCTCATTCTTTTATATGGATCATTGACATTCTCGCTATTAACTGGGAATA
>NJBF01000015.1 GCA_003144275.1 Candidatus Heimdallarchaeota archaeon B3_Heim
TCAAGCGACTCGATTTCTAGTGAAATTTCATTATAAGTTAGTCTGTACTGCCCGTTGGTTTTGTCGGTGGTTACGGAAGGAAATCTTGCCCCAGGTTACTTTTCACGGGGGTGATACGTGAAGACTGATATTAAGTGAATTAATATAAGCAATAAAATATTGTTTCTTCAAATATTAAGGAATGAATAAAATGTCGTATAATGATCACTTTTTTGCTCAGTCTATATCGATGGATCAAGTGTTCTTCCTTGTGATTGGATTGTTACTTATTATAGGGAGTATAATTTATTACATGTTTCTTCGGCCCCGACTTTTTAAACGATTAATACAAGATCCCTAATTCAAAATACTGTCAAAAGCTAAACTCTTAAAAATTCATAGACAAAAATCTTGTCTACGGTTGGAAAAGCAATGACGAGTACAAATTTTGATTCCTTCGCTAATTTTAATGCACTCGTCACTCCAGCTATCGTGTATCTCTGAATACATCGAAGATATTTTGGAACTTCCCACCCCTGTAAATTATTCTTGTCATTGTTCTGAAATATCTTCATTGATTCCATTTATATTAGTTATTGCTAAAATAACAACTCCCGAGGTTTTTTTAATGAAATTGTAGCATAATTGGTGCAGAAAATGATACGAATATACGAAATGAAGTGAAAAACATGTTTAGTAACAGAAATCAGAGTGAAAGACATGTAGGTTTAACACAAGAGCAGCTTGATCGGAATATACGAATTTTCCAGATAACTGGAATAGATATCACAGTGTTACTGGTCCCAGTTCTTGCGTTGGTATGGATAGGTGCAGGACTAACGTTTAGCGAAATGCTTGTTCTTCAAGGAATATTTATGATTCCAATATTACTCCTTGAAGTACCTAGTGGTTCATTTGCAGATTATTGGTCACGAAAAGGGTGTACGACACTTTTTCATGTGATATTTGGAGCTGGAATATTCTTCTACGCAATTGGCGATTCATTCATTATGTTCGCAATTGGAGATTTATTGGCAGGAATAGGTATTACCTTCAAAACTGGTAGTGACACAGCCCTTATCTACGATTCCTTAGCCACTAAAGAAAGTAATCCAAACGGACAATTTGGTAAATTGGTGTCAAATAGGATGACTATTATGTTTGGCGCTAGTGCTTTGGGGGCAATTCTTGGAGGCATAATCGCTACAGTTACTTTATTGAAGCTTCCCATATTTCTGACTTTCCTAGGACACATGGGTTTTGCCTTGTTAGTTGCATTGGGATATACCGAACCACCCCGTATCCAAGCAAAATCACCAAAAGCTGCAATTATGGCTGCTGTAAATTCCTTATCACTGAAAAAGGAACTTCAGCTAGTACTGATCGTTATGATATCTGGGATGGTATTCTCTAACATCGCCTTTTGGGCTTCGCAGCACGTATTCATAAACGATTATGCTGTTGATGCATTAGGAATGGGATTCATATTAGCAATCTTCAATATCACCGCAGGAATAAGCTCATTGGCAATAAGGTCAAGAGTATCGCAATTAGCAAACTTTCCTATGCTATTCCTTCTCATCTTAGTCGATGGAGTATATCTACTTGGTTTGATCGTTGGATCTTCCCTAGTTGGAGTGATTGTCCTTTCTTTATTCGGCCAATTGACAAGAGGTTCTAGAACGCCACTTACCCAAGCCATCGTGCAAGATAAGATCTCATCTGTGGAGCGAGCTACGTTCTCTTCACTGATATCCTTGGTTGGGTCTTTCCTTTACTTTGCCTTTTCAGGCGTTATTAATTTGTTTGAGCTTTCCAGGCAGGAATCGCTAGTAATTGGATTTTCAGGAATTATCGTTTGTATTGCAGGCTTTATTGCATTGAGCTACAACGATTTTCGTGTTAAAGACTCACGGAGAAGCGTCTTTCAGTAAACGCTCTCCAATCTCCTTCCTTTTTAAAAAAATGAAAAAAGCTCCGAAATATTATTCTGGAGCATAATTCTTGGCCATTTCAGCACGCGAAATGACAATTCTTTGTACTTCATTAGTACCTTCATAAATAGGGGTGATACGGGCATCGCGATAATAACGTTCTACATCGTATTCTTTGATATAGCCATAACCGCCATGCATCTGAATAGCCTCGTTCGTCACCTGTTGAGAAATTTCCGAGCCATATAACTTCGCAATACTTGCGTATTCAGCAAAATCTAGATTATTATCTTTCATACGAGCGGCAATGAGATAGGCGATACGTGCGGTATGAATTTTAGTAAAAAGATCCGCCATCTTAAATTGAGTTACTTGAAAACTCTCAATTGAACGACCAAACTGTTTTCGTGATTTGACATAGTTTACAGCCTTCCGATAAGCAGCGTCAGCGATACCAACGCCTTGTGCGCCAATACCTATCCTAGCAGCTGATAATTCATACAAAACAACACTAAAACCTCTTCCAAGTTCCCCAAGTACATTCACTTTAGGGATCGTTACATCTTGAAGAGTGATTTCCCCAGTTGCGTTTCCATGTAATCCTAATTTCTCTTCAATCCGCGATACTTTAAAACCTGGATTATTTTTCGTATCGAGAATAAAAGCTGTAAGCCCCTTTGATTTTTTCTCTGGGTCAGTAGATCCTAAGAATAGAAACGTATCAGCAATACCTGAATTGGAAATAAAGTTCTTAGAACCATTTACAAGGTAATGATCTCCATTATCAACAACTTTTGTCTTCAAAGACCCAAGATCTGATCCAGAACTAGGTTCAGTAAAAAGAAGTCCACCAAATATTTCCCCGCGAGCAAGTTTGGGTAAATATTGTTGTTTGGCTTCCTCTGTACCAAAATGTTCAATAACATCCGATGAAGAATTCTGGAGTCCGAACAATAATGAGGTACTCGCATCTGCACGAGAAAACCTTTCATAACATGCATTAACTAGAGCAAATGAGAGGCCGACACCTTCATATTTTTCAGGAATTGCTAAACCCATTAAATCGCTTTCTCCAAGTTTTTTTAAAATCTTATACGCTTGTGGAGGATAAGTGACTTTACCTGTCTTTGGATCATGGATACAACCGATTTCATCCATTTCTTGTGCATGTGGTTCAATTTCTTTTTTGCAGATTTCGTCCACAAGATCCAAAATCATTTCATTTTCTTCAGACTCTTCTTTCGTGAATCCTAAGGTCAATAATACTTGATATAAATCCTTCATTGTGTATTCACTTACTTTAACTTCGTTAAATCTGATAAAAAGTAGTTCTCCTATCTGGAGTATATATTTTCAATTCTTTTCTCTGTAGGAAAATATGATAAAAATGCCATTTCTGTGAATAAATAAAATTTTGGTATCAAAAAGTAGTTATTAAAATTAGAGCGAGTAATTACAAAAACTCAAGAAATAGATTTAAATCTGCTATAAGAAAAATAGAATTCTGAACTTATTGTGATGTGGTTTTAATGGTCTCTATGTCATTTATACGTGAGAATACTCGTAGTAAACTCGAAAAAGCTAGTTACCCATATCTACTCCATTTGCCTGATTTTATATCCCCCACAGTTCTTACATGGGGAAATTTATTGTTTTCTATAATTGCTGGAGTTGCTTTTGCATTTCAATACTTCACTCTTGCCTTAATTCTATTAACGAGCGCATTTTTGTGCGATTCACTTGATGGAATGGTTGCTAGAGTGAGAAATAAGAGCTCTGTTTCTGGTTACTACCTAGATTCAGGAGTAGATAGATTGGGAGAAGCAGTATGGCTCTATGGACTTTTCGTTAGTGGTGTATTTCCTCAAAATGCTGTTTTTTTACTTGCAGTTTCAGCATTTTTGATTAATTATTTTCGTGTGCAACAAGCGAGGGTCTTCCGAGTTCACGATCCCGGATTGATGGAAAAGGGAGAAAGAAATATTTATTTCGGCTTTCTTACTTTGGGACTATCTGTAAGTATTAATATTCAAGCTTTGACGTTATCACTGTGGTTTGTGTGTATTTTATCAATAGCTACAACCCTGCAGCTATTCAGACGAGGTGTGATACTTACAAGAAATAGTGGTACGGATGTAACTCAGATAATTGATACGCAAGATTTATTGGAAGAATCGCCTGATCGAATACTGGGAGGAACGTAGCTAATTTACTCAGATGATTTTCTTAGAAGATTTTTTAATTTTCTTCTTCACTCTAATGATTACTAGTAGCAGAAATAGGTTAGCTAAAGTACTATTGAATCCAAACATTCCATAATATCCAAGTCTAATATTATCATTTGACATATCTTCAACAATTAACCCTTCTGCACAACCTGCACGAATTTTTATCCTGTAAAACTCTCCGTTTGGGTAGATAGAGGAATTCCAAATATACGTAGTATTCATTAGTTCTGTAGCTAATTGTTCCCATGTACTTCCTGCATCATCCGAGAGATATACATCGTAATAAACTTCATGTCCTTTAGAATCAAAAGCGGTGAACCATCTAACATACTCAGTTCCGTATACATTGTCATACCTATCATTGGGGAAAAGAACTGTCGGTCTCGAAAGGTAATGAATAAGTGTTGGATTCACTGGGGATATCTGGGGCTGTTTATCAAAATTATAATTTCCCTCAAAGGAGTACCACCCAGAATCTGTCTCCCAAAAATTATTTCTAATTATTGTTCTGTTTGTATTATCGTATGCGGAGTAGACTCCCTGAAGGTTGTTTTGAATGAAGTCATTTAATTCTACTAAATTGGTGATGGATGAATCTATCAAATAGATGCCATATTTGGTATTATGATAGAATAGATTTCTAGAAACTGTGACTTCATTAGAATACAAGACTTCAAGCCCATTAAACCCATTAAGAATAGTAGAATTCCCAATGAAGGCGTTTTCCACATTATTTAGATAAATGACCACTTTATTTCCATTCAACCCATCTAAAAAGCAATTTTCAATTTTAAAATGCACACTCGTATCTTGAATGTCAATTAAAATCGCAGCTTGTGTGATATTGAGAAATTCGATGGTATACGGAGTTTCTTCTTCTCCTGTGCCAGTAAAATTATAATTGGAGAATCCTTCATTTCCTCTAATAATTATAGGAGAATGTGGTGTAAATGAGAAATTTGAAAGGTCAATTTCGTTTTGTTCAGAATCAAGGCGTTTCTCTTCTAATATATTTGAAATTATATCTTCCCCCCTGTAACAGTCGGCCATTCCAGCCATGAAAAATCCCCCTCCAATCAAAAAGACAAAGAAAAATGTCAAAAGCGAAAATTGAATTACTTTCCTCACACTTCACACCCACTGGGTCTCATTTGTATGTCAATAGTTTTCAGTCATCCTTATTCCTAGAATAAATCAGTTAATAATATTCCTACTGATTATACTTCACTTCATCCACTTCCATAAAATCAAGTTTTAATAGTTCCACTATCAGAAGAGTCTTTCACAGAAGGAATCATTTATGAGTAATTCTACCTCCCCTAATCCTCCAGTTCACACGCAATCCGTTGAGGATCTGAAAAATGAGTTCAATACAGACCTTCAACGAGGTTTGACAAGTGAAGATGTTACAAAACGCTTAGAAAAATATGGAATGAATGAGCTAATTGCAGGAGAAACGATTACTCCAATTAAAATGTTTTTACTACAGTTTAAAGATTTTATTGTATTTTTATTGCTTGGAGCAGCTCTCGTTTCAATTATTTTCCAAGACTGGATAGAAGCTCTCATTATCATCGTAATAGTTATGTTGAACGCAATAATGGGCTTTGTTCAGGAGTATAGGGCAGAATCAGCATTAGAGAAGCTGAAAGAGCTGACAGGTGATGATACGTTAGTAATTAGGGATGGTGTGGAAACTAGAATTGATACACGAGAGCTAGTACCAGGAGATATTTTACTCATGTATGAGGGGGAGACTATAGCGGCTGACGCTCGGGTTTTTGAAGCGAGTAGGTTGCGAATAGAGGAAGGATTATTGACAGGAGAATCAGTTCCCGTTGATAAAATGTGTGAACCACTTATGGATGAGAGACTTCCAATTGCTGATCGTAAAAATATTGTATACATGGGAACTACAACCGTAAAAGGTCGTGGTAAGGCCCTTATCACTAGGACAGGGATGAACACTGAGATGGGTGAGATTGCAAAATCTACTGCTGAAACAACAGAACAGGCTACGCCTTTACAAATACAGCTCTCAAAGCTAGGAAAAATTTTAGGTGGATTAGTTATTATTGTTGTCTTTTTTGTCCTTATCGCACAGATCCTCCAAGCCGAGGACACATTTCTTCAAATGCTCGACAATACATTAACCCGTCGAGATGAAGAGCTGATTCATATTGTTGAAGCCGCACTTGCATTGGCGGTTTCTGCCGTACCAGAAGGGCTAGCTGCCGCGATAACATTGACTTTTGCGATTGGAGTTCAAAGGATGGTTAAAAAGAATGCAATTATCCGAAAATTACCAGCAGTAGAAACATTAGGTTCAGTTGAAGTCATTTGCACCGATAAAACTGGTACACTGACTCAAAATAAGATGACCGTTCAAAAATTATGGACTCCTGATTTGGGATATGTTGATGTAACTGGAACTGGTTATTTGCCCAAGGGTAACTTTATTAGCATAAACAGTAATGAAAAAATAAATATTAAAGAGCATAAAGATGCGTACCAATTACTTAAGGCTGCATCTTTGTGTAATACTGCTGCTATCAATTACGAAAAAAGGGAATGGAAGTGTGAGGGGGATCCAACAGAAGGCGCACTGATTGTTGCAGCAATGAAATCTATGAATCTTAATAGATGGGAAGAGAGCTATGATCTCAAAGATCAAGGAGAAATTTTCTTTGATTCTGATCGTAAGCGAATGTCAATGGTCTTTAGTAGAAAAAAGCCTAAAATTGAGGAAACTTGGGCTTTTATGAAAGGAAGTCCTGGAATCGTACTAGACCTTTGTACGCATGTGCTTTTTGGGGAAAAAGAAGTTCCCTTGACTGATGAAATTCGGCAACAAATAATTGATAATAATTCTCAACTTGCGAGCAAAGCCTTCAGGGTGTTAGGAATAGCACAGAAGGAATTACCTAATGATATTGTTGAATTTACAAAAGAATCAGTAGAAACGGAGATGACTTTCATTGGATTGATAGCAATGATTGACCCTCCACGACTTGAGGTCGAAGAGGCCATTCGGAAGTGTAAGGATGCTGGAATTCGCATTATTATGATCACTGGCGATCAACTTGACACTGCACTAGCAATTGCTAGGGCCCTTGATTTGAAACCTTACGAAGATACATTCTATCTTGCCCATACATCAGCAGAACTAGAAGCAATGGATAATGAGGAGTTCATTGAAGTTTTAAAGGATCTAGATGTGTGTGCAAGAGCTTCTCCTAGTATCAAGCGAAGAATTGTTGAAACTTTACAAAATGAATTTGGCCTTGTCGTTGCTATGACCGGAGATGGGGTAAATGATGCACCTGCTCTTAAGAAAGCAGATATTGGAATTGCCATGGGTATAACAGGTACCGATGTTGCTCGTGAGGCGAGTGATATGGTTCTCATGGATGATAATTTCGCTACTATAGTATCAGCCGTAGAAGAAGGTAGAAATATTTATGCAAATATGAAAAAATTCATTCGCTATCTGTTAAGCTCGAATTTCGATGAAATTCTAGTAGTTTTTACTGCCACAGTAATACTGGGTCTTCCCTCCCCTTATCTTGTACTGAGCATTTTGTGGATTAATTTATTAACTGATGGATTACCAGCATTAGCTTTATCGGTTGATCCGGGAGATCCTAATATAATGAAGAAAAAACCTCGTGGTAAGCAAAGTAATATGTTTAATGAAATTCTCATCTTTTCCTTAGTAGCAGGTATAATTTCATTCTTAGGAACAATGATTTTCTTTTTATCCTTTGGTGGCGACTTTACTGGAGAAAATTTGAAAATTGCACGAACTCTTGCCTTGACGGTCTCTGTTATCTTTGAACTTTTTCAGGTATTTGTATCTAAAGCCCCTGATGATAAAAGTGTTTGGCGTTCTAATCCCTTTAACAACCTTTACTTGATAGGGGCTGTTATCATGGCTTTCATTCTGCATTTATTTATTGTATATGTAGAGACATTAGCTAATATCTTTGAATTAAGTCCTATTGCATTCGACCAGTGGGTATTGATTTTCGTTATAGTTATAATAGGTATTATCATATTAGACGCGGTAAAGCTACTACAATCTAAGATAACTAACCGTGTATACTAAAAATCATTATATTCATCTGGAAATGCCTTTCAAGTGTAAATCTATAGAAGACCTCTTAAAGTTCATCTATCAAAATCTCCTGAAATAAAAGGATCAGTTTTGATACAATTAGAAAGTCAGTTGGAACTTCAAAGGTTGAAAGGGAAAAAAAACAGGGAAACGCATTTGAGGATTCAACGCTCAATTATACTCTCTAGAACATTTAGTGATGGATTAATTACAAATGTAAATCTTTAAAAATGGCTTTCTATCGAGGATACACTAGATTTGCATTCTAATACTGGAATTTCGAATCAAAAACATCATTGGAAAAAGGTGAAAAGAAAAAATGGCTGTATTTGCTAAGGCTAGAATTGAAAAAATTATCAAAGCGAGTGGCGCGGAGCGAGTTAGCGCCAAGAGTATTGTACGTATGGACGAATTAGTCGCTGAATTTGGGAAAAGTACATCCAAAACTGCGATCGATTTTGCCAAAGCGGCAGGAAGAAAAACTGTACAAGGCGCGGATATTAAAGTTGCCGTATCCAAAATTGGGGTTCCAAAATATTCTCCAACTGGACCCAAATCGAAAGCATTTGCAAAAGCTCGTGTAGAACGAGTTATTCGAGATGCTGGAGCAGAAAGAGTTAGTGGAGATGCAGTGGATTATCTGAATAAACAATTAGAAGCCTATTGTTATACCCTAGCCAAGTCTGCGGTTGACATTGCTCGACATGCGAAAAGAAAAACAATAAAAGACACTGATATTATGCCATAGGTTATCTAAGGCTGTATAAATCAGTTTCTTCCTTTTTTATACTCATTCTAATCTCCGTGCTAGCCAAACTAGCACAATGAAATTTTTTATATTGTTGTGTGCAATATATGCAACATAATCTTCCAGAAAGAATCAAAGAGTTAGGCCAGTTCTTTACTCCCGCTTATATTGCCCAATTTATCGTCCAAAAGACTATTGGCCACCATATTTCGAGTGTGAATTCTGACTATCAAAAGGAGTTATTCATTTTAGATCCTTCAGTAGGAGAGGGAATATTCTTGATATCTGCCAAAGAGTATCTTATCAATGTCTGGGGGCAAAAAAGTGAAAATAGTGTATCTTCTGGAAAGATTAAGTATCAAATTGTCATTAATCAATTATATGGAATCGATGTCGATCCTAGTAAAGTGCAAATGACACGTGAACTTTTAGGCTATCCGAACCATACTACAAATATCAAAAAATTTAATGCACTCTTACCAAAACCTGATACTTCCGATAGTACGCAGGACTCAATTCTTATGGGGTGGACGATGAACTTTCCTAAGACAGAAGGAAAATTCCACATCATTATTGGGAATCCACCTTGGGGAGCAGATATATCCATAATAAAAAACAAATTGCACTATCTAAAAACAGCCACTTCACAAATGGATTCCTGGAGCTTATTTTTAGAGCGAAGTATTTTGGGATTACGTGATAATGGATACATGGGGTTCGTTGTTCCTAATACGCTGCTGATTAATCCCAATTATATACAGATACGAGAGATTATCTTAGAACAATGCCAAATAACTCATCTAGTAAATCTGGGCGAAGGAATTTTCCCAGGGGTTACTCAACCTTCAATGATCATCATCGCTAGAAAAGCTAAAGCTAATGAAACTCATTTAATTAGAATCATTCCAAAGATTTCGAGCGAAGATAAACAACTTTTAGTCGATTTTCAAAAGAAATTAGATGAAATTCAATTCTATGAATGTCCTCAAATAAGGTTTCTGAAGAATCCGCAAAAAGAATTTAATATATTCGCTGGACCTAATACTGCATTGATCCAGCTAATGGAAAAAGATCTCTATGCTGATCAAAAACAGGTCACTGTCCTCAGTACACTCGTCATGAATGGGAGAGGGGTAGAAATTGGTAAAAAAGGAAGGGTACTTCTGTGTCCAAGGTGTGAATTTTGGAATCCTCCACCTCGAACAGCGAGAAAATGCATTAATCCAAACTGTGATCATTTAGTAAGTCCTACTGATACTCATTCAGAAATTGTATATGACTCGCAAAAAGATCCAACATATGATTTCCCGTTTTTAGCGGGATATCAAATTCAAAGATATTTCACACATAAACACCGATTTATCAGAACAAATTGTCAAGGAATCAACTATAAATCACCACAGTTATATCAGGGACTTAAATTATTATTTAGAAAGACTGGAAATGTAATGAACTGGGTTATTGATTATCAAAATCGTTGGGTATCACAGGTGGTTTATATTTTTAAAAGACGAGATAATTTACCACCAATATTCGATAATATAACCAATGAATACCTACTAGGAGTGCTAAATTCTCAATTGATGATGAAATATATCCAATCGAAATTCTTTGACCCTGACAGAACTGATTTTCCACATTTTGTCCAAAGTTCAATCTTAAACCTACCAATTCTTATTCCAAGATCAAGAGAAGAAAAGAATTTAGCTCAGAAGATTGGTAAGCTCGCACTGAAATTACAGGAGACATATCAAAATCTCTATGAACATTCTTCTGCGAATGAACACCAAGAGAAGCTACAGGAAAAAATTAGAAGAATTGAGGATGAAATTGAAACGAAAATTGAATCACTTTATGCAATCCCCAATGATAAGAGCTATTTAAAGTAAGAGCTTTTTCTTAGCTCATATTGACAAAACGCAAATCTGAGGAGTTTAGTACATAATTGGAACCGTCTTCTGATAATGATGCGCTTAAAGTAAGGCAACAATCATCCTATTACTTTGAAACGTCAGATTTAGTAATAATAGCGTTATTTGCGGCACTCGGTGGGATTTCGAGCACTGTAATTGCAGAAATTGCTCGTGTGGTTTTCATACCCCTGGGAATACCTGGAAGCGGCCAGATTGCGTCAGGTCTGCATATTGTTTGGTTTGTATTAATTTATTTCCTAGTTAATAAAAAAATAGGGGCGGTTTTTCTCGCTGGAGTAATAAAAGGAATGGTAGAGTTGTTCAGTGGGAATACACTAGGTATTTTTGCCATTGTATTAGCTACGGGAGCTGCAATAGTCTTTGAAATGTCAGTTTATTTATTGAAACAAGTTTTCAGAGGTAAAAGAGTTCATAATGCTACTTTAGCATTTTCTGCTGGATTAGCATCAGTATCAAATATTATTATTCAAATTCAAACATTTATTGGTAGAGATTTACCACCTGAAGTGTTTCTACTTATCTTGATTTTCAGTTTTCTCTCAGGAATTTTTTTGGGAGGATATCTTGGAATCCTAATCTACAAAGTATTCGAACAAACATCAATATTGGATTGGCGTCGAACGAATACTTAATAATCTACAAATTTCTTGTACAGACAGAAAATGATTTATCAAGTGAGGTGGAATATTGATGGGTACTGTACTCGGACCCTGTAAAAAATGTGGAACCTTAATGACTCGTCACCATACATCAGGATTATGTTTTGAATGTCGACAACGCTTCAGTAAAACTAACCAAATCAACGATCCTGATCTACCAGAACCACTAAAATATGAATAACCATATCTAATGGCTTAATTATTCCTAGATATCGCTGTTTCTACTTATTCATATCCCTGTACGCTTTTTTTCAACGAAGGGGGGAAGAGAAAGCTTAACACAAGGTTTATCATAGGACCCTAGAGTATTGGATTCAAACAACCTGACTGATAAATGAGGAGAAAACATGCCTAAAGATATTTTTGCACAGTATGATCCAATAGAAGAAGCCCTCCAAGAGGGAATCAATCCAGATGAGTATATAATAGGAACTTATATGATTCAGCTTGGCCCTCGAATGGATCCATGGTATATGGGTCGTGCAGCAGCTTGTGAACAGAGTACAGGAACATGGGTGCCTGTCCCTGCCAATACACCTGAATTACGATCAAAGTACGGAGCGAAAGTGATTGGAATTTATGAAGTACCCTCTCACGAATTTGAAATTCCTAAAGGAGTCGAAGAACGGAATTTTATTTATCAAATTGCGTTTCCGACAATTAATCAGACCGATCAAATAGGCCTTATGCTTACAGCTACCATAGGAAATATCTCTATGGGAGGCAAACTCAAAATGCTCGATTTGAGATTCCCTCAAAAATGGCTTAAAAATTTTCAAGGGCCCAAGTTTGGAATAGAAGGTATCAGAAAACTCCTCAAGGTTCCCGATAGACCACTCTTGAACAACATGATTAAACCGTGTAGTGGATGGACTCCTAAAGTAGGGGCACAACTATTCTATGCAGCAGCGAAGGGAGGCTGTGATATTGTTAAAGATGATGAACTGATTGCAGACATGGATTACAATAGAGTGGCAGACAGGGTACCTTTGATGATGGAAGCTGTAGACAAAGTTAGAAATGAAATTGGTGAAGAAACCCTGTATACTGTGAATATCACAGACAAAATCATAAAATTAAAAGAAAATGCTTTAGCTGTGCAGGATGCAGGTGGAAATGCACTTATGCTAAACTATCTCGTGGTTGGACTTCCCGCTCTACGTATGCTAGCAGAAGATCCAGAAATTAAGCTTCCAATTTTGGGGCACATGGACATGGCAGGAGTTTATTATGAATCACCAATCTCGGGTATTTCGTCATTCTTGATTATGGGTAAACTAGCAAGACTTGCTGGTGCTGACATTGTTGTATATCCAGCCCCCTACGGCAAAGCTCCCTATCTTAAAGAAAGGTATATGGAAATTGCTAAAGCTCATCGTTATCGAATGCATAATCTTAAACCTACACTACCTATGCCATCTGGAGGAATCACACCTGGGATGGTTTTACGTGTTATGCAGGATCTTGGCAATGATATGATGATTGGTTCTGGTGGTGGTATTCATGCCCATCCTGATGGACCGATTGCTGGAGCAAAAGCATTTAGACAGGCTATCGACATTGGTATGAAGGATATGAAAGAAGCCTCTGAAGATTTCGAGGATTATGTCGAAGATCATGAGGAAGAATATCCGGAACTTGCCAAAGCTATGGAAACTTGGGGAGTATCCGATACTCGCCTGTAGTTTCTTTTTCTTCCCTATTTTTATGAAATTATCCTCCTGCAACGGGAGGAAATATAGCGATGGTATCTCCCTCTTTTAGTGGCGTATTTAATCCATTAAATATACTCATATTGCGTCCGTTAATGAGGATAACTACCCAACTTCCTAGTTTAGAATATTCATCTAAAATAAGGTCTTTCAAAGGAGGATATTGCGTGATGATAACCTCTAATAACAATGATACTGTGGATTTTTCTGTTAACGATATATCAATATCTCTTTTCTTTGTCACTTGTTTGTACGGACCAAAGAATCTAGCTGTTACCTGAAAAGTACTCTGTTCTCCAGTTGGTGTCATAGGAGTTTACTACCGTAGTAAGATTAGGATAAAGATCACGTATGCCCTACTTCTTCTGCTTTTAGTTTCTTCTTATCTAATTTCATTACGCGAGTTAGAGGTAGGAAATCACGAATTTCAATTTGTTTAGGGACGGCATAAGGAGGGAGAGTCTCTTTACAGAAATCTAAAATATCATCCGATGTAGTAGTTTCTTTAAATTCATCCCTTAAAATCACAAATGCTTTTACTCTTTCGCTTCCGGGTCGATCGGGATCAGGTAAACCAATTACTCCAGCCATCCGCACTGCAGGATGGGTATGAAGAGTGTCATCAATGACTCGTGAATATACTTTCATTCCCGACACATTGATCATATCTTTAATTCTATCGACTATTTGAAAATAACCATCCTCATCCATCGTTCCGATATCCCCAGTAGCAAGCCAGCCATCCTTTTGCAATCCTTTTCCTTTCTCTGGCCAATAACCTAACATAACCTGCGGGCCCCGAATCCATACCTCTCCCTCTTCTCCGAAAGGAACTTCTACTCTTGTATCAGGATCAACAAGTTTAACTTCAGTATCTGGAGCGGGAACTCCAATTCCTTGTTTGGCTTTAGTCATAAATCTTGTGACTTTGGA
Source organism: Candidatus Heimdallarchaeota archaeon B3_Heim (assembly GCA_003144275.1). Lineage (GTDB taxonomy): Archaea > Asgardarchaeota > Heimdallarchaeia > Hodarchaeales > Hodarchaeaceae > Hodarchaeum. Next base: position 14,245 of record NJBF01000015.1, read on the forward strand.
GATCGCTGAAAGGTTGATATGTGTTAGTGGGCTAGTTTCCGTCATTCCATAGCCTTCGGTCATAGGAACTCCCGTTTTTTTCTCAAATTTTCCTGCTACATCTGAAGGTAAAGCTGCAGCTCCTGAGATGTAAATAATAGGCATTTTTTTGATATCTTTCTGCAAAAGTTCCATATAGTGTGTGGGAACTGCATACACAGAGAACGGACGTACTTTTTTGATCAATTCAACAATACGATCTATATCTCTTGCATCGACTAATATCATACGCAGACCCCACGAAATGGAAGCATGAATAGCCCAGTGTCCATATTGATGAAATATGGGAACACAGATTAATGTAGCAGATTTTCCTTTTACTCCTCGTTCAAGAGGGTGTAAAAACCATTGTAACGATTGGATCACATTAGTAGTAATATTATAATGGGATAACATTGTCCCCTTCGGGATTCCGGTTGTTCCACCTGTAAAAGGAAGTAACGCTAGGTCTTCTTTGGCATTAATGGCAACATCTGGAGGATTCGGTTCATATTTCTCAATTAAGTCTTCCAACTTGAGAGCATCGGGGTCTCCTACAATTTCGGGTTGCTGATAATCAGGAAACAAAGGTATTGGTGTATAAATTAAGTTTTTAATGGATAATTCGTTTCTAATTTCCTCTATCCGTTCAAGGCGGCGATAAGAGCAAATAATAGTCGTTGTATTAGATTCATTCAATTCATACAGAAGATCTGGTGCTTTATGAAGAATTGACAATGGAACATGAACTGCACCAAGTCGCATCAAAGCGTAATCTACAATTATGAATTCTGGACAAGTAGGGAGAATAGTTGCTACTTTGTCATTTTTTTTGACTCCTAAATCTGCAAATGCAGTAGCTAATTTATCGACCTTTAGTTTTAGTTCAGAATACGTCAATTTTTGCTCTAAATACTCACATGCAATATTATCAGGATATTCGGAGGCTGCATCTTCAAGAAATTTATATACTGAAATCTCTGGATAGGGGGCCATAGTTTTTGGTAGTTTCATTGGCCCTACGAAGTAACTTTTCAACCATGGTTTGTCTGCATAAGTAGTCACGCTATTCACATTACCTCAATAAGTTATAACTTATTTATAAGCCAATTTAGCCCTAATTTTGTTAAAGTGTCTTCAGTTGGTCTACCATTCTTATCCCATCCACGGTACTGATAATACGCGTCCAACATAGGATCCAGATTAACAATTTGCCCTTCTGCTGGTCCATCTGGTAACGGGTCTTCTAACAGTCTTCCAGGTAATGTATCATCATCCCTTGTTAAACCTTCACGGACATTAAAGGCCCGTTCTAAGTTGTAAATCCGCTCTCCAAGTAATCTGAAATCTTTTTCTGTGAATTCATACCCTAAAAGACTTTGAATTAAGTCCGCCCAATCTTCCCCAGTCAATACCATCCCCATGAATTTGCATCCAGATAAAGCGTCAAATACACCAAATGCATCCTCATATTCTTTAACGACTCGTGCTTCTTCTGGAATTTCGAGTAGGCCATCTTCGTCGACCTCACCCTCGTCAACAATAAGGAATGGCATAGACATGAATGCTGGCCCCTCAATATACGCTGTAATATGATCTCCTCCTCGGTTAGCAGTAGCATATGCTAACCCCGTAATTTTTGCTGCTCTTGAGTCATATGCAGGTAGTTCCAATCCCTTAACATGCATAGCAAATTTCTCACTTCCTTGACCAAGAGTTTCTGACATAGCTTTGGAACCTTCCGCAAGGAAATCTCCGATTCCCTCTCTTTTCGCAATTTTATGAACTAGCTCAATAATTGCATCAGGATCCCCAAATTTGATTTCCGATCCTTTCGTATCAGTTAATATTCCTTTTTCTACTGCTTCCATAGCGAAAGCAATCGTTGCACCTGCCGAAATAGTATCAATACCATATTCATTACATAGAAAATGGGCTTTTGTAATTGCATTCAGGTCATAGATGTCACACATACTTCCAAATGCACCTATTGACTCGTATTCAGGACCTTCACCTTTGGCTTTATATTTTCCATCTTTTATATCTGATACACGACCACATGCAATTGGACAAGCAAAACATGCTTTTTCTCCAACCAGAATTGTATCGTTTATTGCTTCTCCATTAATTTTCTCATATTCTTCTACATACCCTGTTTGCCAATTTCTCGACGGTAGACCCCCTCGTTGGTTTACCATATCTAGGATCGCTGCAGTTCCGAATACTTCAAGAGTAACTTTTAACAAGCTTTGGTTAACCCAATCAAATCGTTCTTTCGCTTTTTCTCGGTATTCTTCCTTTTCAGCAATTTCAATCGGAATTCGCCCTCTGGATGCAATAGCTTTTAAATTTTTAGCTCCCATCACGGTACCTAAGCCACACCTTCCTGCAGCTCTTCCCCAGTATTTGTCATCGACATCATTCATAATTGCAGCATATTTCACTTGATTTTCTCCCGCTATTCCAATACATGCAATATTAAATTTTTCCCCTAGATCTTCCTTAAGTTTTGTAGTTGTCTCTGAGGTGCTCATCCCCCAAAGGTGGGAGGCATCATGTAATTCTGCTTTCCCATTATCAGTTACTAAATAGACTGGTTTCTCTGCTTTTCCTTCAAATATTACTCCGTCATATCCAGATCGCTTAAAGTCTCTGCCCCAGAATCCTCCTGAGTTTGCTTGTCCCCAAAATCCAGTTAATGGAGATTTAGCAACCGCAGAAAATCTTCCTGTGCTTGGGGATGATGTTCCTGTCATTGGCCCAGTCATAAAGATCAATTTGTTGTCAGGTCCTAAAGGATCAGTACCTTTAGGTACTTCGTCAAATAAATACTTTGTTGCTAACCCTGCTCCTCCTAAAAACATTTTTAAGTCATTTTCATCCGGTACTTCTTCAGTTATGTTACCTGTTGTTAAATTCACTCTTAAAATCTTACCCATGTAACCAAACATTCTTTCTACAACCGCTAATTGATTTTTGATTAATTTATCACTAATATCTTACTATCCACTTAAAAATCTAGGCCTCTTTGAGAGACGTGAAATGGTGGACTGCTAAGCAAAGTCTTTAAACATTTGAAAAATATTTCAAAGAGATTCCGATCAAAACTTGTTTTCTAAGAGGTTAATAGATATTTTCAGGAAAAATATTATTGGAAGCTATGAAATAATGTATAGGAAGTAAAATCATGGTTGTTTATGGTTCAGAAGAATGGGTAGAAGCACTCGTAGTTAAGATTAATGAAAGTGAAGCTTATGGAAAAGCTGCAAAGAATTGGGAAGGGGACTTCATTTTCAAAACGATTCCTGACGGTACAGGTACTTTCACAGAAGAAACAAATATCTATTGTGATTTATGGCATGGAAAGTGTCGTGCTGCATATTTAGTCGCTCCAGATAAACCCGCTCCCGAAAAAGTTGAATTTATTTACGCGGGAAAATATGGAAATTGGTTAAAGTTATTCGATGGTAAGATAGGACCATTAAAAGGAATCATGCAAAGAAAATTTGAAGTAAAGTGCTCAGCAAAATCAATGGCTAAATTAATGCGAGCTCTAAAAGCAGCCCAAGAGCTGGTTAAATGTACTAGGATTGAGAATGTAGAATATCCATAATTGCACCGAGAAGAAGGATGATATAATATGTGGGATTTTACTTCTCCCAGAAAAGTCATTTTTGGTGAGGATGCACTAGAATATCTCTCAGAACAATCTTTCAAGCACGTTTTCGTTGTAACAGATCCAGTAATGAGAAAACTACATTTTCATTTGATAGAAAAACAGCTTAAAGCCATAAATGCTGAAATTACAGTTTTTGATGAGGTTCCAGGTGAACCGACACTTCAAATTGTAGAAAAAGGAGCTAAACTGCTAGCAGAGGTTAATCCTGATGCTATTATCGCTTTTGGAGGTGGGAGTGTAATGGACTCTGCAAAAGGTATGTGGCCGATGTGGGCTTCCCCCCAAGATGGTATGGATGCAATTGAGGGCTTAGATCCCTTTGGTAAGCTCAATCTTCGCGAAAAAACTAGCTGTATTCTTGTAAATATCCCTACTACTTCTGGAACTGGAGCAGATGTTACATGGTCAACTGTATTGACTGATAATTCAGCAGAAACTGAACGAAAAGCCTCTTTTGGTAATCGTGAATTAGTAGCCGATATCACAATACTTGATCCGATTCTCACGAAAACTTTACCTAGACATCTGATCGCTGGTACTGGTTTAGATGCACTAAGTCATGCCATTGGTGGGTATCTTAGCACTTGGAGTAATGACTTTTCCGATGCGTTTCTAATTCACGCTTTCAAACTTCTGTGGGAAAATCTTACTCTTGCGTATCACCAAGCTGAATCAGGTGAGGTAGATTTTGAAATTCGAGAAAAGCTTCATAATGCCGCGACAATGAGCGGATGGGGCTTTGGAAATTCCCAAATAATCCTTGGCCACGCATTGGGACACAGTATTGGAGCAGCTTTCAAAATTCCCCACTCAAAATGCATAGGTACGACATGCTGGTACTCTTTGATGTACAACAAGAACACAGCATCCAATCGAATTGCTGAACTAGCCAGAGCAATTGGCTTAAATGGGAATTCAGAAGAAGAATTGACGGAACAGCTAATTTCTGGAGTGAAGGATCTCTTGGGTGAACTTGACATGCCTCTTTCATTACAAGAAATGGGAGTGACAAAGGAAAAATATGACTCTGAGATTGAAACAGTCATTGAATACGCGCTTAATGACTCAGGAACACTCTCCAATCCTCGACCTGTCGACTATGAAGATTATGTTAAAATTTTCGAAAAATTATTTCTTGGCAATGAACTGGATTTCTAAGTAATTTATTCCCCTTAGAATACAGAAGGATATTATAATAACATTTAATTTTTTGAGGATTTTCTTTCTTCTCTAGGGGAAATTAGGTCGAAACCACATCTTGGACAAAAATTCTCTTTCGTAATCCGATTATTGCATTCTGGACATTTGATAACTCTTAATCTCTCCCTTAATTTATTTATATCTGGCCATTCCTGCGTTTTTCGCGGTTTATATTCCATTTTATTTTTAGATATGAAATAGGTGAACTCTTGATCTACCAGCAGAAGTTCGCAATGTTTGCAAAAATAAGCAAGTACCGATGAAAATCTCCCTTTTCCAATTTTCATTTTTGGTTTGTGGTTTTCCCTCCAGAATCCCTGACCTTCATCAGGTGATGTTTCATTCCATAAAATTTTCCCTTCATATAGGGAGAAGTATCTAGATTGACTGGGGGAAAAAATAAACCCCGTGTCCATTGTGACACTACAATCAGGACAAATTCTATCTTTACCATTATCTTCATTAGGTTTTAGAGAATTTTTTTTCGCCAAAATACCACTCCTCGATTTGTATCAATTTCGATTGTTTTTTAAGATTCGTAGTAATTCTGAAAGAAATTAGGAATTTATAAGTTTATTATAAGCGGAATGTAGTAGTTGAGAATCTCTTCCTCCTTTTGCTTTTCGAGTTTTATGCTCATTCCTGCATTCTACTCAAAACTTTCATCCCCCATTAGTTTTTTATTTTTTCAGAAAATACTTACCCTTCAATCTAAATATATACATTATGGATGGTCTTGTATGGTAAATGAGGATCTGTTGAGAACTCTGTTTGTAAAAAAATCATTAAAGAATATTGAGGGAGGCTTCCAACTAGAGATGAAGAATCCAATTAGCGATGCCACTATTATCGACGCTATTAAATTTGAGATAAAAGGAGACGCTATTGAAGGAAAAGAAAAGTATAAAGATTTTGTGGTCGAGATCGGGGGCGAGTCTATTGAAAACAAATCTATTAGCGAACAAAATCCTGCTGATTTTAGTGTTAAATCTCAGGCCATTCTTCGTTTTAAAAGAGAGCAACCGTTACCTGTTGGGAAATATAAGCTACGATTTACTCAGTTATTAACCGAACAATACGGCGATATTCCGTTTTCAATGAAAGAGCGTATTCGTGAATGACTCTATAAATTTAAGTAACTGTCTATTTCCTTTTTCAGAAATACGGGGGAGAGATTTCTGCATTTTTGTATTGATTTTAACTGATTATAGATCCCACAGTAGAAAAATTCTTAAGTCAAAAAAGTGGATTCTCTATAACTACTCATCTACTTTTATTATTAAAAGGCTGGTAAGTAAGTATGGAAAATCAGAAACGCTTATTTAAAGATGAAGAAATTCTTGAGTGGATTACAACCCTAACGGAAGAAGATCTCAGAACAGTACATAAAAAAAGTCTGGTACCCTTCTATGATCAGGTATTTGTAGAAGGAAAAGGAGTTTATTTAAAGGATCACTCAGGAAAAGAATTTCTTGATTGTACCAGCCAGGCTTGGACATCTAATATCGGTTTTGCAAATCCTGACGTTGCATATGGAGTATCAGAACAAGTTAAACGACTTACTCATGTACGGTACGGATTTCCTACCATACCCCGGATTAATTTTATTCACAAACTTGCTTCCATTACCCCTAAAGGCCTGACAAAAATTGCAGTAAATGCCATGGGAGGAGGCGCGGCAATAGAAGCTGCTCTCAAACTCACAATGATAAATAAACCCGGTGCAGAGACTTTTTATTCCTATACTCGCGGGTATCATGGAAGTTCTTTGGCAACAATGACTCTCGCTACACGATTTGCTGGAGTTACACGGTTTCGTCCATGGGGATTTGATCGGGTGTCAAAAATTCCTTTTCCCTACTGTTATCGATGTCCTGTTGGTCAGGAGAATGAAAAATCCTGTAAACTGGAATGTCTTGAGATAGTAAAGCATCTCATTGAATATGGTTCTGTAGACAAAGTAGCAGGAATTCTCATGGAACCGATTCAAGGTCCAGGTGGACATATTCCTGCTCCTAAGCGTTATATGAAAGAACTAAGAAAATGGACCCAAGCTAATGAAATATTTCTGATCTGGGATGAGTCACAGCTCTTTACTCGTATCGGTTATTGGTTCTCTTCAGAATTTTATGACGGGATTAAACCAGATATTACCTGTTTAACAAAAGCTGTCGGGGGTGGGCTTCCAATGGGTGTCACTATTGCTCGTGAAGATTTAAGTGGTTTTAATTCCGCAGAAGAACATTCTACATTTGGCGCTAACCCCCTTATGTTTGCCTCAGGGCTTGTATTTTTGAATTATATTGGAAGAGCAAACTTGTTGGAGAATACACGAGAGCAGGGAGCCTATATTACTAAAAAATTATATAGTTTACAAAAAGAATCAGAATATATTGGAGATATCAGGTGTCCAGGTTTAATGATAGGTATTGAACTGGTTTTGGATCGAGAAACCAAAGAACCAGCAAATGCTTTAGCGACGGATCTTATTGAAATTGCTAAGGATGAATATGGGGTCATCTTTGGCTTATCTGCCCCTATTTCGAGTGATTCAGGTTCTTTGTATCGTAATGTTGTAAAAATTAAACCTCCTCTAACAATTACACAAGAGGATTCAGATCATATAATGGATATATTTGAAAAAGCATTAGAAGAAGCTATTGATTATTTATAGAACTGTTGTGATTGAATGGTTACAAAGAAGTTTCTAGCTTATGATCTTGGAACAACCAGCACAAAGGCTGTATTAATCTCAAACGATATTGAATTCCTTGATTCATCAGTAATGGATTATCGGACAATTTTCCCCAAAGCAGGATATGCAGAGCATAATCCTGAAGACTGGTGGCATACTTTAGTAAGTACTACGCAGGAATTAATGAAAAAAACTGCCACAGATCCTTCTGAAATTAATGCTATTACATTTAGTTCCCAAATGCAAGGATGTCTTCCAGTTGACAAAGATGGTACACCGTTAATGAACTGTATGATATGGTTGGACGGTCGAGGAGCCGAAATGATGTCCAAACTCTGGCCATGGCCAAGAGTAATGGGATATAATCCCTATCGTTTATTTAGAAAGTTTTTAAAAATTACTGGAGGGTCACCTGGGTTAGCAGGGAAAGATATCATCCCTAAAATTCTGTGGCTGCAAAAAAATAATCCCGACCTCCTTCAGAGGACTTTTAAGTTCTTAGATGTAAAAGATTATGTGATTTATTTGCTTACAGGAGTAATGGCCACCTCAACAGATCTTGCATATATTTGGTGGTTGATGGACAGTCGGAAGCAAGAAGGGAAACCACGGAATGAATGGTCCCGATCTTTATGTAAAACATTCAAAATCGATATGGAAAAACTCCCTGAGCTCCGAAAACCTACAGATATTATTGGTTCATTGTCAGAAAAGGCCGCGTTAGAGTTAGGTCTAGTAAAGGGTATACCTGTCGTAAATGGTGCTGGTGATATGACTACAGCAGCCATTGGTTCAGGTGCCGTCTTAGATGGAGAACTTCATTGCCAAATTGGGACATCTGGCTGGGTAGCTGGACATGTTTCCGAAAGAAAAGTAGATATTAGTCATTATACTGGTTGCACTGGTTCAGCTTTCGCTGATCAATTTTATTTAGTTACAGGACATCAGGAAATTGCTGGTTCAGCACTTGAATGGGTAAAAAATAATATTCTTTATTTTAAAGAGGAATTACAATCTCAAGAAAAGAAAGATGTTTATGAGATTTTTGATGAACTCGTTTCGGATTGCCCACCAGGTGGAAAAGCAGCTGGAGGCACAAATTTATTATTTATGCCATGGCTTTATGGAGAAAGATGTCCGTTAGATGATGATCACGTTCGTGGAGGATTAATCAACCTTTCACTAGACCATGATAGACGCCATTTACTTAGAGCGGTGTTTGAAGGGGTGGCATTCAACGCTCGTTGGGCATTACATACAGTAGAAAAACTTTATTCTTCTGTAGAATGGCTTTCCATAATTGGAGGAGGAGCCAAATCCGAAGTTTGGTGTCAAATTTATGCTGATATTCTAAATAGAAAAATTAAACGTGTTAAAAACCCACAAGAAGCCGGAGCATTAGGTTCCGCGTTAATTGCTAAGATGGCATTAGGAGAAATTCAAAGTTTGGATGAGATTAAACAGTGTTGTCACTACGACAAAGAATTTACCCCGAATCCTGAGTATCGTGAGCTGTATGATAATCTTTTTAAAGAATTTAAGAATTTATACAAACAAAATAAGAAATGGTTCAAGAGGATGAATAGCAAGTAGGGCTTTAATAATGTGAGGCTAATTTTAGAGTTCGAAAATCATCTGGGAATTTTAACTTAAGATAAATCTGAATTTCGGTTTCATCAATCGTTTCCAAAGCAGAATATTCATCAATAGACGATCGTTGAATTCTCGTCCAATTAAGCAAATCTTTACCAATTTTAAGACTCTTTCTCATTGAATCCGATTCGTCGACGATTAGAATCACTGAAAAATCAGATTCTTCCACACGGACTAGTTTGTAATGTTCATCTAGTTCTGAGGATCCAGTTCGTTTCATGAGAATTTCTCTCACACCTGCTCCTAAAGAGGCTTGAGCAAACGTATTAACTGCAGTAAACATACTTGTTAACATTGATGGATCATATGTGACTTCCTCTTCCTTTGCACTTGTCCCAACTAGCAGACCTGATTCTGTTTTATAAATACATACATTATAGATGTTGATTTTAGGTAAAATAACTTCTCCTGTTAATGTTTCAATCAACCAGTCAAAAGCTTGATAGAAATTCACACCAGATTTGGCAGACATATGGAAGATATTTACTGCTTTGAATTGGCCTTTTTGCTGAATTTCGTACAGATCAAAATGCTGTAGGAGTAAAACATAAGGATCTACACCAGAGAGATCTGCTTTGTTTGCAGCAAGTAATAAGATCCCATTTGGTTTGATATGGGGAAGTGCATTAAATAATGCAGTTTTACTCTCTTCAAATGATTCTGGATTTGAACAATCGACTACAAAGACAATAGCAGATGCAATACGTAGATAATCCTCCCAGATCATGTGGAAAGATTCTTGGCCCCCCAAATCAAATGCCTGAAAGGCTACATCACGATATTCGAATTGATCAACGTTTAGCCCCATAGTTCTCGCTGAAGTTCCATGAAATTCTCCTGTTCGTAACCTTTGTAGTATAGTAGTTTTACCTGCAAACCCTAGACCAATAAAAGTTATTAATTTTTCAGCTATTGGTTCTTTTGAATCAATATCTTTAGTCTTCTCTCTTCGTCTGAATAGGCGCTTTAATAAAGACATAAAAACACTTCAGGGAGTAGTATGCGAGAAAAAGGCGTTCTTTGAATAACTTAAACACGCATTTTAGATAAAGGTAACTAGTCAAAATTTCCGGAGACAAAAATCGAATCTAAGAGATTTTTTTGCCTCATTCAATAATAGTAGGAATTCTGGACATTTTAAAATATCATTAATCTTCAGGTATGGTTCGGGTCGGATTTATCGAAAAATTTAGTAAGTTCAATTCTTTTATCTGAAAGGTCTTTTTTGTCAATATGAGTATGAAAATAGCTAAAATATTCCGTAAATAGCTTAGTATCTTGTCTTAAATTATCAAGAACATCTTGAACAATGCGTATTTCGTTATATTCCTTCTTTGTAAATGAAAATATGTTCTGATCCAATAATTCATCAAATGTAAGATTATCTGCTAACTCCACATATTTATAAATCGTTTGTTCAAGATGGGGAATCAAATTCACTGGCTGGGGGAAAAATTGGTGTTCGCTTATTCGTTGCTGGATAACCTTTTTACGTGGAAATTTCTCATAGCCAATTCCATTAACATCTAAAATCCTTGCAGCTGCAAGAGTAGTGCCTGTACCAGCAAAAGGATCAAGAACGTTTTTCGCGCCAGTTAACTTAATGCAACGGTAAGGTAGCTCGATTGGAAATGGCGCTTCGTGGCCTTTTTTTATTGTGCTCCCAGTTGTACGAGAGTACGGAATGAACCAAACATTTCCCGCATCCCTCAGATCTGATTTTGCGTATCTTCCAATGTTTGATTTATCTGCATAAGGAATACCAATCGCTTGTGGATTCATCCGATATTTTTTACGGTCTTTAACAAAGACAAAGATGTATTCAAAGATATTGTTTAATCGTCTACTCCGACCAGACGGTGTATAATGGCCTCTTCCTAAAAAAGATTTCAACCAAATAATTGTTTGAAGACGAAAAAATCCAGCGTTGGGTGCTAATTCTGCAATTCTATTTGATAATCCCTGGCTATTGGCCGAATCTCCGATATTTAGAAAAAACATTCCTTTAGATGAAAGAACTCTGTAACATTCAGACCAAACCTGCAATAGTAGTGCTTCATATTCTGCCTCAGATTTTTGATCATCATAAACGTTACCTTCATCATCTGAATAAACTTTGCTTCGATTATAAGGGGGTGAAGTGACAATCACGTCAATAGATGAATCCTTAACCTCTTTCATATCCTCTGAGCTTTTATAGTAAATTATCTGGTTCCCAATCTTGTCATAATTCGGTTCTGAATCCATTTGATCGCCAATTTTTAATTATAAAAAAGAGAAAGAAATGATAGCTTATTTAATTGTTTCACACTAAACACTCCATCTAGATACATTTAAGTTTTAAAAATACCTTTCTTGGTTTTTAGAATCTGTCCACACTGATTATTTCGATTAGATAAAAATTTTTGGTAGGCTCTCGTTTATATTGAATTTTTCCTACACCGCTAATATCTTTTTAAATCAAAGATTAGATAAAAATGCTCATTTTAATTTTTTTTGTGTTGTTGCTAGATTTTATGCATTAAATATCAAAAGCTTAATATTTTAGTTTTTTTTTATCGTACATCACACGGAAATCCATTCTGTTTTGCATTACAAGAAAAAACAAGTTCACTTGACCCACTTTACTCTCATTTATCCTGTTGAATATTTTTTTTCCTTGTTGGCATCAGAAAATTTCCGTCAACCATTTCAAATATCGTGAGAAAAAATGAACGTATATCAAGAATCTCAAGAAAACGAAGAGGAAGAAGAATCTGAAGAAAAAACTGAGGAGACAGAGGAAACTGAAGAAAAACCTGAAGTAACCGAAGTAGCTGAGGAAAAATCTGAAGTAACCGAAGAAAAATCTCCCTCTAAAGATCCACAGGAGACAGAGGAAGCACTTAATGTGATGAAGGTAAGTGATCTGGCTCCTTTTGAAAGAAAACTTCAAGTAACGTTTTGTGTTGTTGAAAAAGGCGAATCTAGATCAATTGTGAGCAAAAAAACCAATGAAGAGCATAATCTTGCCGATTTAAAGGTAGGAGATGAAACAGGGACTATTACTTTGACTCTCTGGGACGAAACAATTGATCGTGTGACTGAAGGTGGAACCTTTGTCCTAAAGAACGGATACGTAAATGTATTTCAAAACCAAATGCGTCTAGCACTTGGTAAATGGGGATCAATTGAGGACACAGATGACAAAATTTCGGTTGATTACGTAAAAACAGATAACGATCGCTCACTAGAACAGCATGAAGACAGAAGACGTCGAAGACCATTTGATCGTGGTGGAGACCAGCGCCGATCTTCTCGAGGCAGAGATAACTCAGGTTATCGTGGTCGATCAGATCGTCAAGAACGTTCAGGCCAACAAGATCGTTGGTAGACGTTTTTTATCCTTTTTTTCTTTTATTTTCTATTACTGAATTGCTAAGGTATTTATTACTACTCCCCCATCTTAAGAGAATCGATCTCTAATGGTCAGTAAATAAATGAATAGTAAAATCGTGATAAATGGGATCTATAAGGCACCAAAACTACCAGTTTGGATAAATGCAAGATAATATTCATAGTTTAAAATAGTGAAAAGTAAATTCAGACTATATAAAATCATAGTCAATATCCAAGCTGAATAATTTAAATTCCATAACCCGTAACCAAGAATAAATATCAAAAAACCCACTAAAAGGATAGCTCCCGCTAACACACAAAATAGCATTCCAAATACATCTACAAATGTTTCCTCCCCAACGTGTTAAACTCTTCTCCTAATAGGCCAAAAGAAAGGACGACCAATAGTCCACCCATGAGTATAACAAGGAGACCAGAGAGCGTTTCTAATAAAGCAATCAAACTGAGTAGGATAGGACGTTTTTTTGAAGTTATTGACATCTACCGTTTTTTTGTGATGAATAACAATTCTAAATAGCCTCAATATTCAAAAATATTAAGCTTTCCATCGTTGTGGTTACAATATAAGAAAATTTTCTATTTTGAGAAATTTCTATACCATAATATTAAAAATTTTGAGAATATTTCAGTTTTTAGAAGCTTAATAGCAATAAATTCAACTTAATCCAGAAATTAATAATAACTACTTGAAGAATAAAGAGGAGCTATCCTTATAATCACTGAGATTGAAGTTTCTAGAATCAAATTATCGGACGTACAAGATATGGGAAATATAATAGGAATACGTTTAGAAGATAAGAACAAATGGGAAAGGAGAGCACCTATCGTCCCTAAGGATGTAAAAGATCTTATTTCCTCAAATTCACTAAATTTCATTGTCCAATCTTCACCTATCCGTGCATTTGAGGATACAGAATATCGCGATGCTGGAGCGAAGACGTCCACGGATCTAGGCGAAGCAAATATAATTTTTGCTATCAAAGAGGTTCCACTGAATGTATTGGAGCCTAATAAAGTCTATATATTCTTCAGTCATACAGTTAAGGGCCAAAAATACAATATGCCGCTTCTGAAACGAATATTAGAACTTGAAATCACTTTGATTGATTATGAAAAGGTCATAGATGAAAAAGGATTTCGTCTGATATATTTTGGGAATTATGCCGGATTAGCAGGAATGAACCAAACATTATGGGCTTTCGGACATCGAGTAAAGGATCAACATGGTATTGAGACTCCATTTTTAAAATTAAAGCATACTTATGAGTATAATGGACTAGAGGGGATGAAAAAAGCTATATCAGCGGTGTCTAGGGACATCAAGGAAAATGGTTTACATCCCGAACTTGTTCCCATGATAGTAGGGTTTGCTGGTTATGGAAACGTCTCACGAGGGGCTCAATCGATATTGGATCTTTTGCCTGTTATTGAACTTGATCCAAAAGAGCTAGCCGATTTTCATACAAATAGATCTGATGAGTTTTCATCTAAAACTGTTTACAAAGTAGTATTTAAAGAAGAACACATGGTTAATTCCACAACAGGGGACAGGTTTGATCTACAAGACTATTACAAATTTGGATCATCAAAATATAAAGGAATTTTTGAAGAATACATACCCTACTTATCTATCCTCATGAATGGTATCTATTGGAGTGAAAAATATCCTCGTCTTCTTACCAAGGAACATGCCAAAGATATGTTCCAATCCAAACTCATGGTAAGATTACAAGTTGTTGGTGACATTTCGTGTGACATTGAAGGAGGAATCGAACCAACATTGATGGCTACAGAACCTGATAATCCCGCATTTGTGTATAATCCATTTTCTAAGGAAGCGAAATTGGGTTTATCGGGTGATGGTTTAGCTATAATGGCTGTTGATAACCTCCCTTGTGAGTTACCTAAAGAATCGTCATCAAACTTTTCAAAAACTTTGAAGCCATATGTAGATCTCATTGCGAAACCTGACTATACAAAACCCTTTGAAAGTCTAGAATTGCCTCCAGTTATTAAAAATGCGGTAATTGCACATCAAGGACAACTCACTCCGAATTATACTTATTTAAAAGAATTTTTAATAAATGTGTAGAAAAAAAAGTGATAAATATGAAGAAAGTACTAATCTTCGGTGCAGGAATGGTCGCTGGCCCCCCTGTAAAGTACCTACTTGAAAAAGATTTTCAAGTTATTGTAGCAAGTCGAACACTACAAAAAGCAGAAGCACTAGTAAATAATCATCCAAATGGTAATGGTAAAGCTTTTGATATTACTCAAGCGACGACTGAAGAGCTTGAAGCTCTCATTCGCGAATGTGACTTAGCTGTAAGTCTTTTACCATATACTTTTCATGTAAAAGTCGCAAAAGCCTGTTTGAAACATCGTAAACATATGGTCACTACTTCCTATGTGAGTCCAGAGATGAGAGAATTAGATGAAAAGGCAAAAAATGCATCTATCTCAATATTAAACGAAATAGGAGTGGATCCTGGTATAGATCATATGTCGGCTCAAAAAATAATTGATACTATTCATGAAAAAGGGGGTAAAATCTTATCTTTCACTTCCTATACTGGGGGATTACCTGCCCCTGATGCAAATAACAATCCATGGGGGTATAAACTATCATGGTCACCGAGAGGGGTCATATTAGCAGGCCGTAATTCAGCTAAATATTTGAAGGACGAAGAAGTTGTAGAAATTCCAGGAGAGGATTTATTCGATCATTTTCTTCCTTTTCCAGTAAATGAGAACGGTCCAGGGGATACTGAAGAGCTTGGATTATTAGAAGGATATCCCAATCGGAATTCTATAGAACCTTATATTGATGTATACGGAATACCTGAAACCAAGACAATGATTCGTGGTACTTTACGAAATCCAGGGTGGTGTAGAACAATGAAAAAGATAGCTGATGTAGGTTATCTCAATCTCGACGAGCAAGAATTTCCTTCAGGGTTTACATATAGACAGTTACTCAATCAGTTGCTTGATAAACCGTTAAAGTCAAATGCAAAAGAGAATCTGATGTCTATATTCGATATTGAAGAAAAAGATGATATTATAAGGCGATTTGAATGGATGGGCCTTTTAGGGGATGATGTACTCCCGAAAAAGAAGATTTCACCTCTCGACGCTCTTTGCCATCAATTTGAGGAGCATCTCCAATATGATCCAGGTGAAAGGGATATGTTAGTTATGGTTCACCAGTTTGAATATGTAGTGGACTCTGGAATGGAAAAGATAACCTCTACAATGATTGATTATGGAATTCCTCATGGCGACAGTTCTATGTCTAGAACGGTAGGTCTACCTGCAGCTATAGGAGTTCGTATGATTTTAGAGGGGACTATTACTGATCGTGGAGTATTGGTTCCTGTTAAGAAAACAATTTACGAACCAATTCTGAAAGAATTGGAAGAAATGAATATTCGCTTTACTGAAAGACTAGAAAAAGTGAAATGATTCTTTTTTCCATTTTTATTTTTCTTAATTTCTTTTATTTCCTTCTTCGATCACAATACGCGACGAAAATTGTCGAATCTTCTACAAAACCTAATTTTTTGTAGAGTTGAATGGCTCCTTGATTAGATTTTTCTACCCAGAGAAAAATCATCTTGATCAATCTGTCTGTAAGAATTTCCTGACATAATTTTGTTAATGTTTTGTGAGAATATCCTTGTTTTCGTTCTAATAGTTTTGTTTCAATTCCCCTAAGAATTGCGAATGAAAATTCATCATTCTGAAGAATGTGAGGAGCAGAGGCAAAACTAGCAATCTCCTTTCCTTTTAGATACCCATAAGCTATCCCTCCAGTCAGATGTCTATATCTTTTAGGAATGTTAACACGATTATTAGGAAAGCGAATTACAGAATCAAGATCAATCCATCCTGGATTAAACGTTTCAACTGAAAGTTGGTAGGTAGTATATGTATTGTATGTATTAGTCTTTTCGTTTGTCTCCAATGATCTGAAGTTCGTAAATTTTTCTTGGATACTTGGCCACAATGAACTATCATGAAAAATCAATACTGAATTGGTATTAAACCACTGAATCTTTTTCTTTAAAGACCAAACTCTACTACTTGACAGATGATACTTGTTTTCATAGTGAAAGATGTAATCATAGGGATTCAAAGAGTAATTATATAGAAGAGTCCTAGGTTTTTGCGCTAGATACCAATGAATGTAACAAGTCTGCGATAATGGTTCCTCAGCAAATTTCGTGAAGAATTTTCGTTCCTTTTTTTTTTTGGAACTACCAATAGGAGGAAGGAATCTGTCCCAAACCATGGTATGAGCCTCTAAACCAATTTTCACGCTTTCATTGGAAAGATGGTATTGTTATGTCACCCATCGAAAACAGGTGCTTTTTCCTTATTTTGCTCGGAAAGCGGATGTCCGAGTTCATATGATTTACGTAAATGCTCTAAACTAACATGTGTATACAGTTGAGTTGTTGAAAGGGAAGCATGACCAAGTAGTTCTTGTATTACACGGATATCAACCGAATTAGCAAGTAAATGTGTCGCGAAGGCATGTCTAAGAGTATGAGGGGTTAATTTCTTATCATGAAAATTTGCTTCTTCCCTGTACTTTTTTACCATTCGTTGTATTGAACGTGAAGTTAATCGCTTACCTGATCGATTCAAGATCAATGCAGATGAGGAGGTATTCCTACGTCGATTTTCTAAGTGTTCTTCGATGATTGGGATGAGTACATCAGGTAGAGGGATCATCCGGTCTTTGTTTCCTTTTCCTCCAATAATTCTTATCATACGATTACCCAGGTCAATACAGTCTAAATCTAGATTACTCAATTCAGATACTCGCATTCCAGTTCCATAAAGGAGAAATAAGATTGTCCGATCTCTTACATTATCAGGTGTATTTAGTAATTGTAGTGTATCTTCTACAGAAATTATTTTCGGTAAGCTTTTGGGAATTTTGGGAGATTCAATATTCTCGGCTGGGTTGGCTGAGATAAATGCTTCCTTCTTAAGAAATTTGTAGAATGATTTAAGGGAGCATATTTTTCTATGTAAACTACGTGGTGAGTATTTTTTCTCACGCTTTAAATGCAAAAAGAAACGACGTAAATCAGTTGTCGTTCTCATTTCAATAGATCTTTCATTATTAAAATTATTGAACATCTGAAGGTCGTAAGAATATTCCCGAATGGTCTTTGAGGAATATCCTTTTTCTACTTCTAACCATACTAGGTAATCATCGATTAACATAGTTTGGTAATTTGACGACATAGAATATAATCGCGGATAATACCTACAGATTATCCCCAATTGTATTGGAGCCTTTATTTATAGAGTCTATTTACTAGATTCGCTTTCGCTTGATCTTCATCGTAATTAATCAATTCTGCTCTGTGAAGCTCATGAAGGGAATGAAGGACTATTGCTGCAGAAAAACCAGTAGCTTTAGTTAGCTCTTCACGGGTCATATCTGCTTTATCTCCATGTAGGAGATATAATATCTTCGCATGGGGTTTACCAGCGAAAACTTTTTCTAGCAATGTGATATAGATTCCTAAAAGTTGTTTTATATCCAGAGTAGTTTCTTGCTGTCCAGAAAGTTCAGTGAATAGCTCCGAGATCTTTTTAAATTCGGTTTCTAAGGATATATACTCAAACTCAAGTTGTTGTTTTTGTAAATTTGCTTGGCTTAATTTTTCTTCTCGTTCTCTGAGAGCAGCCTCTTTATCCTGTAATTCTTTCTGAGTTTTACTTAGATTATTTTCCATTGAGACTATGGTATTTTTCACTCGTTCTATGGTTGGAATAATCTCTTCTATCTTCAGGGGTTCATCTTCCATCTTTAAATCCACCTCTCTAACAGTAGATCCTATGCGTTTTTAGAAATATAATGCTTGTTAATGAAATGAATCCAAAAACAATATCTATATTACAGAATTTTCTAAATTTTCCGTTCTAAAAAAGAGATTTTCAATCAATATGGGTTAAAAAGTATGAGATAGCCAGGTGAATTGAAAAAATGAGGTAATGCGTGAATGGGCTCTTCCTCCCATACCCTACGGGTCGGATTGTGAACCATGATAGATTCAGAATAATTCCACGAATGTTTCATGGAATGAGTAAGCTCAACAATCGGTTTAGTCAACTTTTCACTCAATTTGTAAAAACGAGCCAGTTTATAGAGAGAGATAAACAATACTTCAATGTTGAAAGATGTAAGCACTTTTTCTACTTCATGGAGAATCAAAGATTTGATTTCTTCAGGGTTTACCTCCATATCAGGCCAGTTGGGGGTAAATATTTGTCTATACTCAATGAAATCTCCAATATTTAAACGGGCGATGTTGAAATTTTTGGGGAAAAAATCATTCTGGTCTTTAACAATACCAGTGGCAATTTTACGATCAGTAGGAAAATCATTACCTCTTTCTAAGGTTAAATTACTCGAAAAGGGTAAAAAGCTGGTACACGCGTCTACATCATGTCCTTTCCTTGTTGTAGGATGTGTGTTCTTATCCGTTAGCAGAGAATATTGTCCAAACGATTCAAAGTTATCCTCAGAATGTGTTTCAAAGCGTAATTTTGGTAATTCAGTAAAATCAAGATTAGTACCAATAATAGAGAGATTTAATTTTTCTGCTATAGGGAAGAAGAATTGAGCTGTATTCTGAGCCGTAGCACCATCACATATAAAGAGCGTATCCAAGGAGGACAGTGAATCGTTTTCTTTGTGAAAATTTTCTGTAAATTTTCGGGAAATCACGGAATAACGTGGAAAACCTAGAAATTCTCTATATAGCTTGTGTGTATGCGTCCTAAAAAATGAATAATCAGGCATACATAATAATTTTCTCTTTTCAGCGGGAGAAAGAATGCCTTGATCTATTAAGAGAGTTTCTAACAAAGTAAGTCAAAGAAATCTCTGACGTTTTTTAAATTCTTTTAGATTAGTAATGTAGAGGAAATGAATTTTTACCCCTCCTGTAAATCCAATTCTATAGTTAGATAGGATTTAATGATGCATTTAAATATGAGGGACCGTTGATTGAGTGATTATGATTTAGAAATTGATCAAATTGTTCAAAAGATTCAGGAAAATAACTATCAATCAGTCCTAATTCAATTTCCAGAGGGCATGTTGGATAAACCTCTTAAGAGAATTAAGGAAATTCTTTCAAAAGAAAACATTAAGGTTTATGTTGCAGGAGATCCTAGCTATGGGGTTTGTGATTTAGCAGTGGACTTAGCGAAGAAACTTGGGTGTGAATTATTGATACACTTCGGCCATTCGCAATTTGGTTTTCAGAATCAGGTGAATTCTGCATCATCAGAATCTCTCGATGTAATATTAGTACCAGCTTACTATATACCACCAAATGCACTGGATTATAGCCCTCTCATTACTGAAATTACAAAAAAGAAGTGGAAAACTATCGGTTTGGCTGCAACTATTCAACATATTAAGAGTTTGGATGATTTTGAAGAAATTCTTAAAGTAAATGATTTTCAAGTCATTAGATATGATTCCGGACAGATCTTGGGATGTCACGTCAATTCGCTCCATAAAGGGATGAATGACTGTGATGGTTTTGTAAGTTTTCATGCTGGATATTTTCATACTCACGGGATTTTACTTAATACAAATAAGCCGTTAATCCAATTTAATCCCTATAGTGGGAATATCATAAATTATGAGAAAGCTGATCATCATAAAGCAATCCAACAGCGTTTTACATTGCTTACTAAGGCAAAAAAGGCGCAAAAGTGGGGTATCCTAGGAAGTTCAAAACTTGGTCAGTATAATTGGAAAATGATTTCTAAAATTCAATCTTTATTAGCGGAACGCGAGATTGACAACTTAATCGTTGTAGCTGAGAATATAAACCCTCAGGTACTAGCAAATTTTGCCTTGATTGATGCGTGGGTGGTGACTGCGTGTCCTCGCATTGCTATTGATGATAAAATCCGATTTTTCAAGCCTGTTGTAACATTTAGGGAATTTCTCTATCTTTTCGACCAATTAAAATGGGAAAATTTACTGGAACAAGGTTTCTTTTAGTTATAATGCATTTGAGATTGAAGAAGCAATCCTCGGATTGTTTTACTAGTTTTACTTTTATATCTAGAGTTGTAATAATGTAGGTGTAGATATTATTACCATAAGTGCGTACTATAGTCGGAGACTGTTTGATTGAAGGAAAAACCAATTAGTGATCTATCTCCTCTCAGATCGAAGGAGAGAATATCCACACAATTGGAAACCAAATCACTCAGAGGATCAGATTTATTGGTGATTCTTTCTGATGAGGGAGGGTTGCCTGTGTATACGAGATTTGTACAAGTTAGTGATCTTGGTGAAATAGTTTATAAGGATACTCCTTCTACACGCGCAAGTAACGAAAATGTGGTCCTAATTTCAGGTTTGCTTGAAGCTATTATTCAACTTAAAGATATTCTTAAACCTACATTGACAGATTTGACTGGTAAACCCAATTCACCGATTTATGTTGATTATGCAAAAGCAGAAAGTGGGATTAGTCTACTATCAATGGCCTCCTCACCAGATTTTCAACAGCTTCCTGGTCATCTTCTAAGCCAGTATGCTCCTTTTCAGACTGATACCAATCTGTCAGGAGCAGATTCATGGGAAAAAACCTTTGAAGAAGCAATGGAAAGTCCATTAGGTGAAGACGCTGCCATCTATAAGCATATCCTGAGTAAAATCAAAACAGATTTAGCTGATTTTGTGTCCTTTATCCTCGTATACGATTATGAAGGGAATTATTTATTTTCAACAGCAAAACAGCAGGAACTTCCGGGAGTTGCAGATCCGTTACTGAATTCTATATCGCAGTACATCAAACGAGAATATTTAATGAGTAAATATCGGGAAAGTCTGTCATTAATCGGCGTAAAAAGATTACATGATTCAGTTATTTGGCATTTCAAATGCTTCGATAAAATCTTTGTCTTCTTTACATATGTCATTCCTGATCTATATGATTTCGACATTCTGAAAACAGAAATGATTACTTTTATCACAAATAACTTAGAGAAGTTCATAAAAGCAACAAAATTGTATTCAACTCCTCCTGGTTCAGTTTCTAGTAATATTAAGACGACTCGATTTACATTTTTATCTTAAATTATGAACAATCAGACATACGTATTTAGTGAGAAATATTTTTAATGACTTTGAATCCAGAAGGGGAGTACGGTTACTGAAATTTATTAAAATTTGATTCAAAATGTCTAGTGACAGATCGGATGATCCAAAGGTAGAATTTGCTAAATCAGGACGATCCAAATGTCGAGGGTGTCAGGAAAAGATTTCTAAGGATATACTTAGGATTGGGGTTCCCTCGCCATTTACCACACCAAAAGGGGAAGTAATTACCTCTTATCGCTACTACCATGTAAAATGTATTCCTCGTTACACAATTCAAGACGTAATTTCATTCTTAACAAAGGAAAAACTCGATAATTCGAATTTGCAGATTGATACACTAGCTAGCCTGAATCAAATGTTACAAACTGAACCTTCAAAAGAGATAAAATCTGAACAGCAAATTCAAGAACCCTTTCTCGAATATGCGAAGAGTTCACGAGGTAAATGCAGGCATTGTGAAGATAAAATTGAGAAAAATTCATTACGAGCCGCAGAACCAGCGTTAGTTGAGTTAGATGATGATAGGCGATTTGTAACACATAAATATTATCATCTGGATTGTTATTTGAACAATTCTAACGAGCCTAAAGGCTTGATAAATTCACTAATTGATATTTCGCTCAATAAACAGACGATTGACGAAGGGCAAGTTGAGGAAATTAAAGGAAGATTTAGCGACTTATATGCAGAAGGAACTGGCGTGGATGAAATTCTTGCGACAATAGGGGTGGAGGCAGTAACTTTCACAATTTTACGTTCTCGTGCGAAAGAAAAAGGTGTTAAATTTAAGCAAATTGAAAAAGCGATAGATAGGGGTTTGGTACAAGGGGAATTTTTTAAGCCTACACCTGATACTGTACAAAAACTGTCCTAGCAACTGATTTCCACTTTTAGAATGAGGAAAAGTAATTGCAAAAACAAAAGTTTCTCAATGAAATTATTTATGTAAAAAATTCTACTAAAGAGAGGAAGGCTACTTTAGCTACGGTTTTATATCCCTGTACTGATAAGTGCACTCCGTCTCCGACTCCACACCGTGGTTTCAACCTCCCTTCTTCTGATAAACTGGGATATACATCTATTACATACGAATCCAAATTGGAAAGAATTAGTTGATTCAAATTTCTAACATGTTTCCCAAGGCCACCTATGTTCATCGGTGGAATAGTTAGTACAAAACACGGTATTTGGGTCGAATTGCAATATTGAAAAGCTTGTTCAATGGTTTGCCAAATATCTTCAATTTGTCTTCCCATCCCTATGTCATTGGCTCCTCCCCACAACAATACACAAGAATACTGATTTAAATTCGGAATAATCAATAATCTGCGTAAAATATCAGATGAAAATTCTCCACATATACCTTCATTATCTAATTCAAAGGAAAAATCGGGAAATCTCTTTAAAAGATCTACCTCTAACCAGAATTCATAGGTACTTTTAGGATTACCTCCAAAATGAGGATCAAATTGAGGAAAACCTGCAGTATGCGAATTACCAATGCACAATATTTTTCTTAATTGTACCATGAGAATCAGTGACTATGACGTCTTTGGGGAATCTAAAATATTAAGGATAGAAGGAAGATCAATTTGGCCATAATCAGTCTTTTTAGAATAAATAAACGCACCAAGTAGGAAGATTAGGTATAAAATTACATTGAAATATACCAACCAATCAAGAATGTTCCAAGATACTGTGAGTAAGTTTAATTGTTCAATTCCTTTCAAAACTAGCCAACAAAATACAGAAACAAAGGTGTATACAAGTGTAATGGCACCTAGTCTAAAAACTCGTTGTGCAAGAATCATTAATCTAATTTCTTCGTCTTCAAAATTATCCAAGATGAGATTGACTCTTTTATAAGCCATGAAAAGAAGATAGATAACTGAAATGAAACTTGCGAGATATAAAAAGACCTCAATTCGAACAGGATCAACTAGCAAGTAAATATCTGGATTAATAGCAGTAAACACAGACATACCTATAGATCCACCAAAAATTGGTAGAGAGTATCGCTCAAATGTATTGGTAGTGTTTAAAAATGCAGAGAAGTACGCGTTTCCGACTTCCAAAAATATAACCCAAACAAAAATGTTAGCCAGAAGGAAAAAATTAATTGGAGGAATTTCGGGTAAAAAAACTGCAAGAAGGAAGAACACGAAAATCGAACAGGAAGAGATGAAAATTAACGAAATATGAAGCAGAATAGGTTCCTCTTTTTGCCTGAAAATGCGAAAAAATGACATCCCATTCAGTAAGGAAAATCCAGCACAGAGCAAAAGAGGTATTCCCAGTATTAGTGATTCAATAAGGGACATGTTATTCATCCCCTAAAAGTTTCTTTTTATCGAGCCCAAGCTCATGGTAAATTCTAGCTGCGTACTCTTTGGACCATTCTTCAGTTTTTTCTTCTAGTACTTTGGCAGCTAGAACAGAAATTTTTAGATTTAGTATTTTTGCATTCTTTTCCAAGTGTTCTAGTGTTTTTTTGTTAATTCTGATGGATAAGACTCTTGTGGATACCAAATAACTCACCCTATTCCTATTTCATACAATAGTAGCCAAGTGTAATCGTTGTACACAAGCAATTATCAATAACCATTTTAATCTTCTGTAAGTGTTTATAAATGCCGAGACTTGGTGTTCATTCCCATGACTGATGTATCAATGCACTTAACAGCCCAAGATGAGCAAATACACTCCACTTTTTTACAGAAAATTCAAATTTGGATTTTTGCATTGAGAGCCCCTTTCTTCACAGCTTCATTGGTACCGTTGCTTCTTGGAATGACAATCGCTTACTATGAAACTTCTTCGATTGATCTCATTTTAGGATTATTGACATTAGTTGCAGGTGTATCTATACATGCAGGGACAAACCTAATTAATGATTATTATGACCGTTCAACAGATGATATCAATATTTACTATTCACAATTTAACGGTGGTTCTCGTATGATCCAAAATGATATTATCGCTCCCCGTAAAATATTACAAGCATCCGTTCTGTCGTATATAGTTGGATCAGTAACGGCTATAATAATTTTATTCTTAATTCAAGGTGTTTTGCTAATTATATTCTTATCCGTTGCAGTCTTGTTAGGATTTTTTTATACAGCGTTACCTGTAAGTCTTAGTTATCGTGGTTTGGGAGAAATAGCTGTTTTTGTAGGTTTTGGGCCTTTAGGGGTCTTTTCTGCATACTATATTCAGTTAGGACATATCAATTCATCCTTATTAACCATTGTGTCCATACCAATAGCTATCTTGATATCTTTAGTTCTGTTTTTGAATGAGTTTCAAGATTTTGAAGCAGATGCTACAGCAGGCAAAAATACTTTGGTAGTCATGCTAGGAAAAAAGAAGTCGGTTAAGATATATTCTGTAGGGATGATTTTAGCTTATATCACTTTACCACTATTTGTTTTACTATCATGGTTACCTGTTATCACGCTTCTTCCTATGATAACATTTCCTGTTGCTGTAAAAGCTGTAACACACGCAAATGGAAATTATGATAAAATAAAGGAGCTTCTACCTGCTAATGGACAAACAATATTAATTCATTTTGTATTTGGTTTGTTACTAGCTGTTAGCTTCGTAATTGCATAGTATAGTTTCCCTACTCCATTTTGCTCTGTACATAAAGAGATATAACTATCGCTAAATCTCTCTTTCATTAGTTCTACTAGCTATCCCACCTGATATTTAGGATTCTCAGGCGTAGATTAAAAAAAGCTAAACTAAATTCTGGGTAAAGATATGAAATGCTTAGGTATTGATATTGGAGGTACTTTCACAGATTTAATATTGGTTGACTCAGAAAAGGGATTAGCTACTCTTCATAAAGTGTCAAGTACACCAAATAATCAATCTATCGGAACACAACAAGGATTAGAGCTGTTTAAAGAAAAATCAATTGAACTTTCGAATTTAGATGTTGTTGTGCACGGGACAACAGTTGCGACAAATGCCATATTAGAACAAAAAGGAGTAAAAACAGCATTAGTAGCAACAGTGGGGTTTACAGATGTCATTGAAATCGGTCGTCAAAATCGTTCAAATCTCTATTCATTTTACCCAAAAAGAGTTGACCCACTGATACCAAGAGAATTAAGATTCGGTATTTCAGAACGACTCGACTCAGAAGGAAACATCGTTGTACCACTAGATACGGATGGAATAAATGTGATAATCGAAAAGATTCAGAAATTAGGGGTGCAATCTTTAGCAATTTCGCTATTATTTTCGTTTTTCAATCCAACTCATGAAATAATGATTGGTCAAAAAATAAAGGAAGTTCTTCCTAATTTACATATCTCACGGTCAAGTTGGGTATTACCAGTATTTCGAGAATTTGATCGAACTAGTGTAACTGTTCTTGATGCATATATCGCCCCTATTATGAAAAATTACTTTAATTCGTTTATGGAAGTTATTCAGAAACAAGATATTACTAATCCTCCGTTAATTTTGTTATCCTCTGGGGGAGTTACTCAAATAAAAAATGCAGCAGAAAAATCTGTAGAAACGGTTCTTTCCGGTCTGGCTGGAGGAGTTCTTGGGGGGTATTATTCTTCTCAACTGTTGCAGCTTAAAGATGTCATAACATTAGATATCGGAGGAACTTCGACAGACGTCGCCAGTATTGTTAATGGAAAAATTGAAATAACCTCAGAAAATACAGTATCAGATCATCCCATTCCTTTACCAACAATCGCGGTTCAAACAATCGGAGCTGGTGGTGGGTCGATAGCTAGACAACAACATGGAATACTACATGTTGGCCCAGAAAGTGCTGGAGCTGATCCAGGTCCAGCCTGTTATGAGAAGGGAGGGAATTATCCCACCGTTACCGATGCCAATCTAATACGGCGTCTCCTTAATCCTAATTTTTTCTGTAGTGGTACCATTAAAATTAGTTCAGAAAAAGCAGAAGAAGTAATGATCAAACTTTCAGAAAATCTATCGCTGAAATCACTTGAAGAGGCCGCTGAAGGAGTAATTGAGGTTTTTGAGAACAATGTCGCTTTAGCTTTACGAAAAGTGAGTACTGAAAAAGGGTTAGATAGTCGTAACTTCACCCTCTGCTGTTTTGGAGGAGGCGGGCCTTTACATGCCTGTTCGCTTGCCGATCGATTATCAATATCAAAAGTCATTGTTCCTCCTTATCCAGGTGTATGGTCAGCTTTCGGTTTATTGACTGCTGACATTAAACATAATTTTACTAAATCTATTATTAAGCCATTGAACCAGTTAGTTCTGCCTCTATTGGATTCTTCATTCGAAGAACTCGTTCATGAAGGAATAAAATTGTGTATTGAAGACGGTTTTAGTCAAGACGATATTATTATTGTTAAAAGTGTCGATATTAGACTTGTCGGTCAATCTTATGAAATTACAGTGCCATTTAGTGACACCTTTGATGAAATTTCAGAGTCTTTCGACAAGGCCCACGAACAAGCATATGGCTATTCCTCTCCAGAAGCACCTCACGAGATTATAAATATTCGTGTTTCAGCGTTGGTACAACTTCCTAAATTTTCTTTGGCAAAGCTGCCTCACGGAGGAGAAGAACCATCTCCAGAAAGTTTTTTAGAAGTACGAAGAGTTTTTCTTCATGGTAAATGGGAAGAAGTAAATGTTTATAGAAAATTACATCTGTGTTCAGGAAATAAGATTATTGGACCAAGTATAATTGAACAGGCTGATTCCACCATTCTTGTTGATAGCGGATGGATGATGGAGGTTCTCGAAGACGGACACATTATCATGAAAAGAATGCAGGAGGATAAAACAGAACATGAAACTTGATTTCATTAGCTTAAGTGTGATCCAGAAAGCTCTAGAGAATATTGCCGAGGAAATGGGAATCGTCCTTCGTCGTGCTTCGTTCAGTGCAAATTGTAAGGAGCGTCTTGACTTCTCATGTGCTATTTTTAATTCCGAAGGAGAATTGGTAGCACAAGCAGAACACATTCCTGTCCATTTAGGGGCTATGTTTTCATCTATGGACACAGTATTAGCCCAATATAATGTGAATTCCTTCAATCCAGGAGACATTATAATTTTAAATTCTCCTTTTTCAGGGGGTACTCATCTCCCAGACATCTCTTTTATTTTACCAGTGTTTATCGAGAATAAATTGACTTTTTTTGTTACTAATAGGGCCCATCATTCAGATATTGGTGGTTCTACGCCCGGAAGTATGCCTGGTACCTCTACAGAGATATATCAGGAAGGTTTAATCATTCCACCTGTTAAATTGTATTCCAAGGGAGTAGAAAATGAGGATATCTTGAATCTTATCTTGTCTAACGTCCGTGTGAAGGAGGAGCGTCTTGGTGATTTTCGAGCTCAGCGTGCTGCACTAATTCGAGGAGAGGATCGATTAACGGAATTAGCAACGGATTATGATAGAGATTTTCTTTTAAATTCCGTAACACAATTAATGGAATTATCAGAACATTCTTTTAGATCCCATCTCGGAAATTTTCCAGATAAGACACTCAAATTTTGTGATTACTTGGACTCCAACGGAATAACTGAAAATCCTGTAAAGATTCAAGTAACGATGAATAAAATTAATGATAAGGTGAATGTGTCATTTGAGGGGACAGATAAACAGCAGATAGGTAATGTAAATTGTCCAAAAAGTGTGGTGTACTCATGTGTATATTATGTATTTAGAGTACTTACAGATCCTTCTATTATGACCAATGCAGGTCTATTTAGAAATATTGAAATTGGAATACCAGTGGGAAGTCTTCTTGACCCTAAATTTCCTGCCGCTGTTTCAAGTGGAAATGTAGAAACTTCCCAGAGAATAGTTGATGTACTATTGGGAGCATTAGCTCAATCATTTTCCGAAATACCAGCCGCTTCTCAAGGGACTATGAATAACATATCCCTCGGATCTACAAAAGGAAATACTCCATTTACTTATTATGAGACTTTGGGAGGAGGAACAGGGGCTGGAAAATTTTATAAAGGTACATCAGCTATTCACAGTCACATGACAAATACGTTAAACACCCCAATTGAAGCATTCGAACTTATCTTTCCATTTAGAGTTAAGAAATATGCTATTAGGAAGAATTCTGGTGGAAGTGGCAAGAATACAGGGGGGGACGGAATTGAAAAGGAGATTGAATGTTTAGTGGATACTACAGTTTCAATCCAGTCTGAAAGAAGAACTTTTTCACCGTATGGTATATATGGAGGGCAACCTGGAGCGAAAGGGGCCAATTCTGTTAGGAAAAGGAATGGAGAAGTGATAAATCTCCCAGGAAGGATTATTACGAAACTTTCCTCTGGAGATACCTTGATGATTAAAACGCCTGGAGGTGGGGGATATGGGAAAAGGAAGTAGGGAATAATTATGGAAATTAGGAATTTTCAAAGCCTTCTTGATTTACCTCCAGGTTCAAATGAGATTTTAGCACGAGAAATTCTTTTGCAGCTTCTCAAAATTGGGATAGAAGCCGTAAATCCCTTCGAAATAGTAACTAATAGTATTCAGTATGATTCGAACTCCCAGTCGCTCACAATCGCCAATTTAAAGCTGGATCTGACAAATAAGCAAGTTCGTGTGATTGGAACAGGGAAAGCTGTTGGACGTATGGCAGAAGCAGTCGAGGCGGTATTAGAGGGAGTTCCGCTAACAGGCATTATTTGTGTTCCAAAAGGAGTAAAGAAATCTCTAAATCTTGGAAAAATTCAATGTTTGGAATCCACACATCCACTTCCCTCGGAAATAAACTTCGAAAACACACAGAAAACCATGAAATTTATTCAAGAAATTTCTCCAGACGATCTTGTTATTAGCTTAATAAGCGGGGGAGGATCTGCATTATGGTCCGCTCCCACACCACCAATAACGATGAACGACCTAAAAGCTCTTAATATGGCACTTCTCCATTCAGGGATGTCAATCCATGAAATTAATGTGATTAGAAAACATATATCACAAATTAAAGGTGGTAAGGTAGCTCAATTAATCCCGGCAATGTCTATAATCCTACTGCTTTCCGATGTGATTGGTGATCAAATTGAGAGTATTGCATCTGGTCCATTTTCTCCTGATACAAGCACATATAATGACGTAATCAATCTTTTGAATAAATACTTTTTATCAAAAAATGTTTTACCAAAGAGTGTATATGAGGTACTAACTAAGGGGGTAATGGGCGTAATAGCTGAGACACCTAAACCAAAAAATCCCATTTTCTCACGATTCCATCATTTTGTAATTGGGTCGAATACAGTTGCTCGACAAGCTATATTCAATACCGCAAGTAAAGCGGGTTTAAAAGTAATTAATGATGAACGTTTAGTAGACGGAAATGCTCGGGAGGTAGGAGTGCAGATGGCAAAATTGGCACATAAAATTGGTAAAGGAAATTCTACTCCAGTATTGTACATCTCAGGGGGTGAACCTATTGTAAAAGTTAAAGGAAATGGGACTGGAGGAAGAAATCAAGAAGTAGTAGCAGCGTTTCTTAAGGAAATAAGTGCTAATGATCCTTCTCCTGATATTTCATTTGTATCTATTGGAACTGATGGAATTGATGGAAATTCAGATTATGCAGGTGCTATTTGTGATAAATATTCACTGAAACTTTATAATAAGAGGAACCTTGATTTAGACCAATACCAGGAGAATAATGATTTAACAAACTTTTTTTTACAGCTAGGAAAATGTTTGATCTTGTTGGGGCCAACAGGGACGAATGTGATGGATATCCATCTTTTACTTGTTAACGGTACAAATTTAATAGATAATATTGGATTTTCTTCCGGAATTTAACAATGTCCTCTTAGTCTTGAGGAATTAGTTATGTATTGTTTTTAAGTAATGATCGTTTTCATGTATTTGAAAGTCAACTTGTTAACTTCATACTCTTGCTGTGATTTGATGGAGATAACAAATACAGGGATCCCAGGATTAGACGAACTTCTCGGAGGTGGAATACCTACAGGTTGGACAACGATTCTTTCTGGAGCTCCAGGGAGTGGAAAAACATGTTTATCTATCGGTTACCTTGTGGAAGGAATTAAAAAATACAAAGAACCAGGTATATTTTGTAGTTTCAACGAATCACGCAAAGAATTATATCTGACACAGAAAGTGTTCGGTTACGATTTAGAGAAGTATGAAAAATCTAGTAAATTGAAAATTCTGGATTTTTCCTATGGACGAGCCCTAGGTGAAGGGCAATTAGCACTACAGCAAACAAAAGTAGATCTCCCCGCATTAACGAAGAGTATTAAAGAATCTATAAACGAGATTGGAGCGAAACGCCTTGTCATTGACCCTCTTACAATTATTTCTCTCCTCTTCGACAATATTCGCGAAGTTCGCTATAATTTTCTACGTTTTTTTGATGTTATTCGACTCTTTGGAGTCACTTCTTTGGCTATTACTGAGAGTAATTCCTCAAAAGAATTTACAGTTGAGGAGTTTCTCGCAGCGGGAATCATTCGCTTGTATAATGAACGATTGGGTTCAAAACGTCAACGGGGTATCGAAATAGTTAAAATGAGAGGGATTAATCATAAAAGAGGACTTTTTCCTTTATCGATAACTAGTCAAGGAATTATCATTTCCCCAGAAGTTGAGATGTTGTCATAGGAGAAATCGAGTTTTCAATCCTTAATTATATAGAACTTTGTTTAACAGGTTTATTGAAACCTAATATAATTGTAAAGGCTATTATTATCCCTCCCCGAGTTTCAAGGGATTTAACTCTTGTTTTTATTCCTCCTTAGGTTTCGTAGGAATTTTTCCTTCCAACTTAGCCTTTGCTGCCTCAATTCCACCCCTAAAACCGTCTTCTTTCGTTTTTTTCAACAATTCTTTCTTTAAATCATCTGGCATTTTTTTTTCTTCTTCTGACAATGAAAGTCCTCCAATCATTTTTCCCCCTCCTAAACTAAAAAGGTTTTCGTTTTTAAATTTTCCGTGAGTGGAATAAATAAAGATTGAACCCGACATAAATATATATATAGAGTATCAAAAAGAAAATAAACCTTATCTTGTAGTTTGGTGTATCCATTCTTGTTTATTCGAATCAGAACTCCATATGAAGATATCTCGTGCATTCCTTCTAGTCCTGGGATTTATCGATTTATTGATGCACAACAAGAAATTCTTTACATTGGTGCATCCAAAAATCTACAGAACAGAATTTCACAGTATTTTGGACGATCTAAGCTTTGGGAAAAAAAGTATTCACAAATTCAGAAGCAAACACAATATATTGAATATCAAGAATTTGAAAATGAAGAGTCTGCTTTCGAAGCTGAAAGACTTCAGATTTGGACTAATAGTCCAAAATTGAACATTCGAAGTAATGGGATACAATCATTCTCCTATCTTATATTCAGAAAAGAACCATATTTTCATCTTCTGTGTAGTTCTAACGATGAAATTTACAGATTTACTGAACATGATTGTGTTTATCGAATCAATTTACACTCAAAAAAGCTGCAAGAATTGATTGATCAAATTCGTAAAAATTTGAAACTATGTACCTCATCCAATGAAAATTCTTGTTGGGAATATCAATTAAACTTATGTTATCGTAATTGTCTCCAGTCAAATAAACTAGCGATTGAGAAGGGGCTTAATAATATTTCTAAGTTAATCAATACCCTGACTTCAAATGATCTTACTCTTTTGAATGAATGGAATACACAAATCGATAGATTTGTTGAAAAGATGCAATTTGAAGAAGCTTTGAAATTACACATTTCTCTACAAGCTCTGGAACTCCTACGTCGAGGTTTTGCAGGAATTGGTTTTCCTCTTGATCAAAATCGGTTTATATTCACCTTCCCCAGGGATAATCAGAATGAAATACAAACTACAATTTATTCGTACCGTGATGGGAGATTAGTTTCCGAGGAACACCAGAATCGGCCTTTGACTAAAGATTTATCACTCGAAGTATTCATCTTATATTTTCTGCAGGAATATTATCAAAAAAATACAATCCTAACGAAAAAAGTTACAATTAACGTTCAGTTAACTACTAAAAATCAGCTCCGGTTCAGAAAGTGGATGAGAAGGTATTTCCATCAACCTATTCGGTTAGAAATTAGTAACGAAAAAAGGTGATTGTGATTGCTTTCGGGTCAAATCACAGTATAAAATATTCTTTCACGAAATTTCCCTTTATTCTTAGTGCTTATTAGTGAGACTTTACCAATTTCTGATGTGTTCTTTACATGGGTTCCAGCACAAGCTGCAAAATCGTAATCTCCAATAGAAACAATTCGAATAGATTTAATCGATTTAGGTACCATTTCGAGATATTTAGTCTGGTATTTTTTCTCTCGAAGATAGGAAAAAGCTTCCTCCCTTGGTAATGCCTTTATAGATACAGGCAATTTCTTCGCCAAGATCATGTTGATTTTTTTTGTAATCGTTCCTAATTCTTCTAGCGGTATTTTCCTTAACGGTTGAAAATCTAACCTGCTCTTCTCATATTTCAGCTGGGTACTGACAGTTTCGGCTTGATAGTTGACCTGAAAGTAACGACTGATTACATGTTGAGCTGAATGACTCCGCATCAGTCTATAGCGGTAGTTCCAATCTAATTTTCCTTCTACCTTTGAACCCACTGGGAAATCTTGAGTATCAGTTTCGTGAATCACCAATTCTTGATGTATTCGGGTGTTATTTACCTTAATGGGCTGGTCTTTGATAATCAGACTTCCTCTATCCCCTGGTTGGCCTCCTCCTTCAGGATAAAAACATGTTTCTTTTAATACAATTCCTTTGGAAGTATTTTTCACTAGGGTTGAATTAAAATCTTTTATATAATTATCTGTTTCGTAAATCCGCTTGGTCATGCTGTATCTCCTTATTTATGCTTTGAATATTAGCAAAAAAAGAAAATTCTATTTTTTTTAGCCGTATGATTAGTATTTGGTTGAAAAATTACTCAGTTATATCGAGAAAATTATCAAGTCGGATTGTTCGCCTATATTGTTTAATTTTATTCGCTACAGTGTTGGCTGCTATCCTTTCACGCTGTTTTAAGGGTGTTTCTGGAATTTCAAGTCTGAGATGCATAAGTTCAGTTCGATACCATTCGGCTATTTGTTTTTCGCCAGGATCAGGTTTACTTTGCCTTTTTTCCATGATATTGCTAACTCGGGATCGTAAATATTTTTCTGTTAGTTTCTCTTGATTTTTTTTCGATTCGTGTGGGTGAGCTAGTCTGATTTGCTCCTCGGCATCCTGCCACCACTTAACCATTTTCTTAGGGTCCAGTTTGACTTGTTTATACCCATCTCTAGGCATTTGAACACTTCACAGTCGAATTATTAGTAAGGGACTAAATTCTTACCTTCAATCAAGAATGTTCCTCCAGCCTTTTATTAATTTCATTTTAGAATGATATTGGCTAGTTAATGAGTAAAATACCAATTATACCAAATGTGTAGACAAATTTTCTTCTTACCCACGCTGAATGCTTACGAATTGCGTCGAAATTATCTTTCAGTATCGAAGATCGGTATAAATACAGAATTATTAGCAGAACGGAAACTAAGATGGAAATCCAAATAACAAGATCGGGGAGAAGATCCTGTAATGAATCATTCAGGATCAAATAGAAGGTCATCAATGCTAGCATACTACAAATAAGTCCTCGAAGTAATAGGGTACTATTCTTCTTTCCTAGGATCACGGAGGTCGTTCGTTGTTTTCCTTTTTGATCAATATTAAAATCAATTAATTGAGAATTAAATTGTATCCAAATACCATCGAGTATTGATAATGAGATGAAAACTAGAAAAAGGGGCTGTTGGATGAGATATTCAAATGGGGATATGACTAACCCTCCCAATAGGAAGAATAAACCAGAAGCATACAATCCATGAGTAATTAAGTCAAGATATACCCGTTCTTTAAAACGGATAGGAGGAGCGCTATAAAAATGACCAATTAATAACGTAATGGATACAAGAATAATAGTTTCAATACCTAGAATTAAACTGAATGACAAACTAATTACCACAGGAGTCAGGAGCATAATCTTAGCAAGATACGGTTTTTTCTTGATGTTAGAGCTGCAAAAATAGTTACGCGCTCCTTTGTTCTCATCAAGTAAATCATAAGGTGCATCAAAATAGTCGTTTATCATCCAGATATAGGGAAGTAAACAAATAGAAACTATTAGTGCTGCAATAATCCTTATCCAGCTTTCCAAAATTATTGATAGATCCCAATGTAAAATCGCCAACTCTGTGAATAAACCGAACAACATGAATGGAAGTCCAAATAAAACACCGATTAAGAGCCGATTTTTAATTATAAAAACTAGAATTGTCTCGAACCGTTTTCCTTCGACATCACTTAGCTCAATAGTTGGCATCTCTCAATCCTTCAGTATTACAATGGAAAATAAATATCAGTCTTTTCTTCCAGATACTTATCGATCAATTATTACGATTGTTCCAGCTACAGAACTTAATAAGGAATTCAGTTTAAAAAAAAAGAGGATCCAGAAAATTTATCAATCAAAAGGCTAAATCAGAAATACTCGACAGAGTTCAACTAAAGAGGGTGATATAGGTCATCATGACATACGAAGATGAAGATTGGAAAAGAAGTCAAGCTAAATTCGTCGATGTTACACAAGAGACAGAGAGATTAAAAGAACTCGATCATTTTTGGATAGAAATTGAAAAAGAAGTAAGTGAATGGCGATTATGGCGTTTCGCTTATCTTGATACCGATTTAACCGAAATTTATCTTCCAGATCTCACTCATGCGCGATTCAATGAGCCTATATTACTTATCCATGGTTTTAATTCGAAACACACAATTTTCAATTGGTTCGCCAGAGAATTGTGGAGATACGGTTTTCGTTACATATTTGCACTTGACATGTCAGATCTAATCGATCTAGATAATGCCAGTGCCAATCTTGCAAAGAATGTTAAGATAATCAAAGAAATTACAAATGCCCATAAGATTTCAGTACTCGCTCACGCTTCTGGGGGGGTGCTAACACGATATTATACAAAATTTCAGAATGGAGCGGCCCAAATTAGGGTCTTGGCAATGATTAGCAGTCCTCATGATAAGACACAATACCTTAATTTACTCCAGAATAAAATTAACGCAACAAAAGAGGAGCTAGAACAAGCTATAGACTATTTTGAAGATATTAATTCAACAATTAGTGAAAAAGAACTATACTTTCTCACTCAAATTAATATTGGGGGATCAATATGGTCAACAAGCAAAAACGGGAGTACTGTAAGATTTATCCCCTTACCCAACGCAGTAAATATCTCTGTTGGAGAAACACATTTGCGGTTACATAGACATAAAATTGTGTTTCGGCTGGTTCGACCGTTCCTTATTCCACAAATAGCGATATTAAAGATCCGTCTTCTCACACTTGTCAACTTACAATCACCAGTATCACTCTGGATTCATTCTCAAGGCCATTTAACTCAACAATACCCACGTCAAGGATTCATTGCACCTAATCAAAAAATTGCAATCCCTGAAAATCCAATGATAATTTATACGAATCAGGTCAAGTTAGATCTGGAGGGGTCTCAAAAATTAGTTATTCATGCATTTGAAAATGTACGTTTACAACAAAAGAAAATCGGGAGACTTGAAGTACCGATAAAAATAGATAGACTTCCACGTGTAGAATATCTTTCATTAGTTGGAGAAGAGGGTCAACGGATCGATTTTGCCTTATATGCCTACATTCCATGAGGATTAAGATAATGAAATTATATAAGCAGGCTGCAAATCTAATAAAGAGTAAATCCAAAATTGTCGCTTTTACGGGTGCAGGAATAAGCGTAGAGTCCGGTATCCCTGATTTTCGAAGTCCAGGAGGATTATGGGAAAAATATAATCCTACTGAGTATGCAGAATATTCCGCGTTTTTAAAATGGCCTGAAAAGTTTTGGACGATGCATTCTGAACTTGCTGAGCTTGTCTCATCGGCAGAACCGAACCCAGCTCATTTAGCGTTAGCCACACTTGAGAATTTAGGAAAACTTAAAGCCGTCATTACTCAAAATATTGATTTCTTGCATCAACGTGCAGGTAACTCCCGTGTTCTTGAATTACATGGGACAGGAGAAACTGCATCATGTTTAAGTTGCCAAAAACAATTTGATCGCGTAATGGTTGAAGAACTTCTTAAAAAAGTCCAAGTTCCGCGGTGTCCAGATTGCGAGGGGCTAATAAAACCCAATGTAGTATTGTTTAGTGAACCTCTTCCTGCAAATGTTTTTGAAGAAGCCAAGCAAGCGCTGCTAGAATCCGATTTATTAATAGTCATTGGAACCAGTTTAAGCGTATTTCCAGCAGCCGCTTTACCTTCTCTGGTGAGTTTTAATAATACTCCAGTAATCATTATCAATGAGGAACCGACGTCATTAGATTCATCAGCAAGTATTGTAATTAATGGAAAATCAGGAGAAATTTTCCCTCAAATAATTAAAGCCATGAATACAGATGAGGAGACTAATTGATAGATTTCTGCATAAGGATTGCATGTTCTTTACGTGAGTAATAATTCTTTAATTTTTTAACCTCAGTATATCCATGTTTTCGATAAAAATTGATTGCTTTATGATTTTCAAAGTGAACCTGTAATTCAAGGGTTTGGACAGAGTAGTGATCAACAAAATTCTGCTCAAATGCTTGGAGTAACCGTTGACCAATTTGATGTTGTTGATATCTCGGATCCACTTCAATTGTAACTATTCTCCCTAGCAATTCTTTTTTATCTTCATACTCTCCAACAATAAATCCTACAATTTTGTTTTGGGGCTTTAAAACCGCAGTTAGTGCTAAATGGGGTGAAGAAGTATTTATTATTCTCACAATTAGAGAAGGACCATAACGCATTTTTGGTGAAAAAACTAATTTTTCTAATTCATTAATTTTTTCAACATCAGAGATTTTGCTCGGCCTAATTACAACCTTAACTATATCGGTGTCATTGTCAGGAATTGTCAGGTCTGATCACAGTAATTTTGATTTATGATAGTTTTTTGCTCGACGGGAGAATAATGCAATTCATTGATTAATAATCCAGTGAAAATGAAGAATTTATACGGAAAATTTTAACCTATTGTTCTATAAAAAAACGTTTCTTTTTCATATTAAAGAGATTTTAGTCAAATATCTAGGGAGACTTGGTTTATTTTCGAATATTGTTTAGACTAATTTTATATAATCCCCTTTGCTGAAATTCTGCTATGGATTCTATTGATAAAAACATCTTATTAGACCTTCATGTTAATTGCCGAACGACTTTTCAAGAGATGGCAAATAAGAATGGTGTATCAGCGAATGCAATCAAGAAAAGATTTAATAAAATGCTTTCAACGGGTGTAATTGAAAATTTTTATGTAGAGTTGCCCTTAGCGGGTGTAGACGCAGAGTTGCTAATGGCACTCATCACTACTGATGGAAATGAGGATGGTAATTTTGTAGAAGTGATGGGAAATCATCCAATGATCAGTTATATAGGAAAATTAGCTGGAGGGATGTACAATGTATTTTCTTGCTTTCAGGGAACGATAGGCCTTTCAGAAATGGGTGCTTTCTTCAGGAATTTACCTTCCGTGACAAATGTAGAAATACATCCTTTACTTTATTGGAGAGGAAATAAAGTTGAATTTACAAACTTGCAGGGGAAAGTCTTGAAGTGTTTAATAGAAGATCCAAGAAGAGCTGCGAGTGAAATCGCAAAGCAGACAGGCTTAACTTCAAGAATGGTGAGTAAAACGATCAATGAACTAATGGAGAAAGGAGGAGTTATTTTAGGAATCATATGGAATCCAAACCTTGGTGGGATAGTTGCGATGATTCGAATATCATGGTTAGAACAAAAAACTAATCTAAAAGAAATTATAAGTTTTCTTCAAAAAAACTTCCCTGAAGAGTATTTTGCCCCTATGATATCAGCAACAAGTCCAGTGTTATTCGCTACTTTCATTGTTAAAGATTTGAAAGTTGTACAAACTATTACTTCGGAAATTAAGAAATTTCAGCATGTAACAAATGTGATAACCTATTTGGGAGAACCTTCAAGGGTTTTTCCTGATATTAAGACGACAAAACTGAAGGAATTATTAAATTCAATAGGTTAATGGATTAAATACGTCTTTCTGTTAATACATCCTTCTTCCCCTGATATCAAAATTCAAACCACTTGGTTCATTTTTCCTCACCCTAGAATTTCTTAGTTTCTAGGATCTTTTTTTCCTTCGTTTCGATCGAATCGATTTCTGTGACCGTTTGACTAATTTATTAGATTTTTCCTTAGATGTTTCTTATGATAGAAAGTACTAAAATGAATTTAATTGCTATAAATCAATTCTTATGAGTTTACCCTAAATTGGAATCGGTTAGAAAACGAACTTGCTAGTTCGTTTTTTTCAACAAAAAATAAACGTATAGCGGTTAAATGTGAACCTAGTAACTCCCATGACTATATATCAATCAGTATTGCAATTTCAAGTGGTTAATATCAAAAATCAAAAAAAGAAGGAAAAAAAATGTCAAGTAAAAAAATTTCAATCGATCAAATAATAACCTATATTTTATATGCGATACCCCTCGCCATGGGAGTTGCAACTCTGATTATTTCAATAATAGAACCAGGAACGGATATGTTCTTTGCACTTGGTCTAGGAATGGCCTGCTTAGGAATTGTTGGATTAGATCTTTTAGACAAAGGAGGAGAAAGTTAGTCAGGAATTATTTCTACATAATGGAGAGAATTTAGCATATATATAATTTCAACAGTAAAATGGCATTAAAATTGATAATAGAGAATCAAGATAAGTTGAAAGATTGTGAGAACTATTGACATAAAATACCAATACCAGAAGCTCTTATCTACTCTTCTAGATGTAAAGTCGGATAAAAATTTGACCAATGAACTTCTATCAGAAGTATATGTCTCTGAATGGGTTAAAATGTTCTTAAGTGGCAATATCATGAGTAAAGAGATTGAAATACAGATCGAGATCCCTATTCCTTTCTCATCTTTTCAGAAAACAGAAAATAACTATGATATCGGTTTTCTCTTAAAAATTCAAATAAAACTTCTCGAATATTTGTTAAGATTGCACACAGATCATGATTTTAGTTTAGATATTATTAAGGAAGAAGGAATATGGTATGGTACCAAAAAACTGGAATCAGAACCAACAGAAGAACTTATTAACCAATTGATGCCCCCTAAAATATCTCAAGAGAATTTCGTAGCTGAACGTAAAAAAATCATAGATGAAAAGAATTTCTAAGGTGAAAATAATGAAAGAAAATGGTATAAAACTCCAAAATATTGTCAAAAAGTTCGATGATATAACTGCTGTGGACGATTTGAGTTTTGAAGTCGAAGCTGGGGAATTATTTGGACTATTAGGACCAAATGGAGCGGGAAAAACGACTACAATTAAGATCCTAACTGGATTACTGAAACCAACTAGTGGTGAAGCCAAAGTCGGGGGTTATGATCTTAAAAAGTTCATCGGTAAAATCAAAGAAATGATTGGTGTTTGCCCTCAAGAACCAGCATTTTATCCATATTTAACTGGGCGGGAAAACGTGGAATTGTTTGGTAATTTGCACGGGATGTCGAAAACAAAAATTAAAGAAAGAGCGGAAGAGCTTCTTGCAAAAGTCGGTTTAGTTGAGGGAGCAACAAGAAAAGCGGGAAAATATAGTGGGGGAATGGTAAGACGAATTTCATTAGCGATGGCTTTGATAAATGATCCCGATATCGCCTTTCTTGACGAACCAACTGTGGCAATGGATGTCCAATCTCGTCGTGCGACATGGGACTTCATAAGGGATCTCAAAACGCAAGGAAAAACAGTAATTCTTACTACACATTACATTGAAGAGGCAGAAATGCTTTGTGATCGTGTAGGAATTATAGACCGTGGAAAATTGATAGCATTAGATACTCCTAAAGCTCTTATGGCTGAATATGATGCTAAAGACTTAGAAGACGTTTTTATCAAAATAACGGGGAGAAAAATCCGTGAATAAAGGTGAAAGAGAATGAATTTGCAACGTATTTACTCATTAATGAAAAAGGATCTGAAAAAATTAGTTCGAGTTCCTGCTACGCTCTTCTTAGCATTAATATTCCCATTAATACTCACAGGTGCTTTTGGGTTCGCATTCGGATCTTTAGGAGGAGCAGGTGGGGAAGTAGCATATACTATCGGAATTGTCGATTTGGATGAGACAATTTGGGCAGAACATTTCATTGGTAATCTGACTGAAAGTGAAGTACTTGAGACGAAATCTTATGACACTAGTGTAGAAGCAGAAGACGATCTCTCACAAGGAATAATTGATGCATTCCTTGTTATTCCAGAGAATTTTAGCAATAGCTTCAATTCTTATAACTTAAATCCTACAAATGCAAGTACATGGGTTAATTCAACAGTTGAACTCACTGTCGATCAGGGTTCTATGATCGTATCAGCTGCTATACCGCCTCTTGTTCAACAAATATTGGCTGAAACTCTATATGGGAAGCAATCTATGATTGTGGCCCAACCAGTTCAGATTGGAACTCCTGAGGGAATTGAAGCCGATCATTTTACCCAATTTGATTTAATGGCCCCTGGGATGTTTGCTTTTGCTGCAATTTTCTTAACAATTATAGTTGCAGAAGGATTTGTGGAAGAACGAACTGAAGGACTATTACGACGAATACAGGTAACTCCTACTTCACCAACAGATGTAATTCTCAGTAGCGTAACTGCAAATATGATAACAGCTATTCTTCAGGTAGCGATTATCTTTATTATGGCGAATTTGATGGGATTCAATCCTTTAACTGACGTATCTGGATATATCTTCGCTTTTGTAATCGTTCTACTACTGGCCCTCTGCAATATAGGATTTGGGTTAATTACGGCTTCTATCGCTAAAACTCCAGGAGCAGCAACTGGAATAAGCTTCATGTTTATTCTACCTCAAATGTTTTTAGGCACATTTGTTCCTGTTCCTGATGCAGTTGGTCAACTAGTTCCAGCTTATTACGTTACAGATGCGTTAACATCAATTTTTCTAAGAGGAGCAGCAATTACTAGTGAAAAAGTATTGTTAGATTTAGTAATAATGATCGGATTTTGTGTTGTCATTATTCTAGCTGGAATCACTGTATTTGCGAAATTTGGACGAGAAAAATAAACATAATTTTCTCCTCTTTCTCTTTTTCTAATGTTTCAAAATTGAAATTTACACCTCAGCGTTGAATATCACAAAAAAAAGTAAGAATATAGCAAATAATTTGAAAGTATTTGATGTTTGGTGAAATTAATAAGTAAGTCTCTCAATTAAAAGAATACGGATGAAAATTAGTGTGCCCATGCATAAACTAGCAACTCTGGCTTATCTTGTCCATGAAAACGAAGTCTTGTTACTTTATCGTAATAAGAAGGAAAATGATTTTCATGAGGGGAAATTTATTGGAGTAGGTGGGAGACTTGAACCTGGGGAAACTCCTCTCGAATGCATCATTCGTGAGATCAAAGAAGAAGCAGGATATGAATTTGAACCCTCCGATATATCTTTTCGGGGATATATTTATTTTGATGAAATAAACAGAAAGAAAGAATCAGAGGATTTACCCGCCTTTAACTGGTTAGTATTTTTATATACCGCAACGGTTGAAGAGAAAAGGAATTTTGTTAATTCCGAAGGAGAATTGCATTGGTTCGTAAAGGACAAAGTTCCGTATGAGAATATGTGGGGAGGAGATCGGATATTCATCCCAAAAATTTTGGAAACTGATGAGATTATTGAGGGTAAATTCCTGTATAGAAATACTGGTATCAGCTGGTGGACTTTTGGTCGTGATCAATAGAAATTTTGCCTTATTTGAAAAGCACGATTCACCTCATCAGTTATTACTCCATAAACTTTTTTCTTAAAGCAACTCAGTAAATATTGCTCAGTATTTACGGTATACGGATTGACCAGTATGCCCTTGTTTCTTGCTTCCTTGAAAGATTTATGTGTATAATATTTATGAAGACGTGTAGATAACCAGTATGGAATTTTCGTCCCTCCACCTGGAATTTTATCGTAAAAAGGGTGGATCGCGTCACAATTGAATTTTTGAGTCAGTGGAATTTGGTTTCGGGCAAATCCAACTAAAAGACCAGTGGGTAATTCTGGATTTAGTTCTTTAATCTCTTGTAACGCTTCACCATGAAAGGATGATATAATGATGTTTTCAGGGGTATTGTTAATATCATATTGTTGAATTACTCGAACTAATTCTTTTACTCCATTCTTTTGAGGTTTTAGTTCAATGTTCATTAAAATTTTATTTCCAAATTTT
This sequence comes from Candidatus Heimdallarchaeota archaeon B3_Heim, assembly GCA_003144275.1. Classification (GTDB taxonomy): domain Archaea; phylum Asgardarchaeota; class Heimdallarchaeia; order Hodarchaeales; family Hodarchaeaceae; genus Hodarchaeum. The sequence continues at coordinate 57,432 of NJBF01000015.1, forward strand.
TCCAGAATGTCCTCAAGCGAAGGGATGGTTATTCCTTCGGATAACTCAATTTCAGTTAAGTCTCCAAGCTTCAAATCATCTATTCGCTCAGATCGGCCTAATTTTGCAAGGGTTGCATCATGAAAACAAACCAAATGACCATCAGAAGAGAGCTGTACATCAAATTCAAATCCATCTGCATTTGCCTTAATTGCAGTTTGAAATGCTTGAATACTATTATCAGGTTCAGAGGTTTTACGAAAACCCCGATGGGCAATGATAAAAGTCATAACAGATACTGCTCCTAAAAGAGTACAAAAGTAAGTTAAAAATGGAACGAGACACAAGGTCTCTATATTCTATCTCTGTTCTTCATCCATCACTCGTGGAATTTCGACTTCTAATTGATCTAATTCCTTTTTGTATCTTCTAGAAAGGGGGCGGATCTCGTTTTTTCGATAACGATAAGTGATATCACCTCTATCACCAGCCAGATCACTCCATGGTTCAACTAATACGACATCGTTTACCGTAATCCTATATCCTCTTCTGAAACGACCAGGAATTCGTGCAACTCTTTTAACTTTATCGGCACATAAGACATCCATTCTACGCGCCCCAAGATTCCGAATAACAACTCCGATAACTTCTGCTTCATTAGGATAGCGTGTTCTCCTTGAATAACCCGAAGCTGGAACAAATCCTCTACCTTTGCCTCTTTTCGGTGGCTTTTTTCTCTTGCCTTGACCAGGACTCAATTCATTTTTCCTCAATATATATTCTTTGAGAGTATTTCTGTTATATTGCTCCTAAATGCCAACTTAGTTATCGAAGGGGTAAATATTTATTTTAACAGCCAATTCCTTTTCAATACAATTAATTGGTAAATCCATCATGATGAAAGACTTGTTAGGTGCCTTAAAGGCTTATCTAGGATTGATCTTCAAATATCTTTTGAAGAAAATAATGGATTATGATTGATTGATATTGTGATCGTATAGATTGCATTAATGAGGAAAAACAATGTTTCGAAAAAAGGATTATAGCAAACCAACAATTTTTTTCGGTTTATCCTCGTTCCAAATCCTTGCAATGTTTAGGAGAGGGTTGTTTTATACATATCTTTCAATATATTTACGAGAATTCCTTGGTTTAAGTGTTACCGAGACCACACTCTTTGCATCTTTACCAATGATTGTCAATTCAGCAAGTCAATTGTTTCTTTGGGGGATAATATCAGACAAGTATCAATTACGAAGAACGTTAGTTGTGATTGGTGAAATTTCAGCTGGTTTCAGTACTCTGCTTGTGTTCTTTGCTCATCGGATGGTATCAAATCCTCTTCTAGCTGGTTGGATCATCATCCTAGGGTTAAGTGGTGTTGAATTTTTTTGGAGTATGTCTAATACAGGATGGAGTGCTCTAATCTCAGACTTATACGAATATGAAACAAGGCAAGAAATTCAGGGACAACTATCGAGTGTTGGTGGAGTCGGTAGGATTATCGGAATTTTAATAGGAGGAGCCCTTTACGATGGTCTGACACAGTTATATCCAGGGTGGGGTTTTTATGAAGGGCCATTATTTTTTATTGCTGCTTTAGTAATGTTTATTTCCACGATTCCGATGTTGTTTATTCCAGAGGGTGGAGTAAGCGAAAAAAAACAGAATGAAACTACTGCTTCGTCTTCAATATCAAAATTTAAGAGAACACCACATAAACAAACGAGAGGAGTTTTCATCATATTTTTAATTGCCATGGTATTTATTAATTTTGGGCGGAACTCATTAGCAGTAATATTTTCTCCATATATGGTTTTAGACTCTGGTTTCAATTTGGATTATGGAGAATTAAGTATTCTCTTAAATTTCCAATCAGTGGGAATCATAATTGTTGGGTTGCTTGTAGGAAAGTTGGGTTCCAAAATTGGTGATGGTCTCTCAACATTAGTAGGTGCAGGAATGGCAATAGCTGCATTGGCACTTATTACCTTCGCTACTTTTCTTCCTTTAATTTATGTAGCTAGTGCATTAAGAGGAGTAGGAGATGTAATTGTGACGGCCTCTTCGTACGCTTTTGTTTCCGAATTGATACCACCTGAACGACGTGCGAAAGGATTTAGTATATTTAATACAACTTTTTTTCTAAGTTGGGGGTTAGCTGGAACATTGTTAACTGGTCCGATTATCGACACTCAAATTTTATCTGGAGTCCCAGAGGTATTAGCCTATAGATATGCGTTTTTTGCAGCCACAATTATGCTTGTGATTGGGGTGATAATTTTCAGTGGACTTCTCATGAAAGTCAGAAACAAGAGGAGAAAAAAGGATAATCTGTAAATGTTATGTCAATATTGTGATAACTTATCGGAATAGCAATTATTACTATTTCAAATGAAGGAATTTTCTCTAAAATCAATAACCAATTCAGATCGAACGCCACTTTATACATATTTACCTGGTCAAACGTTTTCATTTGCCGCGAAGTTCTCACATATACCTGATAAATACCACTTACAAATCCTTGATCGGAAAGAAAATACTAGACTCAACAGATATGGGAAAGGTTCTGACAAAGGTATTGAATTTCAATGGCCAATTCCTAAATTACTGAGAGATAGGCATTTAGGGTTTTGGCAGATCTATATTGAATCAGACAGTGAAAATTTCCAATTATTCTTCGAAGTAAAGAATCCTGCGACGTTCTTTTCAGGAGAATAATTCGAACTTCTTCCTGTGTCTGTCGATATCTTTAAGTGTATAGCACTAAAGATCGTGTATGAAATGCCTACAATTTGTATCTGCTTAGCCAATGATCCAATTCTAAGTGTCTTCGCTTTTAAGCCTGGTGAAAAAATTAATATTCACGTTGCGTTTGAAAGTGAGCAGATACCAGGACGATATCGTCTACAAATTCTAGATCATAAGAAAAATTCACGTATGAATCGATATGGAATAGGTTTAACTGACATAGTGGTTGACAACTGGCCAATCCCAGTATCTATACGGGATGATCATCTAGGGATTTGGCAAGTTAAGGTAGACGGTATGAACAGTGTGAAAGAAGTACGATCACTTGGAGAAGAAGGCCAAAAGGGTATATCTTTTAGCCAAATTTTTTTTGTAGAAAAAACAGAAAGGGTAGAATATCCTTTACTCGGTGGAGATATAATATATCAACTTCCAGAAATTCTTCCGATAGTAGAAGAAGAAATTATTGGTATTAGTGATCCCGTTGTTTCTGTTGTCGCATTAAAGGAAGAAAAGGTCGAAATTCCCACACCAACTAGCGATTTTAAGGCTGAAATTCCTATCACAGAAGTTCGTGGTATTGGAAAGACATATACTGGTCGATTAGCCCAAATAAAAGTTATTACTGTCTCGGATTTATGGAATTACAGAGACCGCATCAATTTAGCTGAAATTATGAGAATTAACGATAAGAGACTTGAGAAGATGCTACAGGATGCAGAACTTCTCCTTAGTGAAAAAGCTGACGAAGTAAGCAGGATTGAGGTAGAGAAAGAGCTGGAATTTGTTCCTGATGATTTAAGAATGGTTAAAGGAATCACTACCTCACATATCAACCAACTAAAGCGAATTGGTGTGAAATCAAAGACTAATTTGTTAGATTTCCAGGATATCACACTTCTCAAAGGCACGCTTCGAGTGTCAACAACTGAGCTAAGTAAAATGTTAGCCTCCATAGGTCGGATAATTGAACCTGAAAGTGTTCGAAAACAAGAACCAGTAAAACCATTGGATCAACCAGTGACTGTGCTCAAAGGGATTGGTAAGGTAACTGCAGGAAAGCTGCAATCAGTGGGGATTTTAACCGTACAAGACCTACTTAATTCATCAGTTGAAGATCTTGGTGGGTTTGCAACAAAGAAAACATATCATAAATGGAAACAAAATGCCTCACACTATGCACAATTCCCATTAACTGATGATTCAGAAGTTGATGATAAAAGTAAAATACCCGACGAACTGCTATCACTCCCAGGCATAGGCCCAAAGACTGTAGGAAAATTGCATACACTAAAAATATTTACTTTACTTGATCTTATAGTTTTTGAAGAGTCTGAACGTCTAAGGAAAGTTTTAAGGATGTCAGAGTCGCGTTTCACAGCGTTCATGGAAAAATTATCCTCTAATGGTTGATCAAATTTGCCAATAACGATATTCGGGTGTGTTGTTATTTTTGTCGGTATGAAATTATAAAATAAGACATCTTCCTCAAGTGATTCACCTATACATCATAAGTAATTAATTGCATTAATCGTGCGAGGGTAAGAATAAACGACAAATTTTTTTACTTATAATTAATTGAAAGAGCGCTTGATTAAAGATTATACAATCATTGTTTGTTCACATCTGGTAAACTGAGTGGACAATCTGTACGACTTACAATAATAAAAAAATGAAAAGGTGACATCAAAATTGTCATATGACCAATATAGAAATAGTAGCAAAGATGAAAAAATTGGTGCAATAAAAACTCTTGAAAGACAGCAAAATAAGAGTGCGTTGCACGCATTATTTGAATTTGCTCTGAAAGATCAGGACAAGGATGTACGTAAAGCCGCGATAGATTCTATTGTAGTTTTAAACGATCCTGAAGCAGTCTCTGTATTACAGAGAATTCAACAAGATGATAGAGATCGTGGAGCTCGAAATAAAGCCAAAGACGGAGCTAATAAGATTCAGCAATTTGGAAGGCCTTTAGGTGAAAGTGAATTTTCAGAAGAAGATGAAGAAAGGGCTGCTGATGATTATCGTGCTCTAGATGAATCAGAAAAAGGACAGGCCGGCTTATACGTAAAAATTCAAGAAACCCTTCAATATCGAATCGATAGAGATAATAATCTTGTAGATGAAGAAGGTGAACAAATTGACGGACTTGTTGGTACTGGAAAGCTTGAAATCGCCAATACAGGTAGTAAAGACAGGATTTGGGCGGTTGACGCGGTTTTAGAAGGTGTAGATGAGGTCACTTTCGAAGCAGACGAAGAACAGGGTACAGCAGTATTTGGTAACTCGTTTGCTCTAAAAGAATTAGATCCAAAGTCATCCAAGTATGTTCCGTTTGAGTTTCAAGTTGAAGCTCCAAAGCTAACTGTCAAAGAAGATTTTTGGGATTTAGAAAAAGAGGATTCACCTCCGCTATTCACAAGGGGTGAAGAATCTGGTATGAAATTCACCTTACAACTGACAAACGAATTTGATTATCCTCTAAGTGATGTGGTTGTTAAAAAGTACATTTTGGATGATGCAACTAATGTAGGGGACTTTGATGCTAGTGTAGGAAAATTAAATCAAAGCTCAGATGACGATGGAAGTCATGTTCTCTGGGAAATTGAAGAAATTGAGGCTGGTGACACGGTAGAAGCAAGCTGTGTGATGAAGGTTACGTTACCTGAAGAAGGAAATGATCCATACCTCATTGGTGATACAAAAACCACCTACAAAGTTGTAGAAAAAAGTCTTTCTGGTTTGGACATGGATACTGTCACAGGCAGTTCATCTGTTTTTCAATTCATCTCACGTGAGGAACAAGAAGAAAATCCTGGTGATTTTGATTGTTTGTTTGAGCTAGAGAACACTTCTGAATTCGAAATGGATCTGAAAGAAGTTAAAATCTATGAAGGGCCTCTTGATGAAGGAAACATTCGTGTCGAGTGGCTTGGAAAAGACTTTCCTGAAGAAGAACGATCTATTGATCCTGGTGAGACTTTCTCTCTTGATCCTTGGACAATAACGGTCGAAGATGACAACATGATTCCCCAGTTTGGGAGAGAACTTGATCTAAGTGTCAAATATATCTATGATGCTGAAGTTGTTGCTGAATGTGTATTACCTGGATATGCGTTACCATTCATGGGTATTGAAGTGACAAAGACATACGATCCTCTCGAAATACCATCATTCAGAAGAACAGAAGTCATATCTGAACAAGTCGTAAAATCAATCGGTAGTACAGAGATTATGTATCTACAGCTGCAAGAAGCTCTTCCTGAAGGTTTTGAAGGCCCTGAACGAGATCAAATAGAAGTTTTGAAAGAAGGTGAGCAGCTTGAAGACTTTAATTTTGATGTCTCTGATGGTAGCGTTGTAATTACGATGGAACACTTGGAAGAAACAGAGTTCGGTCCTCTTGCGCAAGATGAAGAAATTCTTGTAAAATATCCAATCTACGCCACAGCTAAACCTGAAGAAGAGTTCACAGGAACGGTTACAGCGTTAGGGAATATGTATCCAGAAGTAAAACCCATTTCTGCAGAAGCTGAAGCTGGCCCTATTACCGTCGTACATCAACGAAGAAAGCTAAAAATTGGTAAAATGGTATCTTCAACCTCCTCAGAGGAAGCTAATGAATACGAAGTAGTTCTTCGAGGTGTTAACGATGGAACTGCAGTCATTCAAAATGTTGAAATCACAGATTTCCTACCTCAAGGGTTTGAGTTAGCAGGAGAGACCCATGAGGATCCCGAAGTTGGTTTTGAAGAACATTCTTCAGTGAATAATGGACAAGCTATGAAATGGATTTTTGAAGAAGTCCAACCAGATCAGAAAGTTGAAATTCGGTTTAAAATCAGAGCACCTGGAGAACATGATCCTCACGAAGTTTATAGAATGCTTCTTGGGTAATCAAAATAACTCTCCTTTCTTTTTTCTTTTTTTAATACTTTCTCTCGGATTTTCTTGTATAATGTAATTTCTGAATGTCAACATTTTTGAATTAGATTCAATTCAGCTGAAAGTATTATTACTTGAGGACTTACAATTGGCTCAACCAGTAGTTTTTTCAGAGATTAAACAGCTTTTAAAAGATGAAAATGATTTACAACCCTTTATAACAGAATTAGAGCATTCGAAAAAGGCGTTATTTTTCTATTGGGCATTGGATTCATTAGAGAATGATTTAGATAATTCAACATTAGAAAATAATAGAAATTTGTTGAAAAGTATTCAAGATAAGGTATGTGCAGCGCCAAACCTTGAATCAAGTTTGAAATCCTATTCCCCTGGTTTTGTCCTGGGTCTTCTGGAATTTAGTATTCGATCTATTGAAGCTAATATTGAAACGCATTTAGAATATCAAAATTTAGTTGCTAAGATTGAAACGTGGGTGAAAATTGGTTTTTCCAATCCAGATATGGAGAAACACTATTTAGAGACAATTCGGGGGATTCATGAAATTCGAGATTGGCAAAAGATGAAATCAGAGGAATACTATCCGATTGTGTTCCAATTAATTAATTCTTCTCGGTATCAGAGATCAGATAAGCAGATACTAAAGTTTTTACAAAAAAGAGCCAATGATGATAAGATCATATTCTATCTACTTTCACAACTCTTGAGAACTAATCCAGTACTCCATAATAAAGTATTAACTTTATGTGAAGAAAAGAGTATATCATTTGAGGAAATTAAGGAGAAACTTGTCCGTGTAATGCTCCTCTTAGGTGAGGAAACCACTGATCCTAAGGTGGGACAATACATCAAATTATTTCTGAAAAAGTAGTCTTAAAGTAATTAAATGGGATGTTGGAATAACCTTGAAGATTTATTTGTCAGGTGCAATACGTGGAGGTAGGCAGCTTCAGAAAACTTACCAAATTATTCTGGATTTCTTACAAAAGAATAATCATGAAGTACTTACTCACCATGTGGCTTCACAAGATGTGCTGGAGATCGAAAATTCATTAAGCGAAGTTGATATTTTCACCAAGGATGAGAACTGGTTGAATGAATGTGATTGTGTAATTGCTGAGGTATCAGTTCCAAGTTTAGGTGTAGGGTATGAAATTGCGTATGCATTATGCATAAAAAAACCCGTCATGGCAATATTTGGTAAAAAATTTGAACCAATATCGGCTATGATAGCTGGAAATACATCTCCTTTACTTGTAGTAGAGAAATACTCCTCCCATTCACAATTAATAAGCTTTCTTGCACCTTTTCTTGATAAAATCCAAAGTTCGACACGAATTGCGCTTGAGTAGGTTTATCTTTTAAGAAGAAAATGTCTCTCAGTTCTTTCAGGAAAATCTAATTTTCTACTCTAATTTCCTCTTTGGTAAACTTTCTAACTAAAGGACGAATACTGAGACCTATAAAGATCAGCAGGACATCCAATCCAACTATACTCACTAAAAAGAAAGAGAACATTGGCTGAATCGTGGGAAGCTGGGCAAGTGTTGGAGGAGTGAGTGAAAGGAATCCAAAAAAGTCCATAAAATCGTTGAAAAGTGTTAAAAAGATAACGAAGATTGTCGTCTTAGTAATTTGTAAATTTCTTAAGAAAGGAAGGATAAGTAGAGCTTGAAGCAGCAATATTGTATGTCCTAGAATAACAATCTCTGTATCTAATGATGAAAAATTTGCAACAATTAGGTAAGTAAATATTGCTCCCCTAACCCCTTGAATAAATACCAACAAGTTGTAATTCAAATATCGCTGCCGATCTACTTGAAAGTAAAACCCAATTAGAAGAAAAACAGCCATAGGACAATCAGGAATTAATATCCACAAGTATGGAGGGAAATCAGCTATTGGTATGACATCGATATAATATTGAAATCCAATAATGGCACCAAGCAAATTTCCAATGATTAAGAGTGTTATTATCCACTTATTGCCTAATATACGTCTTTCATGCTTTTCTAAGGAATTTATCATCCCATTTATAATTGCGGTCATTCGTGTGCACTTAGATAACCATTTATTAAAACACTCTTCTAAACGAGAAATAACATCAACTTCTTATATCATGATCACCCAGCAAGTAATGAAATTCTGAATAAAATCGAGTTGAAATAAATTGGATAGAGATGTGCTTTTCTGTGTTTTTACGAAACAAAAACAGGCTGTACCTATTTTTTATACAAAACATAACCTTTCAGATTCTGAAGTCGCCCAAGTTGCGTTAAAATCGACAATGCCATTATCAATGATGACTAGTTCCGAATTAGATAATACAGAGGCGATATTACCATTCTCAGGCCTTGCTGAAAAACGAATTGGATTTATCTTTTTATTCCAAATCAATCAAAATGATCCTGTGACCCCTCATTGTGTTGCCGCTCTTATTTATCTAATGCCTCACGAGCAGCAAGCATTTCTATATTCTAAGATTCCATTCCTCAAACACACCGCAGAAGATATTGCCTCAAAGATTAAACAACAATATATATACGGAGAGAGAAAACTTCTTTCAAATGAGTTACAATCCTCGGTCAATAATTGGTTAGTTACTGATAAAGATACAACTACACATGTACAAATTATTGAAAAGAGGGTAACCTACTCAGAGAGAACAGATGAAGGGAATCTCGATTTCTTATTTTCTCAGATAAAAAAGAATGATGATAAATTGCTAGGTGCGATTTACCGGGGGAATCCAGTTTTAGTAACAGGTGAATCACAAGTAATGATAGATCTTATAGTCCATAGTATAGATCTTCTCATTCCTCAAATTATTCTTCGGAAGGTCAGCTTCACAGACGACGTTCTTGATCCAAAACAAGCAGATATTATGGGTATCTCAAAGAATCTTGTAAAGCGCTATCCACAAGAGCTACAGATTGATAGTGATAAAAAACAAGTAAAAAATGGACAAACGTGTAACTACTCTAAGGAAGTCCTGAAGCAGATAAAAAAAGAACCCAATCGGGCAGAAAACATACTTACACAGGCATATACTCAAATTTTAGAAGTAGCTAATTTGCTGATAGATGTATTCACATATCCCGAAGAAGAACGGGAGCAGTTAATTGTTAACGTTCGCAACCAGCATGATGAGACACTTATTGAAGTGGCAGTGGACCTTGCAGCCAAAAGAAATCCCTTGATCCGTGAATTACTCTTTCAGCAAGTATCCTCAAGATTTATGGATTGGATGGATGGTTTTTAAAAAAAAGGGATGGTGGTTAGCTTTTAGAAGCGCCTAACCATCCTTTTGCCCAATTAGGAGTATAGACTGCGATCCACATCAGAACTGCATATATCATGATCATGAACCTGGCGGAGATCGACCAGAGAGCGTCATTCAGTAAAAGCTCGACATTTATTTTTGCACTGTCAAAAAATGCTGTAAATGAGCTTGGGCTGAGGACTTCAATTGTAAAACCAATCGATAAAACTACCTGACTTAAGAAAAACCATCCCACTCGACGCCACGCGCTTACACCTTTCCGCTTTAATGAAACGCTCAAGAAGAGAAACAGGAATGACACTGTCCATAAGGGAACTAAGAAAAGAATCCACAATATGAATGTAGTAGAAGCATCATGAGTTGGGCTCCAATCACCCTCATGGTATACAAAATAAAAGGGAGAGGTAATTATGAGTACTAAATAGGCAGTAATAAGTAATATTGGTATTAGTAATAATTTTTTATTACTATCAGGGAAAAAGGACTGAGTAAAGAAGTTAGCAGAAATAATGGCCAAACCACTGGTTATCCAAGCAAGAGCTGCAAACAAAAATCCGACCCAGAATACATCAATGTCTGAATATTGGAAGATACTGATTGCGTCATCAAGTATTTGCGAATCAAGAGGATCTGCATTGACGAGTAACACCAATTGTTCAAGTGTAAGTAAGAGTAGTGCCAATCCACCAAATAAGAGAAGTAACGATAGATATAACGTTTGTTTCTTTTCAGAAATTTTATATGAACGGTAAAGACGGGTACCGAGCGCTAAATAAAATATAATTCCCAATACGACAAACACAACCCCGATTAAATCTGTAGTTTCCATTAAGTTTCACCTGTAAAGCTTTGAAAGTTCATCAGAACGATAGTATAGTTGTTGTTATAATGTAATTACTAATCCTCAAAAAGTTTATGACGCCACTTGGAAGAGAAGGTGAAGTCAAAAAACACTTTAATTAATTCGAAAAACTCCATTCTGCTTATTTTGGGAGTCTCTTAACTTCTCAAGGGTGAAAATATTGGCCTCTTCTTCTGATAATAGAATTGATGAAATCGGTGTGGAATTCGAAAAGTATCATATCCAGCTCTCAGAGCAGCGCTATAACCAAACTAGCGGGTTGGACTATGATAAAGCTGTGATGGAAGCAGCAAGCAATTCATTAGTGGATTTAAGCACATCCTTTCTTACTCAATACTCAGAACCTCGCTCGTTCTATCTACATTGTCTCGCAGCAATATCTCAAGCACGTAAACTCCCAGTTACACTAGAGCTCTATGAAAAACGAACGAAAATATTATCGAGTGAAAAATTCAAGATTCATGGAAAACCCGTAAATTGGGGTTCATGGCGCCAATTCAATGCAGTCGAGCCAGAAGATAATAATCGTAAACAGTTATTTGACGAGTTCATCCAGAAAGCACCAAATATTGCCCCATTAATTACAAAACGTTTTAATATCTCACGCCAAGTCTACAAGCTATATGAATCGAGTCCTTTGGACGCGTATCTTGAGCGAGAGTATTTAACTTACAATAAATTGAAAGACTTCGTGAATATTCTGGGAGATGGAGCGAGAAAATCATTTCTAGTTGCCGCAGACCATTTTGCTCCTGAAATTCTTGGAAAAGAGTCATTTGATTATCATGATGACTTTTACCTCGCAAGGGGACGAATCTACTCCCCTCTAAACAAGCACTTCATAAAGAAAAACCCCCAGAAATCGATTGAAAAAGTAGTATCGAACCTGGGTTTTGGAGAAGAGTTACACAAGATAAAAGTTGACAATGAGGATCGTGATAAGAAGTCACCTTCAGCATTTTGCTTTGGTATCCAAATTCCAAATGATGTACGTGTCGCTTACAAGCGAGTGTCACCATTTAGCGACTTTACAAGTCTTTATCATGAATATGGTCACGGAATTCATGGTGCATCAGGTAAAGAAGACGATCCATTCTGGAAGCGGTATATTATTCCAATGAGCGTAGCTGAGACGTTTTCTATCTTTCTTGAAATGTTATTGCAACAGCCATTATATCTACAAAATGTACTCGGGTTGAATGAAGATGTAGTTCAAGAGATTCTTGATCGTCGACATTTCATGAATCTATACTTCTTAGTATTTTATGCTGCAAATGCACGAATGAAAATAGAATACTGGAAAAAGGGCTATTCTTATGAAGAAGCCTCCAAGAGATTCCAAGAACTAACTAAGAGGTATTTTTGGGAGGTTCCAGGTGATTACTGGTTAACACATCATATTACACCAAATTATGATGTTTACGCCCCCTCCTATATGCTAGCTAGTGTACGTGTCAAAGAATGGATGAATCAAATGATAGATGAATTTGGTGAGGAATTTTGGCGTGGAGATGCGGCAAAACAAGTTGGAGCTGTAATTCGTGATCTCGCAACAGCACGTGGAGAGTTTGATCTGTCCGTTTGGGATATGGATCCACAACCTTACCTCAAGGAGCAATCCGAGTTATCTTTTTTCTAAAGCTTGAAATAGCTCCCCCTTATATCATAATCATTATGAAAAGATATCCCATTCCATATCGTCAGCTGTAGCAAGAATTGCATTAAATGTAACAAGATCCGCCAGTGTAACAGTTCCGCTTAGTATAGAATCTATTAGTTCGATACACCTCGCTGAATTAACATAAATTGAATTGGTGGCATTATCTTGAATATCGCCCCTTACTAAATTTTGCCAATTTGTAATAGCACTCTGGTTCAGGAGATGGGTTGGTACAGTGGCTAAGATATCATAAGTTTGATTAGCTGAGATTTGACTTTGGGTAAAGTTACCTCGTGCAGCCGAATAGTTCGCGGGGCCAACCAGATCTTGTGTTATAGTATCATTTAATACCTTGATACCTAAGGAGAAAGCAGAACTAGCATCGTAGGTACCTTGTAATGCAGCATAATATTCACCTACTACATCAAATTCTGATGTTGTATCATCAATAAATGTCTGTAATTCAGCTAGGAATGAATTTAGCGCTTGAAATTCGAGTTCATTTTGAGAGGTGACAATTGCATTCATCTCCCCTAAACTATCTTGTGTGCCATTCAAGTACATACCTGTATTTGTTAAGCCTAATTCAATATCTTGCCAAATAGGATCATCAATATTTGAGACATTAGAGAAGGAGACATCTTGAAAAAGCCTCAAAGTATTGTTTAGTTGTTGAAACATCTGAGTTCCATTCTGAATCGTATATAAGAAATATTTGGTAACTGAATGAAGATTAATACTAAATTCTGCAAGATCACGAATAGGGACAATTGAGGTATTAGGTAGGGTTTCAACATCAATATCAAGAATCGAGGCTGATCGATCAAAATCAGCAGAAGCGCTTGCTAAATAATTACTGTCAAACTCGAAACCGAATAAATCGTCAATCACTAGTGTTAATTTGTATGTACTATTCACCCAAGGAGTCAAACCGTCTAAAATAGTAATTAAAATCGGTAACACCAGTTCTAATTCCGTTAAAACGGAGGAAATTTCTGCAAAAACCGAGTAACCTAATTTTTCTCTCGCTTGTGAAAAAAGAGTAAGAAGTGGATCCTCTATGGAAGTAAGATTGTTTGTACCCTGAAGAAGAAGGTCAAGGGCAACCCGCATAGACGGGTCATATGTTGCCGTAATTGATGCGCCGTAACCACCAAGGGGAGAATGATCAATAGAGCCTTGGAGTAGAGTAAAAGTAAGATTTATTCCAGACTCTAAATTAGTTAAAGACCAAAGTAAATTGGGAACGTACGTCAACGCACTAGAAACGACTTTAGTTAAATCAAGAATTTGTGGTAGATCTTTCAGTGGTATTCCAGCAACTTGAGGTATGATAAATGGCAATAAGTATGCAATGAGGGGATTTTCGGCAAATTGTTTAAAAGAATTACCTGCTTTATCAAAATTGAATTGAGCAGACTCTATTAAAGCCATTAATCTATCAAAATTCTCTTCGAGATTGGTGAAAAAATCCTCTGAAAAGATGTCGGCTGTTTCTGTAACACCAATACTCGCATATAATGTTCCTTCCATACCTTTTCCGATTGCATGGTAAGTCATTGGTATTATGATTATCGAGATTAGAAATAATGCGGCAAACAATGTTTTGACAGTAATTGTACGTATTGAAAGTTTTTTCTCAACTTTTCCAAGTAGTCCTGCTAATCCAGCTCCAATGGTAAATGGAGTTATCCCTAGAAGGATAATATCAAGAAAAGGGACAATTGCTCCTAGTAGGTCAAAACCAATGAAGATTTGAGAACCTATTGATTCCACAATCGATTTATTTCGTAGGATTCCAACCAAATTTTGCCTTGAGATATTGTTGAATATACCCCATGGATTTATACCATCGATTAAGATGTTAAAATGTATTAAAGTTTCAATTATCAAGTATGAGGAAATTAATGAGAGTATACCTAGGGGAGAATGACGAAAGGATCGTTTAACAATGGGATATAGACACACTAGGATAGATAATAGACAGATAACTAATAGATATGTTGTCATCTCTTCTAGCCAAGTTATAGGGAGAACAATTACAACTAATGTTGGCAAAATTATACTTAAGGCAAATAGTGTGAGTTTTCCTTCAGTTGTTTCCAGGATTGGCACATAAGAAGTTTTACGCGATAATTCCACGGAATTTGAAGCATGATAAATAGCTTTGATTTTTCCTAATCCTTGTATTGGTTTAGTTTCAGGTTGAATTATTTGGATAAGCAGGTTAACAAGTGTTTTATAACCAATATAGTTATATTGGGCATCAACGCCTTCTAAAACTAGATATTCAAACTTATTCCGAAAAAGGAGAGAAATTGGACCGATTTTCTCAAAAACCAACATTAAGATATGAATTTCCTCTTCACTACTAAAACTGGTACATTTCTTAAATTTCAGATTCCTTAAGTGGCCTTGCGCAAATCCATAATGTTTGTCGCGACTATGTTCGTTTAAAGCCCGTAACATCTTTTCTTTAGGAAAGCTAGGAAATTCAACGGATGGATCAGTTAATGAATTAACATTAAAACGGAAGGATTCTATTTTAGGTTTTCCTTCTGCTTGTAAATTGAAGCTGATTTGGCATTTATCAG
Organism: Candidatus Heimdallarchaeota archaeon B3_Heim; assembly: GCA_003144275.1. Lineage (GTDB taxonomy): Archaea > Asgardarchaeota > Heimdallarchaeia > Hodarchaeales > Hodarchaeaceae > Hodarchaeum. Next base: position 72,467 of record NJBF01000015.1, read on the forward strand.
GCATAGGAGTTCACGAATCTCATATAGTTGATAAGTCCATATAATTATGTATTAATATAATATTAACCTAATTCCATATAAATTGGCGAATCCTTTTAAGAAAATACTTTTCAGTGAACATCATTGAAATAATAACAAATTTGTGGCTCAAGCTATAAGAGGAGTTAGTACATTGCCAAAGAAGAAAGGAAAGACGGGTAAATTTGCATTTAAACTACTTCTGGTGGGGGAACCTGAAGTGGGAAAGACTAGTTTAATTAAACGTTATGTGGATAACTTTTTTGAAGAGGGTTATCAAATCACACTAGGAGTAGATTTTTTATCAAAAACAGTAATGTTAGATGTGGAGGAAGGTAAACAGGAGTTAATATATCAGATTTGGGACGTAGCAGGGCAGAGTGGGTTTACTAACTTCCGTCATTTATACCTTAAAAAGGCTCATGGCGTTTTTCTTGTTTTTGATCTCAGCAGACCTGAAGAAACTTTCACAAAGCTTGAACGATGGCGAAGTGATGTACGGGAACAGAGTCCAAACGCCAAAATCATTGTGATTGGTAATAAAGAGGATCTTGCGGAAGGAAAAATCCCTGGTTCTAAAGAAGAAATAATAGAAAAGTTTGAAGCAGAGGAGTTTATAACAACATCGGCTAAAACAGGATCCAAGGTAGAAGCTGCGTTCGTTCAGATGGGTAAGTTGATCTTAGGAGAGTAAAGGACAATGGTTTCTTTTAATGAACTTGAAATCTTCTTGGGTTTCTTTGTATTTACTAACAAAGGACGACCTCTAATCGCCAAGGATTTTCGTCCAAATAAAGATGCTGATGATTTCTCCCCTAAACAAATCTTCTCTCTTCTTCAATCAGCATTCGACCTTTCACAAGGATTAAAAGAAGAAAAAATTGATCCAGGACAAATATTTTATGTGGACTTTTCTTCTATGCGCATTGCTGGCATTCTCCGAAGTGAAGGATTGTTCGCACTAATTACTTCCGCTTCTGCTTCATTATTAGATATCGAATTTAAATTAAGGACTTTAATGACTTTATTTCTCGGAAGTTTCTCCTATAAATTTGGTAGAAAATCTATTAGAATAACCTCGAAAGAGAAAAAAGAATTTGACGGGGCAATTTTAACAGTCATGGCTGGAGAAAGTAGATATATGGGTGAATCCATGAAACAAGCTGTGGATGCAATTCTGGTAAAATGGATGAAGAATGAAGAAGCCATTCAGGGAGTGTGTATCTCTTCTTTCACAGGAGCTGTTATTGTGAATCGTATGGATTCAAAAATCCTTCCAGCAGCAGTTCGTGCGATTCGAGGAGCATTCGCTGCTCATCTAGAACAACCAGTATTCTTTCTTGCTGTTAGTGGGGTTTCTAATATCTTTGTCTACATCTTAGGAGAAGGGTTATTGCTACTTGTTGATGCGAACCCGAAAATTGCGCCCTCTGCTGCAATTACGACGATAGAGTCGAAAATTACTGATATCAAACAATTAATTATTTAGGTAATATTATTCCTATTGTGAAGAGCTTGATAGAGCAGCAAAACCAAGGAACAGTATATTTTCCAATCGTATTCCATATGCATCAACCCGTGGGGAATTTTCCTTGGGTCATTGAAGATGCTTATCAAAAATCTTATCTTCCACTTCTCAAAACTATTCAAAAATTTCCAGATATCAAGATAAATCTCCATATTTCTGGACCCTTATTAATTTGGTTAAAAGAAAACCATTCTGACTTTTTAGATCTCATTTACGGTCTATACTCAAATCATCAGCTAGAGATCGTTGGAGGAGGATTTTATGAACCAATTCTAGCAGTAATTCCTGAAGAAGATCGCTTTAGACAATTACAGAAAACGATTGAATGGTGGAAGTCCAATTACAATATTACTCCAAGAGGGATATGGCTTGCAGAAAGAGTATGGGTTCCTGATCTCCCAAGAACACTTTCAGAAATGAAAGTTGAATTCGTCTTTATCGATGATTATTTGCTCCATATGGCTGGGTTTTCGGAAGAGGAGACCTTCTATGCCTATAAAACTGAATACCAAGGAAAATCCATAACAGTCCTTCCCATTAATGAATCAATTCGTTATTTAGTCCCTTGGAAGTCCCCTTCGGAATCGATCCGTTATCTTCGTAAAGCACGAGATCCTCGTCACGAAAAAATCGTTGTAATGATATCAGATGCAGAAAAAATGGGAGTATGGCCTGCGGGAGATCGTACAACACACGATATTTGTTATATTAGTGGATACGATGGAAAGAAAGGATGGATGGAAAGTTTTTTTGAGTCTCTTGTCGAAAATGACTGGATCAAACCTACATTAGTAAGTACGTACCTGAATGACCATAATCCAAGAGGGCTTATTTACCTACCAACAAGTTCTTACGATAAAATGGCAATCTGGGCACTTCCCACTCCTTTACGAATTCGTCTGGAAGAGTTACGAAAGAAAGCTGAAAATGGTGAAATACCCCATGCTGAAGATGTTTTGACCTTCGCTAAAGGATCTCTTTGGCAGAATTTTCTGATAAAATATTCACAAGCAAATGTAATGCATAAAAGGATGTTATACTGTAGACACAAATTAAAAAAAATCGAATCTTTTACCTCTTCCACCGACCTTGAAGATGTATGGGAGCATATCCTCTCAAGCCAATCCAATGATGCCTACTGGTCAGGGATGTTTGGAGGAATTTACTACAGATTTCTTCGTCACACCTGCCTAAAACATGTTAATAAAGCAGAGTTTTTGATGGATCAGATTTGTAAAGAGCATGAAATAGAACTACCCGGTGTGTTAATACAAGATATCTTATTAGATGGCCAACCTGATGGTGTTTTAGAAAATAAGAATATATCCTGTTTCATTTCGTCACTTAAAGGAGGATCTATATTTTCTCTTAATTTAAAGGAACGAGGTTATGATTTTCTAAATGTTCTAAGGCGATCTTTGGAAGCTTATCATACAGGGGAGATTCCTGTTGTTGAAGATAGGATAGAAAAATGGACGTTTCAAGATCACTTCTTTCACGAGATAAATGATATTCAAACTTATCAAACAGATCAATATGTAGATATGGGAAATTTTGCAAATCGAAGATATACCATTCAACCAGATAATAAAGGATCAATAACCCTAAATCGAATTGGGCAGGTGACAGGGAAGAATGGAAGAATTATACCCGTTTCAGTAAAGAAAACATATCAGGTTGATGATTCAATTTTAACTGTATACTATGAGATTTTAGTCTCAGATAATGATTTTGATAGTAGTTTTTATTTTTCTCCAGAAATGAACTTCCTTGGAGCTTCTTATCCATATAAAACTAATGGGTTCCTAAATCAAGAAAAATTTGACCTTGATAAAGGAATCTCTAGAGCGTCGTGCCATCATTTTAAAATTCAGGATTTGAATGAGATTGAACAAGTCTCATTAAAGGTAAAATTTCCTTATCCAATCCGTTGCATTGCATTCCCTCTAATGTCATTTGCTAAAAGTGAAATCGGTTACGAGGAGCAATATCAAGGTACTTCCATTTATCCATTCTTTGAAATCAACAAGAAAAAGACGATTTTTCAGATGGAGCTAACGTTAACACATTTGGAATGAAAAAATTAAAGGATATTAAGGCATTAACGAAAAAATTAGGTGTTGTGTCTTCATTGAACCTATGAGAGTAGGTAAAGGAGAAAGACAATACCGAACAAGAATATGAACCCCACGCCGTAAGTGAAGACTACATCCATCAGGTTCATCATCAATTTTACTTTTCTTAGTAGAATTCCCATTTCTCTGGGTAACATTGGGATTTCCCTCTTAATAAAGTCTTCTAAAAAGTATCCTTCAAAAGAAGGATTTTCTGGGACGTAAGGAAGATTAGGTAAAAAAATTATGAAAAATGGAGAAATCGGGTAATTTTTTTAGCCAAAGGAGTTAAACAACAAATATCTTTTTAGAAAGTAGTGGTGAATGATGTGGTAAATAAACCTAAAAACCTTCAAAAAACCAAAAAATATTTACGAAAAGTTATTGATGATGGTGCAAGATTAAGACAATATTTTCTACGAGGTCATGGCAACTGGTTTGCCTTGATGTTTTCATTGATAAATTTTACACTAATTTTTTACAATCTATTGTTTGTAAACTTGTTTTTTATACCAGCATTTCTTAAATCCTTTTCTTTATTCTTCATAATCTTTGGTGTGATATATTTTCCCATAGCCACTGTAGTGGGTTGGTTAGATTTTAAGAAAGGAACTTATAGAGCTGAACAACAGCTTACCCGAGAAATTTCCCCTATTTGGAGCGAAGTTTTCGCGAAATTGGAACAACTAGCCCAACAAAATCAAGACGTTTTGAGGACGATGAAGGCACTAGACAAGCCTGATAAGGACTAGCAAGTCCTTATCCAGCCTTTAGGAAAAAAATTGGAGAAGAAATGGAACAATATTCTCATTTTTTCCTTTGTTTTCGTAAATTATATGAGCTAGAGTAGGCCATTTTTCGAGAATCCGTGGTATACATTCTTTCAGTTAATGTATCAGAAAGTAGAGACTTATTTTCCTCAAATACGGACTCTAATTTTGGGGATGCACCAGGTAATTCAGCACGAGATTTTAATATCGATTGTTGTTTTGATATTAGCCTCTGAGCTTCAGAAAACTGTCCCTTATCAGCTAGATAGATTGCTTCTTCTCTGACTAGAGCAGTTTCTAGTATCACAACATTATCTAACACTTTCTGATTCTCAGATGTCAATAGTTCCTCATCATTTGTGAATGTTATAACACATGGATATTTTTTACTAATTTTCTCAAGACCCGAGTGGGCTGGGAACCATTCAACCTTAAATGTGACTATTTCCCGTTGGGAATCTTGTTTCCCAGAAGAAATTAAGAGATCCAGAATAATCATTCTATTATTCCCAGATCTAAGGTCACCAAGCTTAAAGGGTTGATTGGTCTGTTCTTCTAGAGAGACACCTAAAATACGTTGCATTTTGACACCTTGAGTTTGTTCCACTCTTACTTGAATATTAGCCGCTATTGTTGCTAATAAACCTTTGAACTCCTTTTCAATGAACACAGGTATGTCATCTGCAGATTTAATATAGTAAAATTCTCCAGAAGCAGCATCAGCTATACTGACAAGCATATCTTCATTGAAATCCCCTCCAATTCCAAAAGTACTGATAGTTATACCATCTTTATCGTGAACAGCTTTTGCTGATTTAGCAATTTGGAGTTTAGAAGTGATTCCCTTATTTGCCAAGCCATCTGATAGAAGTAGAACGACATTTCTATACTCTAGATTTTTATTTTGTCGAACTTGGTGAACCCCTTCCATCATCCCATCATGAAGATTTGTCATATGCCTTGCAGTGATACTTTTTACTTTAGCAATGACAGATGCTTTTTCTGTGAGCTTAGCAGCAGGTACAATCGTTTCAATAATGTCATCATATATGACTAGAGAGAAAATATCTGATTTTGACATATTTTCGATAATAAACTCAACAGCTTTCTTGGCTTTTTCAATTTTCGCCCCATCCATTGAACCAGATCGATCTAGGACTACACTCAAGTTTAGATCAATTCTCTCCTCTGTTTCAATAATTTCCTCTACTGCTTCAAGTTCAAGTTGAGCGTAAAGATGAGTATCTCCGCTTTCCAGGGCATAGTTACTTGAAGGAGATACTTTAATTTTAATATTATCAGTTAATTCATTGTCTTTTTCCATACTCATTTCCTCCATTCATTTTTTTAATTCTTCTTCCAATTCTTCTTGCTTTTTTAATACTTTTAGGCCTTTTTTGGTCAATTGATGACGTTTTTTTGGACGTCCAGCTTTTTTAGGTAGAATCTGTAGGGCCTCCTCAATATATTGCTTAATCAAGTTAAGATCTTCCAGATCCTCTATTGATTGCTTGACTGTTGTAGGTGAAAATCCGCGTTGTTGAAGTTCATACACACTGATGCCCTCTTGTTCCTGAATAACATTGAGAATTTTACGTCGAGACCTTTTCAGACGAATTTCCTTCCCTTGAATATCTTTTAGTTTTTCCTTTCCATACTTTGTTAAAAAGACCTTATTAGCTTTATTCTTTTCAATAAATCCAGCTAGCTGAAGCTCCTTTACTCTTCGATAAATCGTAGCAGAGGTTAATTTTAATTGACTCCCTTCTGATTGGAAAAACGTATTTATCTCCAAGATCGAAATTGGTTCATCACGAGTATTCATGAACAAAAGAATTTCAATGGATCCTCTGGCTGCAAGAAGGTCAATCATAGTCATAGTCCTCCATAGTCTCCACACTTGGAATGAAAATGGTGTAGTGATCGATAACCTATTCTACAACTTTCACATGAAACAATGATCAAGTTGATAATTAGATTGTTTTTACTATCTTGAACGTGCTCTCTGTACAGTGTATCCAATAAATTTTTACCTTTCCTTGTAATTGATAATTTTTTATGAGTTTTTCCGACATCAATCAGGTAGCCACTAGAAATAAGCTCACAAACATATTTGAAAATAGTAGAAGTTGTTTTTTTCGATTTGTACTTCGTAAGTAGATGATTATTGACCTGATTAGAACAACAATTTGGATTTTTATAAACATAATCCAAAATTTCTGCTTTCTCTCTCATTAACACTTTTGTAGGGTCCTTTATTGCTATTTTCAAGGATAAGAAGGTTTCAATATTATCATCAATAAGAACTAATCTTCACTTATTGATATTCTAATTTATTATCCTATTTGAGAAAAGTATTATTTATACTTTTTGATAATGGAATGATTTTTCATTGAGAAAGATATCAACAAGGCAGTAACTAACTGAATTCATAAAAAAAGAAAAAAGAGCTGTGGTTGATTGCAGGAATCAACCAATATGCTTGTTTAATTATTTTGGAATACGAAATAATGGATGGAAAATTTCAATAGATTTCATTTTTCCTTTCCAGTTGTATTAATTAGATAACTTATTTTAACCAGTTTTTTGTAAGTTGAAAATGATATCTCCTTGAAATAATTTTTCCAGTTAATTCAGTTTTGAGTTAATTATCCAGTCTTCCCACAATCTGTTTTGATTCTGTAAATTTTTATGTGAAAGCAAACTTTAAGCAGTAGGAAATTTAAATGGTAGTAGTTTCTCAAATATGGATCCAACATCTTCAATGTATGCAGATCATTGGACATAGCCATTTACGGGTTGGATCAGACTTGGAACCAATCCTTGGAGGATCATTATATACAGCTCTTGTGACTGCTCTCGCAGAAATTGAACCTCCTCCAAATATTTTTATTATGTCGGGTGTTTATGGTTTTAGAATCCCTGATAATGAAGGAATTGGCTTTTTCACAATTCAAAATAAGAATTTTAGAATCTTTTTCTTGTGTGAAGGATTATTTGGACGCGGAATTCCATATTTGGAAGGAACAGCTATTTCTCGACGGATTCGAAACCTATTCTCGTGGTTAGAGGCCGAAATATCTTCTGATGATTGTCAACTTGCTCATGCATCAAATCAGGATGATTCTTTCTGGTTTGATCTTATAGTTTCACTTGGATTTGGTAGAAATCTACCAATTGATCAATATGAAAAAATTTATCCTTTAAGATATATCGAAATTCATGCCTCTCGCACATCATCAAATGAAGTCGTAGTAAACAATCTTGAAACCTCCGAAATGTCCGCTCAACTATCCTATGGCTGGGAGCATATTGATGAGGTAATTGCTACAAAAATCCAAGGAATATTCTCACGGCCACATTTTAGCTTTCTAGTGTATGAGTCGTTATTTAACCAAATTTCGGAATTTCTCCCTGAGTTTCAACCCAATACTATAATTCTAACCTACTCTCGTGGAGATTTACTTATAAATCAAAGCTCCATTGCTTCATTTCTAACCATCACTGAGAACTCCTTGACAATCCGCTATTGTCTCCCAATGTCCCGAGAATTAGAAGTCGAAGGAAGCCAATCCGTACATTCATTTCTTCGATCAATATATTTAACAACATTAGTGTAAATCTTAGCATCTCAAAAAGTCCCGATCGATAATAATTCACCTTTGCATTTCATAGATCGAAAAGTCCTCTAATCTCAAACAGAGAAAAAAGCAGTAATTTACCTTAATATAGCAAATTAATCACAAATCTGAATTGGTATCGAGTGATAAATATTGCCACACACAACTGGAAAATCTATGTCGGTTGATTTCGTTATTAAATCCTTGATCATAGTTGTATTGTGGTCAACACCCCCATTAGTATCTAAAATATGGGTAGGGACAGAAGAACTATTTCCTGGACTATATTTTGGATTTTTACGATATTTTCTTGGATTTTTAACCTTATTTTTCCTTCTCCTTTGTCGCAATGGATTGGAGAACTTAATAGAATTATTCCTTAAACGAACCAAGGCATTAATGTTTTGTGCTTTGTGGTTAGTATTGATGATTATAGGACAGAACTTCTCAGTATTTTTTATTCTCGGTGCATCCAGTTCAATTCTACTGAATTTTAATCCTGTACTTGTCTATTTGATTGCCCCTCTGCTCTTTGTAAATGAAACATATTCTTCACAGAAATCAATAGCGGTGCTCCTCTCAACCGTGGGAATTTTCTTGGTTTTTCTTGCGTCTAGTAATTTAATCGGTGTTAATCTCAGTCATTTTCTCATAGGAAATTTCCTTGGATTCCTATCAGGTGTCGCTTGGGCAGGTTATTCTCTTTCACTCAAAAAACTTTTTCCTGATGAATCGACCATGGAAGTAACCGCTCTCAACCTTGGTTTTGCCACACTCTTTCTCCTGTTTTCATCACTTGTTACGGAAACTATTCCTCCAATAAGTAGTTACACACTGGAAAGTATTACTGGGTTGTTGATAATAGGGGTTGGTGCTGCTGCAATCGCATTTACGCTGTATTTACAACTTGTGCAAACTTATGGTACTGTCCAAGCTGCTAATATTCAGTTCTTAATTCCCCTGTTTTCATTACTATTTGCATGGATATTTTTAGGAGAATATTCATCATTAGCATTAATTGGAGGAATAATCTGTGCAATAGGTGTTGCTGTAATCACCGCTCCCGTAGAGAAAAAAAGAAACTAGCTAAAAATTGATACTCAATTTTTTCGACTGGGAGGGGTTTTTTTTTAGCAATAGAAGAGCAAGCAACAAGAGTTTTAAACCTATTAACTTGCTTTCATGGATAGCTAGCAAA
>NJBF01000097.1 GCA_003144275.1 Candidatus Heimdallarchaeota archaeon B3_Heim
CTCAAAATAAAGACGAACTATATTCAAATGTAGATCTTGCTTACTCACCGGATTTATTAGGACATTTTAAATTTTCATACAAAATTCCTTTTAATCAACGCATTAAAGAAATGATATTATCAGCTGCAATTAATTATGTTGATGAAATGGAGACTGACTGGGATTTGGCTAAAACAGATGCCAACGGAAACCTGATTATAAATGAAGGTCTTCCGCCGGGGGGAAGAATGGGCTTCACTTCTAAAAGCACCACTTTTACAAGTTTAAATGTAAGATGTAATGACTTTTTAACAGATGGGCTTAGTTTGAATTTTAAATGTTATAATCTCTTAGATAAAGATTACAGATACCCAATGTATGGTAATTATGCTATGGAGATAGACTTAGGATTCCCTGCAGAAGGAAGACGATTTTTGTTTAGTATAAGCTATGAATTTAAATAGCAAATCATCGATAGTTTGTCGGTTTGAATTAATACGGTCTATTATTTTATTTACGAAAATTTTAAATTTCCCGAAGCGATAATTATATATCTTTCCTTTTGGTAACTTTCTGTTTAGATTTTTAAAACAGCCGACTTTGCTAATAATCAGCTCGTATCAAATTTTTCTTGGAAAACAACCAGCTTTAATGATTTTTTTGATTTTAAAAACTATTTTATTTCAATGATAAACCAAAGGCTAACAGCTAATTGCCAACAACCCTGAATAATTTGTGAATTATTCAGGTTAGAACCGGTAACCCATATTTGCATAAAACTGCCTGCCCGAACCAGTTATATTGAACATAAATAGGGGTTTTCTTGTCATTTCTGGACACATTGTGTTTTTTAACTAATAGTTTTATTGATGCCATTTTTGAAAGATTGTTTACTTTTATGAATGATAACTCAAGATGAACAATTACGATCAATTTTAAGATGACTATCTCGTAATCTATCTCGCAAACTAGAGTTATTTTAAGTTAAGATCAAAAATGGAAAATTTATATGAATCTTCTAAAAACTGGGATTAAAGGTAATTTGAAGTTAACTAGAGTTAAAATAAGTAAACACTAATTACGGTCAGGGTTTGACTTGGAGTCAGACCCAGCGAAATTGAGTTAAAGCTCAGGGGATTTTATTGCCATTTCACAGGGCAGGCCCTGACTATTTTCATTTTAAAAGTTAATCCTTTCGCTTATTTCATTATCATCAAGATGGTCCTTGTCGAATTTTGGAGTGTAAAAGATCCTGATCCTTGCCGTATCCCTTAAGAAATTAATCCTTCCGATTTCAATTCGGTATATTTTCAATCCGGTTCGATTTTCAAGATCTTCAATAAGTTTAACCCGGTTTTCGGGCTTTACCAATTCTATTTTTTCATACACGATGGTTTTACTGTTCTCTTTAGACTGCATCAAGTATTTTTCGCCTATCCATGCCACAAGGAGAACCATTGTATTAATAAACAATAGCTCAACATAACTGGTTAGCAAGGTAACTAGGGCATTAATCACTGAAATACCAATAACCAGGAACAGATAGGTCATTTCCTTGATTGGAATCTGACGGGTTCTGAACCTTAGTATCCCAAACAGTGCAAACAATCCCAGAGCTACTCCTATACCTAATTTATCAACCTTGATTAATGAAAAAGATATCAGGAATACAATTGTACTAACTAACATAAAAGTGAAGAAATATTCTTTTCTTTTTGCAACAGGATAGTATAAATACCTGATAAGTGCGAAAACAACCAGTGTATTGAAAATAAACCTGGCCACTAATTCCAAAAAACCCGATGTATTTATAAGTTCGATACCGAAAAAGCGGGCAGGCTCAACTACCTGGGCTAAAATTTCTGTAATCATGGCTCATTTTATTTAGGGTTAGTAATTTTCTTTTGAAACGATTGTATTTTAAATTTTTATCAAGCAGGATCATTCCAAGGCAATATTTGCTCATTCCTGTGGGTTTGATCCTTTCTTCATTCAGCAAGTTAATAAAATCAGAATAACCGGAAAACCTGCTGCGTTTAACTTCTGCAATAACAAGGAATGGAAGTTTATGAACTTTTGAGTTCTTTATAAACTGCAAATTCAGATCGATGGTAAGACGTTCATTCATCTTTTTCTGAACAAGGGTTAATCTTGAAAACTTATTCCACAGCTTTGTTTCCAGTTCCTCAGAATTGTAAGGAGTATTGTTGTTAATAAATTGCTTTGATTTTTTTGATATATCCTCTTCGATTTTTTTCCTTTTTATCCTGATCTTATTAGTTCGGCTTTTGTTGTTTTTAAATTTAATTTCCAGGAACCGGGTATCAGAATCGACATATTCCCTGAACCTGACCTTGTAACGGTTTAGATTTCTGTTATGATGCTCCAGGTACATTTGACTGTTTGTTGTATCAAGATACTTGGAGCGGTAAAGAAATAAACTTTTATTGTTTATTGTCAATACTTTATAATATTCTGTTGCTTTTCTGAGCAACCAGGGTAGTTTATCGACTGTAAAAATGAATTTAGTATCTGTACGGTTCATCAGCTTCACATTATCCATCTCATCCAGATTGATGGGTTCAAAGGTCTCCAATATTTTTTCAATGCTATCCAATGTGATTTAGTATATTTGACTAACTCCGCCATCCACAAAGTGATCCCTGACTGTCCGACAGGCAGGCCTTCGGGAAAATGACGGAGTTAGTCATAAAATAAAATTAAAAATTTTGTAAACTTCAGGAACAAAGATGACTTAAAATTTCGAATAAGATGCCATACGGCTCTATGAAATCTTCAATTTTCTTGACTTTTTCAATGTCTTTCCATTTCAATTCAAAATTTTCTGATTCTTGAATTGCTGCTTCAAAAGGAAATATTATTTCTTCTTCTAAAAAATCCAATCATTTGTATAATTGCTCTTCCTTCTTTTTCGACTTAATTTCTTTTAATACTTTCTTCTTTATTTTTTGTATTCGTTCAGCATTCTTCATTGTGGCTTCGTGGATTATAATCTATGATTCAATCTTTCCATTATACAAATCCCATACTGGAAAAATCATATCATAATCATTCCAATTTAAATTCCCGTCAATTACCTGATAATTAGAAAATAAAATTTCATCAAGATATTTTTTGATAGATGGATGAAGTGACTTTGTTAAGAAAGGTTTAAAATCAACCAGTCTTTCCGTATCATCATTAAATTTAATCCTGATTGCATAATCACCAAGATACCTTGCATTTTCAATCAAGACTGTTTGTATCTTTTGTTGATTATAATCTACTAAAATTCTCATTTTATTCTTTTTGTAATTTTTTCAAATTTAACGTCTTTATGATATACAAAGTAGTTTATCCATTTCTCTACTATTTTGTCAGAATAATTCTCAAGGAACACCTCAAAGTCTTTTAAATCTTTTCCAATCAATGGCTTTGAACCTTTTATCGCAGTTATCTTAATCTCCGAGATGACTCCATTTATAATAAAAAATTCTGCCTTACTTTCAAATTCTCCTTTCTTTGCATGAACATGAATCGGCTCATGCTCATTGGAATAAAAGAATATTAGAATTCCTAAATATTCAAAAATCTTTGGCATTGTATCTTTTTATACAAAATTACACATTTTACACTATATTTCATAGTAGTGCATTTTTGCCATGAGCCACAACGTCAGTCTGTCTAAAAAGCTCCGGTTCTAATTAAATAGTGACCAAATATAAGCCGATTTAAGAGACGCGCAAAAAAGGTGGTTAAGATTTTATTCAAAAAATTGATTGCTTACATTTTTTTTCCAGGTCTCTCGATGATCGAATCTTATTCAAATACCCATAAATGTAAAGCTTGAGCAAATCTGCCGGATGATAAGCCGGGCGACCATTGTCGACAAAGTCTGTCTTGAACCCGAACTCTTGTAAAGAAAGACTGTCTGCAAAAAGATCTATTAATCTTACTTCGTTATCAGGGTCAATAGATTGATCTAAAGAAACAGGGAAAAGATACGTTTGCGTTCTGTCGTGTCCTTTTATGAATTTCATACTTAAAGATACTAATAGCCAGTATCTTAATTTGGGTTTTTATCATAAAGTTATGAACAAAATCAAGAGGTTTTTAGACAGTCTGACGAACAGCGCTAAAATTTAGTTGCCGTTTTATTTGCAGTTTCCTTTCTATTTACTAACATATTTTATCAAAGATAATTAACTTTCATTTACCTTCAAACCGGCAATTAATTTTAACGCATGTTACCTGCTGGCTTTTATTCATTCTGTCTGTTTATCAATGCGTTGGCAAAGACATACTTATTGACAAGTTTTGGCTTGTGTGGTTGGCTTTTGAGCGACTTGGCAATGTGTATGGCTTTTGTGGTGGCAATTTCGCATTTCTCTTATTTTGATTAATAATTATTTCTAGTCATTGTGCAATTTGTGCAATTAATGTGCAATTCATTTTAAGCTGTAAAAAGCACCTGCTCCCTTTTGTCCGCTTGGCTTTAATAATTCTTTTTCAACTAATTCAGAAAGGTCATTACTTGCTGTATTTCTAGAGCAATCATTTATTTCCTGATACGTACTATTTGTAATCTTTTCATTATCTTTTGTGTAGAGAATGGCCTTTATCTGTCTATGATTTAAGTTGAGAGATTGTAAATATGATTCACTGTAAATGTCTTTTCTAAACTCTACCCAAAAGCCCGATGATTCGTAATAATAAGAGGGGGTTGGCAATCCTGCTTCTTTACATTTCTCTATTATTTTTATCGTTCCTCTTCCCCAGGATTCAATGTAACCACATCTAAAAACGGCATTAGCAATATCAGGGTTATAAGGTTTTGATGAATGTTTTTTTGTTAGAGTTTCAATTGTCCAGTTTTCAGGAAGTTGTCCATCGTTCCAAAACATGATTTTGTCTTTATAAACACTAATTTGGATAGGAGTATTTCCTGAATAATCTTTATGAATTATTGCATTTAATAAAGCTTCACGGACAGCTTCTTTCGGGTATTCATATATTTCTACTCGTTGAATATCTTCATACGAAATATTTGCTTTGATATATTTGGCAAAAAGCAAATCCATGGTTTTTTCTATTTGCTCAAATATATTACCATGTATTTCATCCTGATACATCAATTCCGAATCTGATTCAAAAAATCCAATTTTGATATATGATCCTGTAACAAAATTTTCAGGTTTGGGATGAAATAATAGGATAGCTGCTCGTTTTAAAAATTCATTCTCTTTGAGCTGTAAATTTTCAATCAAATGTTCGTTACTGTCAGTTAATACTTCTTCTTCAATACGTTTACTCTTATAAGCTCGTTTCCGAAAAAAATCAAAAGTGTCTTCTTTTAAGTCAGAAACTAAAACATTGGGAACAGGGACACCATCCCACTTTTTACCTTTCTTTTGAAGCATGAATTTGTTCAATGCAGCTCCTTTTAATTCTTGTTTGGTGCTTCCACTTCGATAATGATATTGACCTTTGTAGTTAACAGGATAAGGATAATCTTCAACATTTATTTCAAGGTACTCGCCTTCGGTTGTAGTATGTAGGTTTACATCTACTATAATTCCTAGAATATCCTTTGTTTTGTTCGGAATATCCTCCAACAATTTCTTTGCATTAGCAACACCAACTACATTCCCTTTATTATCTTTGCCGATGTAAATTTTACCACCTTTAGCATTAGCAAAACCGCATATCCATTTCAGATATTCGTCTCGCCAACTGGCTTTCCATTCTGTGTTTTGGGTTTCGGGCATATTTTCAGCATTTAATTATTAATCATTCAAAAATACAATTAATCCTGCGGGTAGGGAAAAAATAGCTCTTTTGGTTTTTCAGGGTTGAATTTATGTGTCAGCAAAAACCAAATGTGCTATTTGTGCGGTGGGTTTTTAATCAGTTTCAATTTAGTAGGATGTTCGTTTCTTAAAGCTTGCAGGTAACGGCAGTTTGTCTAAAAAGCTCCGGTTCTAATTAAATAGTGACCAAATATAAGCCGATTTAAGAGACGCTCAAAAAAGGTGGTTAAGATTTTATTCAAAAAATTGATTGCTTTAAATGGGTTTAATA
>NJBF01000098.1 GCA_003144275.1 Candidatus Heimdallarchaeota archaeon B3_Heim
AGTCACTGATGAGAGCCCTCACTACTGACAAAGAAAGTCGTGTGCGATGGAGGGCAGCATTTGCACTTGGAAGTATCGGAAGTGAGAAGGCGGTTGAGCCACTCAAGCGGGCTTTAAAAGACGAGAACAAATCGTTTTTGGGAAAAGTGAACGACAGAGCATTCTCATCCCTTGAGGAAATCAGCAAGAGAATAAAGAAGAGAATTGCTTTAGACGCGACGCAAGATTCCTTCTGAAAAAATGTCGCTGACACAAACCAGCTGCCTCCACGAGTGCGGATGCACACGTTCCCATCCCCAGATTAAGCACATTTGAGTTTTTCCCTGTGCCCCAGAGATAATCACCTTTAGAATTTCAGAACTTCTATAGTCACCAAATGCAGTGGTGAGCAGGTACTTCGCAACGGCGGTATGATAGGATTGTATTCGCTGATACGGTTCTCGACTTTGGATTATTTTAGGAAAAGTCAGGACTTCTTGTTTGTGTGGTCTATCTTTCGCTTTAATGAATTGTTCGATCTCTTTCCTTGTACCCGAATGTGACGGGGCATTTCACTTTTTCGAGAATGTTTGCATCGTTTCTTTAAGTCTCTCAAAATGTTCAAAGCAGCCTCCATCGTTGGCTGACTGACAGTATTGCCCCACATTCTTCTTTATCATAGCCCAATGATATTTGGTGTAATAACTATAACATTCCCACACAAATTCCTTATTGATTGGACTCTTTTCTACCAGCGGTGCCCTTTTCTTGAAAGAACTCCAAGCTGCACTCCGGGCTTTACCTATGCCGCTACTCTGATTTTGGTGATCCTTATATATAGTTTCCTTATCCTTCATTATGGAGTCACTGCTCCGGATCACGAGAAATTCATTTATAGTGTGAAGCTTATTGGCATATCTACTTAATTTTACGTGGCTGGGTGTATGAACAAAAGGGTAACAACTACGATGACGCTTTGCACCATTAGCCAAAACCATTCACAGCCCTTGGCTAAAGACAAATAGGCTTTGACTAGCAGTCCACGTGGCGATAATAGTCTTCACTTGGCTACCATAATCCCTTTTTCTAATTGCAATCTGGCCTATCTATCGTACAGGAAATCTTTCGAGGGGTTAGGTTATCCGTTTTTTTCTCCATGATTATCATAGATGGCAGGTACGGAATCATGCAACCGCTAATCGGCTAGTTGAACTAATCTTTAGAGTCTTATTTAGTTAATCTATGGCGTGAATTGAACATGAATCTCACTTTGACCAATCTCCATTTCTTGCATACAAGAAATTAAACATAAATCTAATTGACGCGTAGAATGATTAACTATTTAATTTTAGGGTAGTACTGAAAAAGCCTAAAAATGAATAATAAAGGCAATTTCGAAAATTATTGTTTTTTTTGGATTTTTGGGTCTAGATTTTTGGGATTTGAGATTAGAAAAATCTCTATAATCCGGCTGGCAAAAGCTATGTGATCTCTTATTTTTTGAATTAACTTCATTATCAATCATCTTATCCCGGTAATAGCTTAGCGCGTACCTTCCTTTTACTTTATGTCTACTTTTTGATTTCGGCCTTCTGTCTTTGTTCAGGAAACTCTGGTAGGTATTAGCTCTTCTATTGATTTCTTTCCTTGGGAGAACATGGGTAGTTACGAATACGCTAATTGTCTTAGTTTGTTTGTGAAGACAGTCCATTCTCCTGCCGCTGCCGCAAACAACAGGAGAGGGATTAGAGGACTTTCCGCAAAGGACAGATTAAACTCTGTTCTGAAGAAATCAAAAAATCAAGATTAGCAAAAACCAAAATGGCCCAGCGTTGGGCTTTTTGGTTTGTGAAGTTGTTTAGAAGGAAAGGGAGAAAATTTGCCCTTTTGGGAAAAGTCATCCCCGTTGGCTGCGTCTATGCGACGACGTTAGAACCGGTTCAATGACAATATAGTTTTACCTTGCTCTATCGCCCATTATTTTCTCTTTAATTACCAACAAAACTGGCATTCGGACATGGCGAACTGAATTTTTTTGCGGAGCTACAAAACCAAAGGGTGGGGGTGGGGTCAGACTTCCTACGCATACAAACTCTTACTACCAAGAAAGTTTGTTAATTCGTTGCCCTAGTGCTTCAGAGATCTCGAGGAATTTTTCTAGTGAACCGTTAAACATACCAACTTGTAGGGGAGGCCATCTTCCTCCTTTTCTCTTAGCTTCTTCTACTACCTGACTAAATGGGCTTTCCCCCATACCACGACCATGTTTCCATCCAAATCTACCTATTGGTCCCCAATTACGTCCTGTTGCATCCGCATAAACAAGTGCGGAATAAACTTCAAAGTCATCAAACAGTCGTTCATAACTCTTACCAACAAAAAGAAGATCTTCAAGAACAGGTTCCAAGATTTGAAAGAGATGTTCACTGCGCGGAACATATTTCTTCTCCTGACCAGGTATCCACTTAAATGCATCATTTATATCAGAAAGGTTTGAAGCAACCGTGACAACGATAGGAAGATGTTCTTTTTCTACTGAAGATTTTTGTACAGGAGTTGTTAATATTACTTTTAATGCATCATACTTCCCAGCGGATAGCGCTGCGATTCCGGCTGAATACATAAGAATTTGAACTGGATACCAGTCAAAATTGAGCCAAAGAACCGTACCCGCTGACCCTTTATCTGTCTCCGCTAGACGACTGAAAACTTTCTCCAAGAGAGACAACTGTTCTTGTTCTCCCCATCTCGAGAGAAGAATGACAATCTGTTGAAGCTCTTCCACGGCCCCCTCATACTTCTGTATCCGCTCCAAAAAATCTTCTTTCTGCACATTTACGCCCTGGACAGGAAAGTGCTCAAGGTCGGTTGCGGTAAGAAACGCCTTTATGTGCATTGTAACATAATCATCAAGTCTGATCCTATTTTTAGGATCTGAGAGCAACTCTTTCATTTCTTCGATGACTGTTGTTTTAGGATTTGTCATAAAAGGGTATTGGTAGGCTCATAATTTTTGTGTATATCTTTGAATAATTTCTTGTCCTCTTTGTATTAGATCAGTATATGTTAAGACCTCGATTCCATGCAAAGAATAGTTGAGTTTTCTCAGGGCCTCTTTCCTTGTCTCATTCCATCCTTCTTTTGTACCAACGACAATAAAGGCACGTGGTTTTATTACGAATACATCCCAACCATATTCTCTCTTGATCGCCCTACTTAATTCTAACTGTAGCCGTTCTATATCGTTAAGATAATTTACCACTTGCCCAATGGCTTTATTGGTCTCGCCACACCATCTATAAGAGCCCGGTCGAGAACTATCTTCAATTACTACATCATTTGACGGCAACTTAATTTCAAGGATATCTAAGAAACCATTGATAGTAGGAAATAAGTAGTCTGGCATACTGCCGGATAAATTTATCTTTTGTTTCTCTATGGGTTGCTGATATTGGACTCCCAAAAGCCAATTATTTTTATAGATCCAACTTTGCCATGAATTTTTTCCTCTTGTCTCGGCGTATTGCTTAGTTGACTTGAGGCGCTCCTCAAGCTCTTTTATTCTGCTTTGGAAAAGAGCGATATTGGAGCTCTTTTGCAGTTCTTCCAGTTGCTCTATTTCAGACTTTAAGATTCTTTTCTGCTCTCTTAATCCCTTAACAGTCTCTGTTGTTTGCTGGAATAAAATTTTCTTGTTTTTGGTTTTTTTTGACAGGTCCTGCAATACTTGGAGGAAATTCTTGTCAACTTTTTTCAGCTGGCTTTCCGTAACTCTCCCCTTGTCATAATCAAATTCCTTTGGGAATCGCGAATTGAGAAATAAATTGGCTGAATCCAAACCTGTCTCTCGATAAAAAACATAGAATTTGGCCTGCGTAACTTTTCGATAATCCTCAAAGTTGATACGGAATTCATTTTTTGTTCTTTTAGTCTCGCCATCGGAAAAAATAATCTTTGCCTTACCGTTTTTGGTTTTAATTACCTGGATTAGGTGCTTGAAGCCGCGCAGGGCCCTTCCGTTTTTGAATAAGTCCAAAAGATTTCCATCGCGGGTTTTTTGTTTGGTTAAAGATTGTTCGAGTCCTTTAGTAAGAAAAACCTCAACGCCGTTGAGTTTCCCCAGTGCCCTTGGGTTAACAACTTTAATTTTGACTAAATTATTCTTCATGTTTTGTGATTGAAAGAACTTTCAACAATCTTAATCTCCTCCGGCGTGAGACCGTAGAGTTTATAAACCAATTAGTCAGTCTGTTTCAAATTGACTAGTCTATGGCCAAGTCCTTCTTGCTCGCCTGACCTGCCCCCATTAATAGTACCACTTGTTAAGTTAGAGTCAACTGAACGATGGCCTCCGGAGCAGGTGGTCCATTGGAATTCGTTGACTGGAATAGCTTAATCAATTGGCTTGATACGTTTTACGGCGAATAATTGTACCGTATCTTAGATTAAATAGCAGTATAATCGAAAAATCATGATGCCGCTTGACACTCGACTATATGTTTATTCATCTGATGCAGATCGTGGAAGATGACCTCATAGCGGAAAATGAAGATGTGTGACAGGAACTGCCAGAAGCATGGAAGGAAGTAGACTAATCTCTAATTCTACGCTTTAAATGTGCAGTATGACAACCTTGGTCGTTGGGTCACATCCTCAATTAATTCCGGCATAGCTTAAATTATTAGCTTTTATGGAAGAGCACTTCAATTTCTAATATTCAGGGGCTGAACACTTCGAGTGTCCTTTAGCCATCCTTGTTAGCTATCTTCATATGGGGGTCAAAGGACTAGTTCTTCATCCGAGGCGGAATGAGGAACACAAAGTCAGAACGATTGGGCCAAAGAACGTCCCAGAAGTGTGCATTCTCAAAGACCAATTTTCATTCTGTTGACATCAACAGGATTTAATTTAATGTCTGAGAGGTAAAAAGAGAGTATCTCGAGGGTTTGTAGGAGATAGCGAAACTCACACGCATATTCGCTAGTGAAAGTATTTTTTCATTGTTGGCTATCATTGCCCCCTTCTTTTTTCCGCGAATTTTTTTTCATTTTTTGCCGCACTAAATCTTCAATAAGTTCTCGTTCGTATTTTGAAATTTCCTTCTTTCGAACCAATCCTATTACGGCTATAGTATACGCAATCAACAACCCGAATATGACTGGATAAGTAACTGATATGATAAATCTGATCGTCTCGATATCTTTTTTCATATTTGCCATTGCGACTGCTGCCTCCGGATTCTCCGTCAGCAGCTTACGTATATCTTCAAGGCCTCTTTCAACTTTTTTTATCCTTCGTGCTAACACTATATCTTCAGAGCTACCGTCTTTTGATACCTCAAGCGCTTTGGTGCTAACTATGGAAGGCTCTACTTGATTGTCATTGGCATAAGCCTCAACTATCAAAGATTCGTTTCTTCCCACTTTACATTGGAACATCTCTACTAATAGAGCAGGGGAAAAAAGGAGGATTGTGGATGTCAGCAAAGTAAACATGCAAATAGCAATTCCAGTAGGTTTAAATATGATCCTAGGTGAATTCATATCAATTTTTTCTCATTGGGAAGTCGACTTTTAGCTCAATTAATAATAATGTGCAGTTAGTAGTTATTGTACCATCTCTCGTGCTCTCTCCAAATTTGTCATTACTTCCTTATGATGCAAAGGATATTCCTCAATGGTGAATATTTTCAGAGCCTCTTCATAGGCCCAGATTGCTCTAGCTAAGTTTTTCTCCCTATCTCGGACCTCTGCAAGAGTGCTATAGACAAATCCAAGATTATTCTGTGTTGCGGCATACTCAATAGGGTATCTCTCAATAGTTCTAATTTTCAGAGCCTCTTCATAGGCCCGGATTGCTCTAGCTAAGTTTTTCTCCCTATCTCGGACCTCTGCAAGAGTGCTATAGACAAATCCAAGATTATTCTGTGTTGCGGCATACTCAATAGGGTATCTCTCAATGGTGAATATTTTCAGAGCCTCTTCATAGGCCCAGATTGCTCTAGCTAAGTTTTTCTCCCTATCTCGGACCTCTGCAAGAATCCTATAGG
>NJBF01000016.1 GCA_003144275.1 Candidatus Heimdallarchaeota archaeon B3_Heim
ACTTGATAGCAGAAAGGTTGTAATTAATGTCAGGTGATAAAAATGTGATGATATAATCCATTAGACTTAAAAAGGCCAGTGAAGTGAAGTTACTCATCAATCGAGATTCTATATAATAAGGATTGGGTGTCATTTGAAAGAATCGTTAAATACCTAGACAAAAAAATGCATCCCTAGTTTTAATATTATATTTTATCCAGATTTAAGTTTAGGTGAGGCCTCGTATTATAGAGGTAATAATCCACAGAGTTAACGGGTTTAATATGGTAGATTCTGTTAAGAAATTCGTTCGTAAATCTGATATCGAAAAAGATTCAGCTAATTTTTCTGAATATTCAATAATATTACCAAAAAATTGGTTTGATGACATTAAAGAAGATGAAATAAATAGTGTAAAGAAAAAAATAAGAGATACATTTGATTATAGACAAAAGAAAGTTAAATCTGATAACCCTAACTATTTTTATTTACTAAAACTATTTGCACTGGGTTATCGGTATCCTAGAATCAAACAATGGTTAGAGAATCTGATAAATGAATTTAGATTGAATCTTCATAGCAAATTCGAGGAAAATATTAGTCGTCAAACTCTGATTACACCTTCCCCTGTAATACGCAAAAAAGTCATTGTAATATTTCTATGCGTCAAACAGAGATGATCGGTATAAACGGCATTATAACGGATGCAATAAAACTTATAACAAGGAGAAGTACCTTTACTCTTGGAAAGACAACTACATCGAAATTCTTCAAAATTAGAAACTTCTGTATAATGCTTAATTCATTATTTGAATCATAATTATCCAATAAATCCTGTTTAATTCTTTCAAGAACTTTATGACTTTTTCCATATTGTCGATATCCTAATATAAAGGCGAACAGGATTAACACCAACGAAGGGAAGATCGATAATAGATAAGTTGGATAATTGTTGTAAATTGAAACTATCGTGTAGAAAGAATTTGGAAAAATTAGTATTAAAGCAATTAAAAATAAGTCGATATCAATTCTAAGCATTGATTCATCAGTTTTTAAAAGGAAATCTTCAAATAATCTAAAAAACACTTCTAAATCGAAATCCTCTTCTTTTTTTCTTGACAAATCAAAATAGACGTAAATTAGTAGAAGGAATCCAGTAATCAATAGCATTAAAATAAATCCAAGAAAAGAGGGTGTAGAAATGTAGACATAAGTGATTATTGGCCATAGAATATAACTGAAAATTATAATAAAGTATTTAAATATTATTTTTTTCAATTACAAGTGATCCCCTTATTTATGATGATGATTATATGCCCTACTAAGTGTACTACGGTAATTGGATGGAACTTGACTTTTAAACTGACTATGATCATCTGGTGCCCATTTGAGAAAGATTTCTTTTGTAATTCCTTTATTTGTTAGAATTGTAGCAAGATTAAAGCTAATGTATCTTAAGGAGGCTAATTCCTCAATAGTGTCCTTCAATTCTTCATCTTCATCTAGTTTCTTGTCTTCATCAACAAGATCTTCAGAGCTATATTTTAGATCGAATAGGATTTTTTGTTTAATTTTTTCAAAATTTCCTGTTGAAATTTCTGTATCGTCCATTATTTCTGCATCAGAGAGTTTTTTTCTTTTAAGGAGTTTAATAACCAGTCTTTCAGTCTTTTTATCAACAATATTATAAACAAATGTATCTGCATCAGAAAAATTAAGATATTTGAAGGCTTTGCTTTTCAAATTTGACCTAGTAACAATATTAAATTGAAAAGCAGTCGATAAATCAATCAGGAATCCCCTAGCATCTATCATTTGATTAGATCCCCGTCTTGAATAACTTACAAACGAGAGTATTCTAAAATAAAGCATTACTTGAAAGAAATTTTCGTTAAAATCATCAGTTATAAAGTAAAATTGGTTCTTTGAGTTTTTTAGCATTTTTCCCAGCTGAGCTAAATATGATGCAATGATCTCTGTACTTACTTTTTTTAATACATTTGGTACTTGTTGACGATAATACTTAACACAAGTATCATATACCATTTTTTGAGTGATTTTCTCTTTATTTGGATTTTCATCACAGATGTCGTGCATGAATTTTAGAAAATCCCTAATCTTAAAACCTGCAAAGAAACATAAATTACGGAAAGTTATTTGATCCTTAAATAAGCTCAATAATTTTTTGTCCTCAAGAATATCGCTTAATCTATTGCTTAAAATATTGCTATAAAATACTAGAAGACGATTGTCTGCAGTAGAACCTGAAAATATTCCTTTAAATTCTAATTCAAAATGTAATTCGCTAAATCCATGTTCTATAAAGTTATAATTTGAAGTATCTACATGAAAACGACCTTCCATCACTGAAACTTTGCATTTTATCTCTAAACGACGATAAGGGCTTTCACTTAAATCAATAATAATGGGAGCTAGTAAATTTTGCCCTTCTTCAGTTAACATCGAAAATTCATCGAATATTAATAAGAATTTATTTATTTAAGTTAATTCTGAGAGAATTGTTAAGATTTCGTAAAACTCTTTATCTAAGATATCTTTGAAACCTATTTGATCAAATAATTTTTTAATAAGGGGCTTAAATTCAATAGAATCAGACTTTAGGTTAACCAAATCAAAAGGTTTCTCACAGTTCTTTCGAATCTCATCGATTCGTTCCGTAACTTTTTCATTATGATCCTCTGGACTTTTAAGTCCAAAAATATCGGAAACTAGACCAAAAATACCTTTAAATCTATTCCAGAAGGACTTGCTTTTTGTATCGATATAAGATTTATACATATTAGTAATCTCAAGTATAATTAAAAACCGTAAGTAACGATGAAATAGCAATCTTCGTTGAACTGTATCCAGTCCGATCTGATCAGCTGCTTTAAACGTCTCTCGGATGTCCGAAAGATCAATAAATATAGGTAAAATTCCTTCTTTTGAATATAAGTAATCAAATTTGGCTTTTTTCAGGTAAAGGGTTTTTCCGACCCCCCGAGCTCCAAAAATTATTGAGTTATCATAGTCTTTTACTCGGTCATATAGAATATGAAACCGTGATGCTAATGACCCTTTAGGAATGTTGAAGTTGTTATCTACATCCTCCTTTGTAGATATAGAATTTGCATTTCTTGCAGTAAACTTAGGTTTCAATTCTTTAAGTAAAACCATAAAATCCTCTCCATATTAACTTTTAGTATTACCTCAAATGAATTATGACGTTAATCAAGAAATAACATTAATAGCACAAGTAATTAATTCAGCTCATAACTTGAATGTGATATCCTATCTTTCTACTTAAAAATTCTGGATAGTCAACATTCAACATATGTATGGAGATCGGATCATCTCCAGCATGCCCAGTAGTTCTCCCCCCTGTATATAGCATCAATCAATAAGGGAGCATCTTTCAACTCCTCAAATTTAAATTTGTTCGTCATATTGATACCATCTATAAAAATATTCTTTAAAGCTCGTTGTCCCTTCTAACATTTTTTTTGGCTAAATAAT
This sequence comes from Candidatus Heimdallarchaeota archaeon B3_Heim, assembly GCA_003144275.1. Lineage (GTDB taxonomy): Archaea > Asgardarchaeota > Heimdallarchaeia > Hodarchaeales > Hodarchaeaceae > Hodarchaeum. Next base: position 3,496 of record NJBF01000016.1, read on the forward strand.
ACAATTATAATGAAGTTAATAATTATTCCTATAATTCGTTATTATAACCAGTATGGATATTTTTATGTGATATTAATTCTAATGTGATTATTAGTATCATAACAGTAGTAGTGTTATGCTTTTTTATATGCTTTTATTCTAAGATTATAGAAAGTTATTCTTAGACAAAATATTGATGGAATTAGAAAACATTTTTTTTCCTTGTTTTCAAAGCTATACAAATCTTTGTAAAATCTATCAAAAAATGGGTATGGAAATAAGGTTTCATTCTTCAAATTCTTAGAAAAAAGAAACTTACAATTTATGGAACGTTGGTTATTGCGAGATTTCGCTTAAATTGTTGTAACTGGGCTATGGGGAGGAAAGTTGCTAAAAAACCATGAAAATCTTTGAAAATAAGTGAATGACAACGATGAGAATAATGAAAGGGGATAAAAGAGAGGGAAAGACTTAAAGGGGTAATGAGATAATTTTTTCAATACAATGAGTCAAACAACAACTGTGCAAATACAAGTGGGATCACAACCACTAAAGAAACGATTAAAATACAATCAATCTTTTCTATCACTTCCTATTCCTCTAACTTGTCCGTTGTGCCAAGAAAATGATATCGAGATAGGTACTTGGGGTAGCTATTCGACGACTACGGGAGAAGTAAGACGCTTTCGATGTAAAAACTGTTTAGGAACTTTTAATCCCGCTAAAATTCCTTTTTGGAAAGAGAATGTTCAAGAAATTATCTGGAAATTAACTCAACTCGTCATTAAGGACAGATTCTCGGTGAATGCTCTGGGTGAAATGTGGGGGGTGCCGGAAACAACCCTACGAACCTTGGTGACCGCTATAAAGGAGTTCCTTGCTATGAACTTGGAACGAGCCAAACAGTTACAGGAACGACTGGGTGTTCCTAGCACCACGGAAACCTCCTCATTACGTACCATTTTTTATGATGAAGGATTCCTCAAATTACTGGGTGCAAATGGCTTTATAATCTTTACGCTCGCTGCTGATGGTACGCCTATCAACGTAGCTATTGAACCTAAGCGGGATGCACAAACAATTCATGGCTATTTCGTGCAGGCTATGACCCAACTAGGGGGAATAGATGTTATTGTGGGTGATGGAGCAGTAGCTATCCTAGCAGCTGCGAAAGCCCTTCGTCAATCACTGATTCTAGTTCAACACATCCATCAAGGGAAGGGAAAACGTGCAAGAATCACTACTCTGGAACCTATTCCCAACCGAAAAGCTCTTTGGGATATTACGATTGAACTTCATACAGGAACACTTCTTTCCAACGTGGAATCCAGGATTATGACTAGGAAGAAAAAGGTCTATCCAGCTAAATGGTCAACGCCAGTAATCAAGAATAAAAGTAGGATAAAATGTAATAAAGAAAATAAATCTTCCTCCAAGAGGACTAGTATCCTAACACCAACTGAAGGGGCTGGTCCAACAACAGAAGTACATAAAAGAAGAACCAGTTTCCTAAAGGGTCATGCAATAGTTTTAAAAACTGCTAGCAATCCTTACGAGCTAGAAATCAACTATATTCCTGGAGAATCTAATCTTAATTCCCCCGAGTGTCCATCTCTAACGGAGGTGTATCCAATATTGGCGAGAGTACAACAGGCGTTACCAGATCAGTTTATTAATTCGAATCGCGCAGAAGTCTTTAACTCCCTCCATGATCGTTATAACGTCTATTGGGGGCGAAAAACCCTTATCCATGCAAACCGAGATCTTAAAGCTTGGACTGCTGTTACCTTCTTCCCTGAAGGATCTCGTGCTCTTCTTCATCGTCAATCATGGCATATTCCGTATCGTTTGTTATTTCAGCTATGGCCATTGATGATTTCTAGGGTTAAGATTTCCTAGTTTTCTTTTTAAAGGTCAACGGTGGTGTTCAACAATTTAGACGAAATCTCGAGTCTGCCAATACAGAAAACCTTTTTTGATTATTTGACAATGATCTAATATTAAAATTGATGGAAATTATTAGTAACACTGTAGTACAAAATTCACTCGCCCTTTGGTTGGGTTCATGACAATAACCAAAAAATACTGCCCAGTATTCATTAATACTACCAAGGGTGAAATGATAAACGATTCCTTTATAAGGGGGTATTATAAGGGGGTATATTAGTAAATTTTTTCAAGTAGCACTCACATAATACTCTGAATAGTATCAGTTACTCAAAAGTAAATAAGTAACGAGGCTGGGATAAAAAAACAATTTGGGAACAACAAAAATGAGTCCAGGAGCATCGACACGTCGCACACATCCTTTCTCAGGAACGAAAATACGTGCTAAGATCGTTCTAATTGGAGATGGAGGAGTTGGTAAAACCGCACTTCGACGTGCATGGTTAGGAGAAGGTTTTAAAACAGAGTATCTCATGACTATTGGTGCTGATTTTGCATCACAGGAAGTAACTTACTATCATTCACCTACAAAAACCACTTATGATATAAAATTCCAAGTTTGGGATTTAGCTGGTCAACCAAGATTTAAAGCGGTACGAGATCTATATTACCGTGGTGCTGTCGGAGCACTGTGCTTTTTTGATGTGACGAATCAGGAATCATATATGAATCTCGTTGAATGGATTCAAAGTTACTGGTCTCTAAACGGAATTGGTAAGAGTCCCTTGCTTATTGTCGGTTCCAAATGTGATCTTCGGGATAATCCTGCTTTTCCCGCACAAGTATCTGGGCATTATGGTAAAGAATACGCTGGAGAACTAACCAAACTGCTTAAAGATAAACTAGGGTTTGCTGTTCATTACCTAGAAACCTCAGCGAAAGACAGAATTAATGTTGATAAAGCTTTCAAGATATTGGCTGGAGAAATCATTTCTAGTTATTCTTTTCAGGAAAAAAAAAGGAATGATAAATCCACAAGTCAAAAAAAAATGATTTCTGACCAGATTCGTTCCCATTAGCCCTTATTCGCATTATCGGTTTTGTAGTTATTTTTTATTTGGAACGTAACTTCGCAACATTCTTCAAAGATTTGTTCCTATTTTGTATGTATCATACCGTGTAAATGGTTCCTAACCATATGGAGGTAAACTTCATGAAACAGCTGACAAAGATTTTTAAGACGTTTAATTTTGATAAAGAAGCTCAAGAACAAAATGAAATGATACTTGACATGGTTTACGAGCTCGCAATGAATGAAATCATTGAAAAAGAACAAGATTGGGATGAAGAGGGGGCACATTTTGACCCCGCTACAAAAAATGTCTCTTATCCTTCGGGTATGATGGATCTATACGAGAAATGTCAACAGAATGACCTTTTCTCGATTATCGTTCCTGAAAAGTATGATGGCTTTGGTCTTAGTTATACCTTATGGAATGCAGTTATTGAATTAATGGCTAGAGCCTCTCTAGCATTTTCCATGTTTTTCCCAAGCCAAGGCCTGAATATCGAAATAATTGATAAATTTGGAACTCCTGAGGCCAAGGAAAAATATTTGCCACTACTAGCCAGTGGTGATGCCATAGGAGCAATGGCTTTCTCTGAACCAAATGCAGGATCTGATATTTCAGCCGTAACGACAAAAGCTGAAAAAGAAGGCGATTCCTACTATTTAACAGGCAATAAAATTTGGCTTTCTCATGGAGGAGCTGCTGGAACATACATTACTTTTGCTGTAACCGATAAAACAGCTGGGCCAAAAGGACTCAGTGCTTTCCTTGTAGATCCAAAAATCACGAAGGAAAATATGGAAGTTGTTGGAATTGAGGAAAAGATGGGCTTACATGGATCCATTACATCTTCAATGGCATTAGATCGCGCAGAAGTGCCCAAAGAGAATTTATTAGGAAAGGAGAATGACGGATTTAGACTTATCCTTGGAAGTCTGGCTTCTAGTAGGATAGGCATTGCAGCTCAATCTGTAGGTATTTCCGAAACCGCACTTCAAGAAAGCATTAACTATTCTATGCAACGTGAGCAGTTTGGAAGACCCATTGGAAAACATCAAGCAATTTCATTCATGTTGGCTGACATGGCAACTAAAGTACATCAAGCTCGCTTATTATATTTGTCTACGGCTCACATGAAACACATGGGAGAAAACACACAAATTGAATCTTCCATGGCTAAATACTGGGCCACCGAATTAGCACAAAAAGTAACATATGATGCTGTTCAGGTTCATGGAGGTTATGGTTACTCCCGAAGTTATCGTGTTGAGCGATTGTTTAGAGATGCTCGGGTTTTAACAATTTACGAAGGAACTTCAGAAATGCAGAAGACGATTATTTCTCGTGGTGCCTTAGCTCGTGCTCAAAAGTAAAAATTAAGGATGGATGATTGAACATTGAATATACTAGTTTTTGTAAAAGCAACAATTGATCGAAACGCTCCTTTAGATCCCGATGAGATTTTTCCAGGAGATCGGGATGATAAGAGCGATGTTATGACGAATAACTATGATAAGAACGCGATTGAAGCGGCTTTACGTATAGTAGAAGAGAAAGGTGAAGGTAAAGTTACTGCAGTTTGTCTTGGGTCTGACATGGCTGACAAAGTTGTTAAAGAAGCTATTGCTATGGGTTGTCATGAAGCAATTCGAATTGAGAACTCCAAGACAGAAATCACTCATTTCTACTCAGTCGCTAAAATTCTCGCTGCTGCTGCTAAGAAAGTAGGTGAATATGATCTCCTACTTTTTGGAATGCAGAGTTATGACTACGGGACAGCTACTATGGCGCCTATGGTGTCTGAATTTCTTGATCTGCCTCTTGCGTGTTGGGTTGAGAAAGTAGCCTTTAATAATGAAAAAGTTACAGTTGATAAGGTCATAGAAGGCGGGATCCGTAAAATTGAGCTTCAGCTGCCTGCTGTTCTTAGTATAGCAAGTTCTGGTGACTTTGAAGAACCCCGATACACCAGTGTTAGAAGAATAATGAAAGCAAGTAAAACTGTTGTTCCAGTTTGGGAAATTGTCGATCTCGGCGTTGAAGAACAGAAACCCTCCGTTGAGTTTGATGATATTGAAGAACCACCTGCTCGGACTGAAAAATGTGTTATTTTTGATGATGGCGATGCTAATGAATTGGTTGGTGAATTACTTGGAGCCTTGAAAGAAAAAGGCTTAAATCTAGGAGCTTTCAAATAAGGGTGATCTAAAATGGCAAAAATATTAGTTATATTAGAAAACGCGAAAGGTAAAATTGTAGGGCTGACAAAAGAATGTCTAACTGTGGTCCAGAATCTAGCTAGGGAAATAGACGCGGAAGTTGAAGGAGTCATTCTAGGACATGAGATAAGTAATTTAGCTCAAGAAGCGGGAAAATTTGGAGTGAATAAAGTTTTTAAAGTTGACGATGCTCAATTTAGGGGGATAAACATCCTTTATCACACACGTACTATCGAAGCCTTGATCAAAGAAATAAATCCATCTTTAGTGATTGCAGGTGCGAGTCTGTATGGACAGGAACTAGTCCCAAGGCTAGCTGCAAGATTTGATAAAGCTATGTTTGCATCGGTGAAAAGTTTAACTCTTGAAGGAGACGAATATGATGGCATTCATCCATTATTTGAGGAGAAGCTATTTGTTTCGATGGAAGGTCCAACTGATGGGCTAACTTTTGCAACAGTCCTTGGAGGAAATAATCCTGAAGCGGAACCTGACGATCGTTTATCGGTTGAAGTGGTTGATTACTCCCCAGTGATTCAAGATTCTGATAAACGTGAATCTTTCGTTGAAGAAACTATTGCCAAAGTATCTGTTGATATCACAAAGGCTAAACTTCTAATTAGCGGTGGTCGCGGTGTTGGTAGCGCGGAAAAATTCTCTGCTATTACTGAGGCAGCAAAAGCTCTTGGTGGTGAAGTTGGTGCTAGTAGGGCTGCAGTTGATGCAGGATGGGTCGCATATGATCATGAAATTGGTCAAACTGGAAAAACTGTTACTCCTGATTTCTACATTGCGTGTGGAATTTCTGGAGCAATCCAACATCTAGTCGGTATGAGAAATAGTAAAACTATCATTGTAGTAAATACAGATGAAGAAGCACCAATTATCGAATTAGCACATTATGCAATTATTGGAGATCTTCACGAAATACTGCCTGAATTGATGAAACAGATCTAATCTGTTTTCAATTCACATTTTTTTCTCAACTAGCAGTTACCGAGATACAAACGCGTTTTGATTAGAAAAAATAAAAAAAAAAGGGAGATAAAAGATTGAAACTAATCTTTTGAACCGTAGATATATCCAACAATTAATGCTACCCAGCCAACAATCATCAGAACAAGCATGATGAGATTGAGGTTCTCAATACCACCTTCAAAGGCTTCATCAAGGAGGGCTCCTAGAACTATCAGAAGATAATGTACTACTGTTGCTACTAAACCAGCAATCAGTCCAAAGAATCCTAAATTCATTGGTTCCATACCTGCTAATTTTTGAACTGGGGGAATAGCAACAAGTAGAAAACCAATCAAACCAAGTCCAATGAATACAAACATCCAAAGGCCTGCAATGTCCCAAATGATCTGAATACTAGAGTCAACAAAATCACTAAAAGCTACGTCTACGGCTGGAACACCTGTCAGTTTCGTTGTACCTCCATCCCAGAAAATATCTGCTGTATAATCCACATTAATCACTGGAACAGTACCAGTTTCTGTAATGAAACCGAACCCAGTCATTTTCAAAAATGGTACAATTATTGCCAACACTCCGAAAACAACTGCTCCTATTAATCCTATAAATGCATTAGTTTTGCTTTCTGTCATTTTTTCTTACACCTCAAATTGTGAAGAAGACGTACTATATCGGGGTATCCTCTTTTTAAACTTTATTGTGTACTGAAATGCTTCAGGGAGCTTTTCTTCTATGAAATCTGAAAGTGATAACATTTCGTATCTCATGTTGATATTTAGGAAAAATGAAGATATAATTCACCTGAATTGTGAAAAGCAAAAATTCAAATAACAAAAACAGAAATTATATTTACAGTTCTGAATTTTGATAAAATGAACCGTCCTTTCTTTTATAGTCTCAACCTTCCTTAAGATTTCACCATAGAAGTGAACCTCGCTAGAGGATGAGAAATAATATTACGAAAGGCAATTTGTTCTGATAGAAAATGGGTGATAAGATGATTCAAGCGGTTTTAGCAATATTACAAGACTGGGTATGGGATGCACGAAGAGAAGCCTATTGGCCTAGCAGTATTGAATTGTATGGTAAACAAATTGGTTTTCTCGTGTACTTATGTGCAGCAACAGCTGTTATTATCTTACTTATTGGTCTTTATCGGAATATTCGTGTATGGTTCCAAGGTAAATATGACCAAGAAGAACAAAGCTTTCTCGCCTTTATACTTGTTTTAATCAAACGTGGCTTTAAAAATATCTTTTCCCGATCTTTTCCAAAGCGTTTGTCCTATGGTATTGGCTCAGGTATCCTGAAACGGAAAACGATGCAAAATACGAGTTTTATTGTGCATTCAATGATCATGGTTGGTTTTCTCGGTTCTGCAATTGCTACTATTTCGGTTACGATTCACGAATATCTTTTCCATGAGGAATTATTAGTCGGTCCATTGTATCTTCTTCTTAATATTGGTGCAGATATATCTGGTGTACTCCTGTTTTGTGGAGTAATAATGGCATTAGCTCGAAGATATCGGAGAGAAAAAACATATTATGAACGAGCAGGGGTTGAAGATCTTGTTTTACTCTTACTACTCCTTTGGATAAGTATTTCTGGTTTTTTCATTGAAGCCACCAGAATCTTATACGGTTTAAACAATCTTCCAATTGATATTTATGGTATCTCATATGTTAATATTGATTTTGAAATAACATCTTTCATAGGTTTTCCTCTTGCATTAATTCTTGGTCCTGTCCTTAGTGCCAATAATTCAATTTTTATTGTCCATGCATTTTTCTATCTCTCACATCTAATGTGTGTTCTTACCCTTGCGATCATTTTGACCTTCAGCAAGTTCTTTCATGTTCTAGCTGGATTAGGAAATATCGTCCTTACTGATGTCAATAAAACAAAAGGCCAGGTTCAATTTAGTCCAGATGGTATCAGTAAAATTGAAGATTTTACATTCTATCAATTGTTAGAAGCTTCTGCGTGCATGAAATGCCATTTTTGTCATAATTACTGTCCAGCACAAGACTCGGGCGAACCTCTTTCTCCATTGAAAGTCATACAAGATGTAAAAAATTGGGGTAAGAGACAATATGGTCTAATGGGCTCGAATAAGAATGTAGATATTCTTGGTGAACAATCAGGTTTAACACAAGACGTTTTATGGGCATGTGTTACCTGTTATGCATGTACCAATTCCTGTCCGCATTTAATTGGGCATGTAGATATGATAGTTGGCATGAGAGCGTCATTAATTGAAGAAGGTAAAATTCCTGGAACTTTTACTACAATGTTGGATAGTGTATATAATTATGGAAATGTCTGGAATCAACCAAAACGTGAGCGGATAAATTGGTTAAAGGAGGGGAAGCTTCCAAAAATCAAGAAATCCGATTCAAAACTTCTCTGGCTTCCTGGAGATACACTTGCATACGATCCTCGCAATCAGAAGGTCGCCCGTGCAACCTATGATATCTTCACCAAAACAGGACTTGATTATGGAACATTCGGAGATGCGGAAAAGAATGACGGTAACGAAATGCGACGTTTGGGTGAGGAGGCGTTATTCCAGCATCTTGCTGAAGAGAATATCAAGATGTATCAGAAACGAGACGTCAAACGAATTGTTACTTCCTCACCTCACGCGTTTAACACCATTAAAAATGAGTATCCTGAATATGGCGGTGAATTTGATGTAGTTCATATTACTACATTTTTGCTAGAAATGATCGAAAACGGGAAAATCAAATTCAATTCAGATTTAAACTATGAAGTCACTTATCATGATCCTTGTTACCTTGGGAGATACAATGATGAATATGAATCTCCACGAAAAATAATCGAAAAACTTCCAGGTGTTACATTCCGAGAAATGCCCAACCATGGTCAATTTTCATATTGCTGTGGCGGTGGTGGTGGAAATATGTTTCGAGAAACTCCCGAGTGGGTTGAAATGCGAATTTCTGAAAAGCGAGTACTGGAAGCCAAAGACACATTAGTCAATCCACAAAATCAAGGTAATGGAAACTCGACCAAGAAAATTTTACTTACTGCATGTCCATTCTGCACTAGTATGTTAACAGACGCTCTAAAAACACAGCAATTAGAGGAAAAATTTGAAGTAATGGATATAGTGGAGTTAGTTAATGAAGCTATGGGTGCTGCACCTGCTTCTGATGAGAGTTCCACCAAACAATTCTCTTGAGGAGAGAAACATCTCCTCATATCGCCAATTTTTCGATCGTAGTAGGCCTCGATGAGAGGAAGAAAGGCAAGATTCAAAAACTGGCTTACTAAATTTTCTAAATTAATTTCTGTACAGGGTGTTATAGATGAAAGACTTCTTTCTTGTTGTTAATCCAACTGCAGCTGGTAATCGGGTAGAAAAGATTTGGACTGATCAGATAAAACCCAAAATTGACTCAAAATTAGATTATGATTTTGAATTTACCTCTCGTATAGGACACGCGCTTGAGCTATCGCAGCAAAAAGCAAATGAAGGATATAAAGTAATTTGTTCAGTAGGTGGGGATGGCACAGCCAATGAAGTTATCAATGGTGTCCTGAAAGCAGAGAAAAAGAGTACGTTTAGTGCCTTTACTGTAGGAACAGGGAATGATATTCCAACTGTATTTGGAATTCCTGAGGGTGATATAGATGCCATCATTGAAAGTCTTATAAATGGACAGGATAAGAAATTTGACGTTGGTTATTGCATTAATGCAGATCGATATTTTGGGGGGGTTGCATCAATGGGTTTTGATGCTGAAGTAGCTGATAGAGCTAATAAAGGCGTCAAAAAATGGAGAGGGAAAGGCAATTATCAACGAGCAATTTTCACAACCATTCTGAAGTTTAAACCGTATGATATAGTAATTGAACCGAATACTGGGCCACTAGTAACAGGGCCACGAATGCTTGTAGCTATAGCTAATGGAAAGCGGTATGGCGCTGGAATGCACATATGTCCAGATGCAGATCCGAATGATAATTTATTTCATGGAACCACTCTTCGGAAAATTAGTCGATTCTCGCTTTTACGTCTTTTTCCCCGAACTTATGATGGTAGCCATCTGACACATCCAGCTATTGAGACATTTGAAGGTAATATAATCAAAGTGGACTCGCCTAAGAGAAAATGTTTGTATCAGGTGGACGGAGATATCCTAGGGTACCTACCTGAAACTTTTATCACAAAACCAAATTTCTTGACGGTTCGGGTACCTGATCCGTGGATCTCCTATGCTGATATTTGGGAAGAAACACTAGCTGAAAAGAAAAAATAATTGTTATAATTTAGAACACAACTACATGACACAAGTATAAATTAAAATATTAGTAGAATTGAGGAGTAAATTTCAATTGAAAGTTAAAAAATTACATGCACGAGAAATATTTGATTCTCGCGGTAATCCTACAGTAGAAGTGGAATGTCATTTAGAACAAGGTGTTGTTACCAGAGGTATGGTGCCATCTGGTGCGAGTACCGGTATTCATGAAGCGCTAGAGCTGAGGGATGGAGGAACACGACTGATGGGTAAATCTGTGTCCAAAGCTGTTAATAATGTTAATCAATTAGCTTCACAATTAGTCGGTAGGAACCCAGAGAACCAAACAGAGATTGATCAATTCTTATTAGAACTAGATGGGACTGATAATAAATCTAAACTTGGGGCAAACGCGATACTGGGTGTCTCTATGGCTATATGTAAAGCTGGGGCGGTTAGTAAAAATGTCCCCTTGTTTCAACATTTAGGTGATTTACATGGCAATTCAGATTTTTATCTTCCTGTACCCAGTTTAAATGTTATTAATGGCGGGGAACATGGTGGTAATGATATCGCTTTTCAGGAATATATGTTAATGCCTATTGAGGCACAGAGTTTTAAAGAAGGATTATCTATTGGGGTTGAAGTTTATCATAAGCTAAAATCAATCATTAAAAAGAAATATGGAGTAAATGCCATAAATGTAGGAGATGAAGGTGGTTTTGCTCCTCCTTTGAATAAAGTTGAGGAGCCACTAAAGCTATTAATAGCAGCAATTGATGAGGCCGGACATACGGGTAAGTTCCAAATTGCTCTTGATCCTGCAGCGTCTGAATTTTATTCTAACGGAAAATATTTAGTAGATGGAGAATCTTTGGAAGCAGATGAGTTCATAAATGTTTATGAAGGCTTTATAGAGAAGTACCCAATAATTTCGATTGAAGATGCATTCGATCAGGATGATTGGGAAACATTTCAGAAATTCACTCACAGAAATGGAGATAAACTCCAGATAGTTGGGGATGATTTACTAGTTACGAATGTGAATCGTATTCAGATGGCTATTGATAAAAAAGCGTGTAATGCCCTTTTACTAAAAGTTAATCAGATTGGTTCAATAACCGAAAGCATACAAGCAGCTAAACTTTCACAAGACAACGGTTGGGGAATCATGGTGAGTCATCGAAGCGGTGAAACCGAGGATTCTTTCATCGCTGACCTTGTTGTTGGATTAAAAACTGGTCAAATTAAAACTGGAGCCCCTTGTCGATCAGAACGTTTGGCCAAATACAATCAATTAATACGGATTGAAGAAATGTTAGGTGATAAGGCTAAATACGCAGGTAAGAATTTTCGTTCTCTCTAGGGGTAGAGAAACTATTTTCTTTCTCTCCTCATTTTTTTAATTATAGAATATCCCATTTTTTTTGTATAGGATAATCTGATTTTAGTAAAACCAAATTTTTGTTTGGATATCTTATTCGTTCACCTATGCCTCATTTTGGATTAATGGATTCAGAAGAGATGAAACCAGATGAAGCCTCCCTTTTAAGGGCTAGGCTACATATACGAGGAGGTAAACGTCGATTATCACAAGGAAAATATGCAGCTGGAGTTGCTGCTCTACACGATGCCCTCATTCATGGTATGCAATGGTTTCTTCTCTCTACACATCCAGAGTTAGTTTACACTGATGCTGATTGTGATATAACTGATGACGAAACTCTGCTCCAGCTTATACAAAAAACTCCAATTTTCGCTGATCCCATCTATAAAGAAGATTTCGAATATCTCTCTGAAATCCTAAATCAGGCGTTAAATGAACGTATGAATGGTTTTGATAAGACTCGATATATGAGAACTCTTCATAACTTCATGAAACAATTAGAGGTAGAGCCTTTTTCGGATAGTGATCTTCCACCGGAGGATCCAGCAACATATTGAGAAAAAAAATTTTTCCTTTGGAGTAGATTAGGGATGCACTGCTATAAATTTCCTAGTACAGGTGAAAATTCGAAATTATCCTCAAATTGTCTAACTTACAGTAAATGTAGTAAATTACACTTATTAATGTCCATTAGAGAGAGAGGAATTGACGAATATCAGCTGTTAAGACAAGAGAATCGTTAAAAATAACTTTCTTATTAAACAAATCGTAGACGTGAGTCACTATGTCGAAAAGTAGAGAAGAAAAAAATATTCTGTGGTTTGATGAACTCAGAATAGAAGATGTGCCCTTGGTCGGCGGAAAGAACGCTTCACTGGGCGAAATGTATCATCATCTAACCAGCAAAGGAGTGAAGATTCCTAATGGTTTTGCAGTTACCGCAAGCGCTTATAGACACCTCCTCCGAGATGCCGGGATCGAGGATGCAATCAAAGACGCTTTAGCTGGGTTGGACACTCATGATATCAGAAACCTCCAAAAAAGAGGAAGGAAAGTCCGTGAAATTATTCGTTATGCTAAATTACCTGCTGATCTCGAACAAGAAATCCGCAAAGCATATCAAGAATTATCTGAAAAATCAGGTCAAGTGGATGTGGACGTTGCGGTACGATCCAGTGCTACAGCAGAGGATCTTCCTGATGCTTCGTTCGCAGGTCAACAAGAAACTTATTTAAATATCCGAGGTGAAGAATCTCTCTTAGATGCCTGTCGTTCATGCTTTGCCAGTTTATTTACTGATCGTGCAATCTCTTATCGTCAGGACAAAGGATTTGGTCATTTTGATGTTTACTTATCCATCGCAGTTCAATTAATGATTCGCTCAGATTCAGCTTCTTCTGGAGTTATATTTTCTATTGATACCGAGTCAGGTTTTGAAAGAGCGGTCTTTATTACCGGAGCTTACGGTCTTGGTGAAACCGTTGTCCAAGGTTCTGTGAATCCAGATGAATGGTATGTATTCAAACCAACTTTGAAACTTGGAAAGCGACCTATTGTTGGTAAACGATTGGGATCAAAAGAAATTATGATGGTTTACACTTCTGATAGTCGACGACCAGTTAAAATTGTTGATACACCAGATTCAATGCGAAAAACTTTCTGTGCTACGGATGACGAAGTTCTGAAGTTAGCTGAATGGACTGTAATTATTGAAGATCATTACGGAAAGCATATGGATATTGAGTGGGCTAAAAACGGTGATGGTGACTATGAGGGTGATGGTGAGCTTTATATTGTACAAGCAAGACCTGAAACAGTTCATTCTCAAAAAGCTGCCAATATCATCGAGACTTATGTGCTCAAAGAAAGAAGCAAAGAACTAGTTCATGGTCAAGCCGTTGGTGCGAAGATCGGTCAAGGTGAAGTTAACGTCATTAAAACATCTGCTCGTATTCATGAGTTCAAGAAAGGACAAGTTCTTGTTACAGATATGACAGACCCCGATTGGGAACCAATCATGAAGATTGCATCTGCAATTATAACAAACCGTGGTGGACGTACTTGTCACGCTGCTATTGTCTCACGTGAACTTGGTATTCCAGCAATTATTGGTACAGAAAACGCAACAAAAATTTTGAAAGATGGAATGAAAGTCACAGCTTCATGTGCAGAAGGACAAGATGGTATTGTTTTCGATGGTATTCTACCTTTTGAAATCGATACAGTAGAACTTGATAATATACCTGAAACACGTACAAAAATTATGATGAACGTTGGTATACCAGAGAAAGCTTTTGACCAAGCACTAATTCCAAATGACGGAGTTGGATTAGCCCGAGAAGAATTTATCATCAATTCATATATTGGTATTCATCCGCTTGCTTTACTTAACTACAAAGAACTCAAGGAAAAGGCTGAATCTGATCCTGAAATTCGTGAAATAGTCGCAAAAATTGATGCAAAAACTAATGCTTATCCAGATAAAGAAGAATTCTTTATTGAGCAGTTAGCAATGGGAATCGGCCGAATCGCAGCAGCATTCTATCCAAATGATGTCGTAGTCAGGATGTCGGACTTTAAAACAAACGAATACATCAACTTGGTTGGTGGAATTTTGTATGAACCAACAGAATCTAATCCAATGATTGGTTGGCGAGGTGCTTCTCGTTATTATGATGAGACCTATGCTCCTGCATATATCATGGAATGTAAAGCAATTAAACGAGTCCGTGATGAAATGGGCTTAACCAATGTAATAACAATGATTCCCTTCTGTCGTACTGTTGAAGAGGGAAAGAAAGTTATCGAAACAATGGCAAAGGCTGGATTGAAACAAGGTGAGAATGGACTAGAAGTCTATGTAATGGCTGAAGTTCCTTCAAACGTCATTCAAGCTGATGGTTTTGCTGAGGTCTTCGACGGATTTTCGATTGGAAGTAACGACTTGACTCAATTAGCCCTTGGTCTTGATCGTGATTCTGAGTTAGTTGCCCATATCTATGATGAACGAAATGAATCCGTAAAGAGATTAGTAAAATCGGTTATTGATGTTGCAAAAGCCCATAATCGAAAAATTGGTATTTGTGGACAAGCTCCTAGCGATTTTCCTGAATTTGCTACTTTCTTAGTCGAATGTGGAATTGACTCGATGAGTTTAAACCCTGATACTGTGGTAAAAACTAAACTCGATATTGCGAAAAAAGAGCAAGAATTAGGAATTAAACCATAATTCCCCCTTTTTTCATTTTTTCTATTTTCGCTCATTAGAGTTATATTTGGGAGCCAAAACGCTTCTTTTTTACAAATTTTTACCTTATCTATTGTATAATAAACATTTGAAATTATATCAATTCAATTTCTGGATTTAAAAAGGTTAAGAGATAAGGAATAAGGGTATCTGAGTTTTTTACTACTAGCATTGATATTCCTCCAATATTTCCGGCTTCGAAGGGGATATAATTGATGTATCTTGCTTTTTCCCCTTCTAGTTCAATTGTTAGATGATTTATTCCGAATGTGGTCGGATAAGAAATTGAATATTGACCAGAATTTTCAGGAAGAGTTGATTCCCCCAAACTTCCTTGAAACTTGGGGAGAAGATAGGCCATTCGTTCTAACGCTAAAATAAGTTCGCTATAACAGATTTCTATACATTTCAACGGAGACGGTGTTTTACCATAAGCAAATTGTGAGTAAAAGAGGGAGGATTTTCGATCTCTAAAGGTAGGTAAATCAATCAATAAAGATATCACTCCAGAGGCCCGTGCAATAGGGCCGGCTAGACTAGTGTCAACTATTTCTGAGTTTGAAAGAAAATTCATACTATTCAATGCTTTCTTAAGCGTTACTGAGTTTTCGATGATTTTTCTAACTCTTTTTACCATTCTTCTTTGACCATTAATTGAACGCATAAACATGGAGATGGTAGTATGATCAAGCTGCTTTAAGGCAATTCCAGGTCTCATCACACCAAAAGGAAATTGAGAGTCCCATAAATTCTCAAATATATCTTGTACCGATGTAACACCTTGATAAGCAGTTTTAGAAAGGTTGGTTATTGAAAAAATCCTGGATATCTTTACAAAAATGTTAAAAATCAACAAAACCTTTTCCCAATTTAATAAAAATCCTCTATATAGAGCCATTTTCTCAGATATAAATTGACCCGTTAATTTTTCAATTGCTTCAGTTAAAAAGATTTGACGAGAAAGAGCTGCAAGCGGTTGATCCTTTTCTAAACTGGAAATGACATTCATGTACGATTGATTTTGTAATTGACTATTCAATGACTTTTGTTGAAGCCAAAAATCCTTTGAGCTGCCTGTAAGTGCTGCGTTTACCACTTCCGTGTATTTACTTGGGGTAACTTTGTATAAATCAAGAATTTCGTTTCCTCCTCGTATGGCCTCCTGCATAGAAATTGATTCTGACATTCCATTTTATAAAGTTCAGCTTCACTTCATCGATATATTGTACGGCAAATTTATCTATACAAGAGCGAAATTGTCGCTGCGATAGTTATTCACTTATTATCGAATTCAGAGGTGACAATGTGGGTCTAAAGCCAGAACGTATGAGTATTGCCAAAATTACAGTTGATCACGCAGCAGGCCGATCTTTTCTGAGTAATATTGGGGCTAAACTTGAGCTAGAATTAATTGATTTAGTAAAGACAATCAGTATTGAGCCCAACCCCCTAACTGAGGAAGAATCCAAAACAATAGCATTATTAGAAGAATTTTCGCGCCTTACCGCCTTAATTGATTCATTATCACTCACAAATAAGCATCAGAAGATTGATCTTGAGCGAGATGAGCTGGAGGAGATAAATTTCGAGGCTGAAAAATTATTTGGCCGAAATGAAAATATTATTACCGAGGTTGAGAACCTTAAAGCTCAGGAACTTAATTTAAAGGAGGTTCATACAGCAGTTCAATCACTCGAGGCATTACAGGGATTAGATATTCATGATGTCCAAGAATTTGGAACTGGTACTCATTTTTACGCAGTTCTTGGTTTTCTTAAAGGAATTCATAGCTTCCGCTTAGAAATGGCTCTCGATCAGTTAACTGGTGGTGAATTCATCTATAAGCCCATCAGTTCAGACAAAACCAAAATTATATGTTTGATTGGCGTTATGAAGCGATTTAGTGGTCCTTTGGATCGCCTTCTGAGTGGACTTGGTTTTGAACCTATCACTATCCCTCCCAAAATTGTCGGTTCGCCTGAAGAAGCAAAAAGTAAAGCAGAATCTCTTCTAGAACACGTTGAATTAGATTATTTAACACTAAAAGAAAAAATTAACACTGAATTAGGGAATGAAATTAATAATATTCGAGCTATGACTGAGCAGCTTGAGATTGAATCCACTCGAATTTCTCTTCTTCAGCGAAGTCAGTTGAAAAATGAGAAGTATATAATATGGTCTTGGATCCCTAAACGACAGATTAAATCACTTAAACGGATGACAGCTAAAATCGATTCTAGCATTACTTTAAACATCATTAAAAAACCTAAACTTGAAAGTGAAGAATTTCCCACATCTATCCATAACAATATATATTCTCGGAATTATGAGAATCTAATTCATGGATTTGGAACCCCTGGATACAATGAATGGGATCCTACCAAAATCCTGAGCATTTTAATGCCCATTTTCTTTGGTATTATGTTTGGAGACGTGGTTGATGGGTTTATTGTCTTTCTAATTGGTTTATATGGATTATCATTGAATGTAGATAAGTATTCCAAAAATTCAATGCTTTCCGAGCTTCAAACGTATTTCGATAAAGGTGGGCCTATCTTAGTTACCTTTGGATTAACTGCTATGGTTTTTGGGTTTTTATTCGGAAGCTTTCGTGGTTTAGGCGGGGACCATGCGCATCATCTCGGTCTTGAACCCTTGTGGTTTAGTCCTGAGGCTGAAGGAGGCCAATTCGCATTATTGGAATTTGCTATAGTACTTGGCATACTTGTGATTTCACTTGCTTTGTTTATGCAGTTTATCCATCTGTTATCACATAATAAATGGGAAGCCATATTTTTCCCTGGAATGTTCCTAATATTCTACATTTCACTATCATTTTTAGTCTTTGCTTACGGTCCCGATCCAACAAAGTGGATTTCGGAAACTACTGGAACTGTTAACCTAATCGCGTTACAAGATAAAACAGCTCAAAGTCTGATAGGTCATACTTTCGATCTTGACTGGGTTACCGAATTGGGTATACCTGTGTTCGCCATTGGTTCTGTTAGTTACCCCATGTTCTTTTTACTAACATCGTTTATATTAACGACATTATATCAGTTCAAACATGGTATGGATGGTATTAGTGAATGGTTAGATTACTTAATCACAATGATCTCAAACACGATATCCTTTGCTCGAATATTCGCATACAATATGGTGCATGGATCATTATCTTTGGTTTTCATACAAATTTTTGCAGGTAGCGGAGAAGGATGGGCGGATGTATTACCAGGAATGATTTTAGGAGCTCCCATTGTTATCGGTCTAGAACTACTAGTATCTTTCTTACAATCCTTACGTCTCTGTTGGGTAGAATTTTTCGGAAAATTAGGTTATCTAGGGACTGGTCGTAAATTTATTCCATTTAAAGAAAACCGTAGGTTTACAGCAATTGCAGGCTAAGATAAATAGGATTAAAAAAGATTAAGAATGTGAAAATATGGCTTTTCATCAGATCCGTGAAGCAAAGGACTATTCTTTTATTAACGCAAGGATCAAAGCGCGTCGAAGCCAGCTCCTATCCACAAGTGATTATGAGCACATTCTAGGTATTTCTTTGGAAGATGGAATTTCCGTACTGCTTAATCATCCCCGCTATCATGATGCATTTGAAGATATTTCATATCAGTCGAGTCAACTCTCATTAATGATAGAAAAGTCATTAAATGACTCAATTGAGGTTGAAATACATTCATTAATAAAGAATCTTCCTAATACCGATCAAGAATTTTTATTATTCTATTTGAAAAAAAATTATCTGAAAATCATTGAAGATATTCTCCATAAATTGCATAACTCGGATACCAAACCTTTAGATTTAACAAATCGCTATATTACCTCTCCTGAGGAACGTGTGGAACTAATCCATGCAACACAAGTCACCTCAATAGAAGAGCTCGCAGAAACAGTATCAGAAAAGTGGTTGCGTAAGGCAATTCTCTCCTCGTTAGATAAATACAATGAAACACAAAATATCCTAGAGATCGTTTATCGAATAGAACGTGCATTCTATGACGAATTATGGAGAGAAAAGATAGGAAATCTCAAGAGAATGAGTAAATCCATCGCTGAGAAAGTCATTGGAATAGAAATAGACTTGAACAATATCAACATTGTTCTTAGACAAAAAGCCATGCATAAAATTGTTTCTTCAATCGATTCCCTAGTTATACCCCTTTACTACCGTTTAAAATCGGATTTTGATGATTTGCTGAATGCCCCGTCACTTGCAAGTGCATTCTCGGTACTAGAATCAACCTATTACGTTGATTTTGCCCGAAAGGTTCATAATAGTTATACCATGAAAAATACGATCGAAATGCTGGAACAGATTCAACAAGAATACTTCTTACAGTCTCTAACAAGTATTATGGCAGGTTATCCTTTCCATCTTGGTATTTTACTAAGTTATTACCACTATCGAAAGCAAGAGGTTGAAAACCTCCGTATTATCTTCGAGTCAAAAATTAAAGATATAGATATTGAATTTACACGAAATTTACTCATTTACAGCAAATGATGTATGAAAATGATTCATAGAATCCAATAGAAAATTTAAAATGATAATTTAAAAGGTGAAAAAACATGAACACAACACAATTAAAACAGATTTTTAAGGTAAAAATCGTTGTAGGCACATTAGTATTAGTCTTTCTAAGTCTTACGATCGCTGTCTCTTCAGTTGTTGCCAGTCCAGAGTCAACACAATCAGTTACTCAAGAGGATTCCAACTGGGGAATTGGTTTAGGAGCAGGTATTGCTATTGGTTTAGCTGGTTTAGGAGCAGGACTTGGGCTTGGATCAGCAAGCTCTGCTGCAATTGGGGCAATAGCAGAAAGGCCAGAAGTATTCGGAAGAACGATAATTTTCATTGCGTTCATAGAAGGAATAGGAGTCTTCGGGTTCGTTATAGCATTCCTACTTTCCCTATCATTAGGTTGATTGGTATAGTCAGGATTAATAACGTAATTTTGTTAATGGATCTTTGCTTTTGAACCAGATTAAACAGTTCGATATAGGGAAAAGGTTTTTCCCTCCATAAAACAGCTAATTTCAAACCTTGAAATGCAAAGATCCAAAAATCCCCCTATCTCTTTATAATTCCGACCAAATATAGTTCTACATTTCTTCTTCTTTTTCACTTTTAAGAATCAAGCTACTAAGTGTTTTCTGTTGTCTTGACACTAGAAGGGCATCTTTTTTTGCTTGATATTGTACAATAACATATAGTTCTATTATGGCAAGGATGAAAAAAACAATGACGGTCAATATAAGTACAAATTCACTCAGGGGAGATTCAAAATATTTTGAAAGGAAACTCCCTATAAAAACTCCAAGAATAACCATAATAGGCAAATTGAAAGCCGAAGCTGCAATATTAGCTGGAGTGCCTAGCTGCCGTCTTCTTTTTTGTTTAATTGTCATGGTAGTCAACTAAATTGTCTCTCATTCACATCATATATACTCTCGATGATTTGTTTATATCCCGTACAACGACAGATAATTCCGTTTATCATCTCTTGTATCTCTGAAAAAGTGAATCGTTGCTGTTGAGTAAGAATATAATGACCCATAATAAGGAATGCTCCTGTACAAAATCCACATTGAACTGCACCGTGTTTGATGAAAGCGTTTTGCAGCTCATTTGCGTTTTCTTTAGTAGAAATTCCTTCCACTGTGACGATCTTGCAGTTCATTGCTTCTTGGGCTAGAACTAAACACGATTTTACTGGTTTATCATCAAGAAGAACTGTACAAATTCCGCAATCTCCAGCCCAACAAGCCGCTTTTACTGATTTCACCTGAAACTGATTCCGTAAAACATCTAATAACGTCTCATTGGAAGTGATATTCGTAAGTCGTTTCTGGCCATTAAGTGTGATAGAAAGTGTTTTCATTCCTAGAGTATCCTCTTTAATCATTCTAATACCTCCTTGAGTATAGTTCTAGTAACCATTTCAGCCATATGCATTCTATATTTCTTACTGGCACGTATATCATCAATTGGTCTCAAGATTGGAGTAATTACATCCCATATATCTCTGAATTTTGCTTCATCAAGTTCCTTTCTCTCTCGGACAATATTATCGGTTATATCGATCAATAGAGGAGTTGGCGCCATGGCGGTATAAGATAAGCACGTCTTTTTTTCATTGTGAAAGCAAGCTACGCCAACTAGCGCTAAGTCTTCTGAACTTCGCTTCATCTTCTTAAAAGAGGATCTTGATCCCTTCTTAGGACGCGGTATACTAATGGAAGTAATAATTTCATCTGAAGTTAAGAGATTACGTTTTACACCAGTAAAAAACTCATTGATTGGGACTGTCCGTTGCCCCTTTGCTAAAGATGAAATATTAATTTTTGCATCTAAAACGTAAAGAGAAGCTGCAGAATCAGCTGCAGGTGACGATGTACCAATATTTCCACCAATAGTAGCCCGATATCGAAGAATTTCGTCCGCTAAATCTGCCAAGGATTGATATAATGCGAGATATTCCTCTTTTATAATTGGGATTGTAAGAACTTCTATAATAGGTGTGACAGCACCAATTTTAAGTTCTTGCTCCGTTATTCTTATAGTTTGAAGTTCTGGTATCATTTTCAGATTAATAAGAACTTTTGGTTGAATTAATCGATGACGTAGTTCGATTAATAGATCTGTTCCCCCTGCAAGTAATCGTGCTTTATTTTGATACTGATCAAGAAGCTCTAAAGCTTCTTTTAATGATGAAGGAGTAATTAAATTAAATTTTGGAAGACTTGAGTATGAAATGATGTTCTTCATTGTTTTTCCTCCATCAATTTTTTCTTTAAAGAGGCAATTAACTCAGGCCTCTGCTTTTGAATTTCAGACCAGACTCTTTCTGAAGTAATTGGTAAATCAAATATTTGTACATTAATTGCATCTGCAATTGCATTTCCTAATGCGGCTGGTACACCAATCATTGTTAGTTCTCCAATACCTCGTGCTCCGTGTGGACCATCCTCTTGGGGATTTTCAATAAAGTATGAAGAGAATTCCTTTGGAATATCTCCAGGTCGGGCAATAATATAATCAACAAAGCTGGGATTAAGCAACTCCCCGGTCTTAGAATATTGTAGTTGCTCAGATGTGGCAATAGAAAGGGCCATGACACTGCCGCCAATTACTTGCCCTTCACATAATTGTGGATTGATAGCTTTCCCTATATCAAAAGCAGAGACTATTTGATTGATTTTAATTTCTCCAGTTAATGCATTAAGTTCAAGTTCGACACCTTGAGCTCCAAAAGTTTCAAATATGGCAGGATTGCCAGCTCCTGTGTCAGGATCCAGGATAGTCATTTTAGCAATATATTTCCCATGACCAATAACAGGCCCACCAATGGATTCGCCTGTTGGATACATATAGCCCATCACCACTTCAGAGAGACTCAAGTGATTCCACGGTTCACCTTTAGGAAAAATTAATTCGTTTTTAATGACTAAATCATCTTTTATCACTCTTAATACTTGAGAAGCAGTTTCAAATATCTGTTCTTTTGCATTAAGACAGGCATTTTGGACAGCATTTCCATCCATAAATAGAGATCGTGATCCAACGGTTTGCCATGTATAGGCATCTCTATCAGTATCTCGATCTCCTCTAATTTTTACTTTCTCAATTGGTAAACCAAGTTCATCTGCCGCAATTTGTGCTAAGCTAGTTAACGTACCTTGACCCATTTCTGAGGTTCCAACTGAAAGTATAATACTCCCATCTTCATTAAACTTAACGTAAGATGAAGAGGCACTGTTTGGGGGTTGTGCAGGTCCTTTCATAAAACCAGCAATCCCAACACCTCTAAAAATCCATGGTTTAAGGGGAGGAGTCTTTTTCCTTTTCTTAGTGAGTTCACTCCAAACTTTATCTAAACATTCATCGATACTGCCAGCATCCTCTCTCAGACGATATTGATTCCCTGTAATCCCCGAACCTGGCTTTAAAGTATTTATCTTGCGAAAAGTAACTGACCCTAATCCTAATTTTTTTGCGATGATTTCATTTTGTCGTTCGATTACCCAATGAAGCTCTAAATGCCCAAAACCACGAAAAGCAGTCGCATAAGGTTTATTCGTATAAACCGTGTAAGAATCTGATTTAATATGATCTATTTCGTACGGGCCGATTGAAACATAGCCAGCAGCTCTGCCTACATTGACCGCATAGTCAGCAAAGGCTCCTGAATCCCAAATATATTCAATCTGCTGAGCTGTTATTTTCCCTTGCTTAGTAACACCTGTCTTCAGATTTGCTACCATTCCAACTCGTATCGGAGCGCTTCTAAAGTTCTCTTCTCTTGTCAAATGTAATTTAACAGGACGATTGTTCGCTTTTCGAGAGAGTAAAACGACCAAAGGTTCAAAATTAAGTCCTGCTTTTCCTCCAAATCCACCTCCAAGGAGAGGTGAGTATACAGTAATATTAGATGTCGATGTTGCAAAAGTAATACCCAATAGATAACGTACGGTGAATGGTGATTGGGCAGAGGACCATACTTCTATAGTTCCGTCTTTACGGTAATGTCCTATAGAAACTATAGGTTCTAAGTATGCATGGGAGATTTGGGGCATACTATAACTGTGTTCGAAGATTTCATCAGCTTGTTTAAACCCATCTTCTATGTTACCTTTTCGTAATTTAAAATGATTTGCTACATTTGTTCCTGGAATAGGATGAAAAGCGGGAGAATGATTGTAATCAGCCATTTTTTCATGAACTAATATTTGTTTGGAGTCCATTGCTTTAACAGGGTCTAAAATAGGTTCTAATGGCTCATATTCTATCTTTATTAATGATAGAGCTTCTTCAGCAATAGTCTCTGATTCTGCAGCTACCGCCACAACAGGTTGACCAATCCAAACAACTTTTTCGACTGCGAGAATATCCCGGTCTCCAGCGTAAAGACCAATTTTCACAGGCCAATCCTTTCCAGTAACAATAGCAACAACCCCAGGCAATATTTCTGCTTCGGCTGTGTCTATTGAAAGTATTTTTCCGTGTGCGATTGGAGAGGCAAGAAATTTTCCTGTAAGCATATTTGGAATGTAATCTATGTCAACTGCATACATCGCCTGGCCAGATACTTTATCTCTTGCATCTTTTCGGGGAACTGACTGACCTACATACTCATTCATTCAATTTTCACCATAAGTATTGAGAAGGTTTGTAATACGTCATCCTCCTCCTACAATTTCCAAAAAACCAATTCGATCAACTCTTACCCGATCTTTGGAGGTTAAAATGGTATCTAACCTAGTTGTTGATCGATTCACCACATGTCCATTTACCAAAAGAATTGTTGCTTGATGCAATTTTTTATGATCAAGAAGAAGTGACTTTAAATCAGGATCCTTTTGGATTAAAGTGTTTACTACATCCCGTATTGTAGGTTCTTTATCTAGTATCTCTAACTCGATTTCAGAACCCAGATTTACCCCTAATTTTCCAAAAAGTTGAACATGTATTTTCATTGTAATTGGGATAGTTTAGATATAATCTGTTGAAATATTTTCTTCTTTCTAGGGTTTTTGAAGATTAAATGCAAAAAGAAGAAAATCTGACCCTGTCTGAATTTGTTACAATTCACTTAAAGAGTAGGAAGAAATAAGAAAAACACTCCCAGTACAATCAAAGATGCTGCAAAAAGTCGTTGCCTAATGTCTTCCTTAAATAGAATACGTGCTAGAACCATTGCAAAAAATATATTAAGAGCTCCAATCGGTTCGACTATGGAAACATCTAGATAATTAAAAGCTACAATCAATACTAGATACGAATAGGCATTTGTAAGACCTGAAACTACACTAATACTTGGATTTGTTTTGATGACATGATAAGGCTCGATCACTTGTCCTTTAAATATCAAAATGGTAAACAATATAATAGTGATCAACAGATATATCAAGAAGGCATAAACTTCAGGTGTAAAATTATCTGTTGCAGCAAAACCATCAATTATTCTTCCTATTGCCATTAAAAGTGATGCACTAACCATTAACTGGGCTGATGTATTAGTAAATACTTGTTTTAAAGAATTT
Source organism: Candidatus Heimdallarchaeota archaeon B3_Heim (assembly GCA_003144275.1). Taxonomy (GTDB): domain Archaea; phylum Asgardarchaeota; class Heimdallarchaeia; order Hodarchaeales; family Hodarchaeaceae; genus Hodarchaeum. The sequence continues at coordinate 28,593 of NJBF01000016.1, forward strand.
TTAAATGAAGATCCCTTTTGCAAATAAGATAAACCAATAAATATTGACACTACACCAATTAATTTCATCAGTGTAATTTCTTCACCAAGTAAGATAGTAGAGAATAGTAATAAGAATATTAAGTTAAAATTATATAGGGGAGTAACTAAACTAATATCTCCTTCTTTTAACGAAGCGGTATACATCCAAAAGGCAAATGAATAGAATATACTTGACATTATAGGAAAAATTATCATTTCCGAAATTTTAATATGCATTATAGCAAATGGGAATAGACTTACTGCCCCAAATCCGAAAAAAACTGTCGTTATTGCAAGTGATTTATCCTCGATTGAGTCTTTACCTAGTAATTTCAAAAATATTCTTTCAAAACCTAGAAGAATTATCCTGACAACCAATGCTAGAGTTAATATTCCAGTACTCACAAAATTACTTTCCAATTAGGTCGATTCTATCAGATCAACTAGTTGAGAATAATTCTGAATTGTTCGAAATGATGGCGTAATAACTTTTGCTTCCTGTTCCTCGTTTGGGTTGAACCAAATAGGTGTAATTCCGATAAAGGCTGCAGGATTGATATCATGTTTCAATGAATCTCCTACCATGAAAGTATTTTCTGGAATACCTCTCATCAGTGACAACGTATGATAGAAGATTAGTGGATGAGGTTTTTCATGGCCAACAGCTTCCGAGGTAACAATCTCCTCAAACATATCTCCAAGGCCTAAGAGACTTATTTTTCTATATTGGATGTTTGCCTGCATATTAGTAATAATGCCCAAACGATAATTTTTCCTTTTTAACGAATCTAATGCATCTTTCAACCCTGGATATGGAGTCATTTTTTCATAAAAACCAGCATAATATCCATCTAGAAGAGCTGAAATTAAATCAGTATTCGGAATACCAGTTGCTATTTCAACAAACTTTTGAAAGTACAAAGCTCGAGAATGTGAGGCAGCAGAATCAGCTAAAAATCTCTTAATCCAAGAACGACTGTCTGAATACAGTTTACTAAAGTCTGCAAACTCCATGTTTGCTCCTTGCTCATTCCAACTTTTGTGAGCTTGAGTAAGCCCTCTTCGTTGAGCTGTGTCATAATCATATAGCGTACCATCTAGATCAAAGAGAACAATTTTGGACAAAAAACAACACCTATAGTCTGTGCACAATAAATGAATTTCACTGCTTTAAGAATTTTTCAGCTATGCTCTATGATTTGTATGAAATAAAAAAAGAAAATGGAAAACTAAGCATCAAAAAAGTTGCTTAAATTTTTTTTGCTCTATTGCCTCATAGAATCTATCAGTTTCTGGAGTTGAGGTAAATTTGCTTCCCGTTTAAACAGGGGATCCTTATTTGTTTTATAAACTGGCAAATAATCTTCAAAAGTTGGTTTTTCATTCTTATAGAAAACCCCCAAAGGTAATTTCCCTTTCTCGGTAGCTCTTTTGAAAGCCTCAGTTCTATTTTTTGGATCATATGATTCTTCTAGATAATATACATTTTCCCTGAACCATTTCCACGTGTTTATCTTATTAAATGATACACAAGGTTGGAGGATATCAACAAAAGAATATCCTTTGAAAGAAATAGCTTGTTTAATTACTTCAAAAGATTTTTCTTGGTCTGCAATTGAAACTCGTGCAACGAAAGCTGCATCTAATGCAATAGCTAGTGCTAATGGATTAAATGGTTCATTGGTAACACCTTGTACCTGAACTGGTGTAATAAATCCAAACTGGCTGGTTGGTGAAGCTTGACCTTTGGTTAATCCGTATACCATGTTATCGTGTGCAAGATGGGTAATATTTGGGTTTCTCAGGATATTATGGATAAAATGGTTACCACCTTCACCAAATGAACATCCATCGCCACTTTCAACAATGACGGTAAGCTCAGGATTAGCTGCTTTAACTGCCATTGCTGCAGCTACTGCTCGTCCGTGTAGACCATTAAAAACGTTAGTTTTCAGATAATGAGGAGTTTTTGCCGCTTGACCTATACCCGATGCCATGACCAATTTTTCAGGCTTTATATCTAATTCAGTTAATGCTTGTTTGACAATTTTTAAAATACTAAAATTTCCACATCCGGGGCACCACGCCACGTCTGTTTCATGGGGCATATCATAAATACTTGTATCCATGTATTTCATCTCCTAAATCTTCTCAATAAACTCCTTCACTTCTTCTACACTGAAAGGCATACCGTTATATTTCAGAAATTGATCGGGTTTGATGTTGTACTCCAATGTAATCACTTTTCCGAATTGAGCGGTAGCATTGTTTTCAACTACAACAACCTTTTTTGCTTTTTTCAGGTAATCAATAGTATCTTCTGATAATGGATACACTTGTTTGAAATGGAGAAAAGCCACATCTTTTCGGGTCGATAGCTCTAGAGCTTCTTTCACAGCACTATAGGTTGACCCCCAGCCTATCAGCAAAATAGAATAATCTGTAGGGCCAATTAATTCAGGTTTAACGAAATCTTCTTTTAATAATTTGAGTTTTTTATATAGACGCTTATCTACCATTTTGGGTCGTAAATCATGGACATCCTCTGTAATGTGGCCTTCTTCATCGTGTTCATCACTATCCACATTTACTAATCCCGATCCATAACCTGGGATTCCCCGAGGAGAAATGCCATTCTCTGTAAGGAGATATCGTTTGTAGTTTTCATCCGTCTTTTCGATATACTTCGTATTTTTAATGTTTGTAAGATCCAGATCGGGAAGGCTATAATGTGAATCAACGAGGAATTGATCACTAAGTATGAATACTGGAACTTGATACTTATCTGCGAGATTAAATGCGTGCTGAGTCAGAAAAAAAGCTTCTTCTGCATTTCCAGGAGCAAAAATTGCCCGTGCGAATTCTCCATGACCGCCATTTAGTACAAATTGTAAGTCCTCTTGACCTGTTCGCGTTGGAAGTCCTGTTCCTGGTCCAGGACGCTGTGCTATGTGGAAGACCATTGGAGTTTCTAAAATTCCTGACAATGATAGTCCTTCGGTCATAAGAGCAAAACCTCCTCCAGAAGTTGTAATCATTGCTCTTGCACCAGCGTACCATGCGCCAATTCCTTTGTTGACCGCAGCAATTTCATCTTCTGCCTGATCTATTATAATCCCAAAATCTTCTGCCTTTTGGGAAAGGAAGACCAATACTCCTGTCGAGGGGGACATAGGATAAGAGGAGATAAAGTTGAGTCCTGCTGCGATACTTCCCATTGCGATTGCTTGTGATCCATTTAATGTAAGATAGTTCTTTACTGAATCATCTTTTTGAAGATCAATTTTAAGTTTCCCATCTTCTAGCATTTGATTCCCGATCTCGCTACCGCGCTGGCAAGCCTTTATATTGTTTTGGAGAATAGTATCTCCTTTTGATGAGAATCTTTTTGTTAAATATGACTTAGAAATATTCTCTTCTACACCAAAAAGTGCAAGGAATATACCGACAGAGACGATATTTGTATAAATCTTACCACCGATCTCATTAGCAATTTTAGTAAAGTCAACTTTGATAATATTTGCTCTATTTGGACAGTATTCTTCTGCTATATTCCCCTCTTCCCCAATGATAATAGTTTCTGGTGAAATTCTGTGTTCCAAGTGTTTAAGCGCTTTTGAACTTAAAGGAAATAAAATGTCAATTCGATCTATAAAGGCTGATTTTGATTTTTCATCTGAAATACGTATTAAAGTGGAGTTAGTTCCTCCTCTAATTCGTGACATGAATTCTGAGGTACTATAGACGTGATAACCAGACAATTTGAGCATTCCAGTTACAAGTTGCTCAACTGTTGCAATTCCTTGTCCTGCTTCTCCGCATAATACTATTGATACTTCTTTCATATAAGCATACTTCCGAAAATTTATTTTTTTCTAATCTGTTATGATAGATGTGCTCTTCAAGGCAACATAAGGAAACTAAACTCATGTTAAATCGCTTAATGTTCTGTTTATCGAAAGTGGGGAAAAACATTGTGAGCGCTGATTTCGCAAAACTCAAACCTAGAGTTAATTTCCCTGAAATTATTTGAATTCTCTCTTCCTTTTTAAGGTTGTAGTCCATGATATCAAGGTGATTCATTAAATTCCGTGAAGTTTTTATACCAAATTATTATAAGAAGTGATAGGGAAACCATTGGGAACTCATGAAATTATCCAAGCTTTTGAAGCAGTTTTTGGAGAAATGATTGACCTTCCAGCATGTATTTCCATATGTGACAATGATGGGCTCCTTATATATTCAGTGGGGGAATGTGCAGACCAATGGGTCTTAGAATCATTGTTATCATATCTAATCATGTCATATGAAGCTACTCATGAGAAATTAGCACTAACAGATGAGAAACTCGATAGTCTCGTGATAACTACTGGGAATAAAGTCTATTACATTGATAACATTGGGGGAAAGGACGTCCTATATATGATAATTCAAACCACACCAGTCTTAATGAACAAAGTTCTACCTTTTCTTAAAAACATCGTAATTAATGTTGAAAAATCGTTATCTAGAGGATAAAATGCTTATAACATCATATAAAAAATGAGAATTCCTCTCAAATCTCTCTTTTATAAGAAATGAGTAGAGTTTTCCCAATTCTAACGATGCAAAATTTGATTTATCAGGCATAGTTGCCTTAAAACATTTTTTTCGGAAAACATCCCGCCATCAAGTAACTTTTTAATTTCCTAATATTTCCCCTTGCTCTGTCTAAGGTATGCTAATTGAATATAATTCATCATTTAAAGGAAGATAGATATTCATGACTGAATTTGTCAGACAACCCAGTAAAACTGAGGTCTGGACAGGATGAATCACGCATCCGCTATCCGGAGAAAACCAATTCAACTAGTGAATTAGCATTCGAGGGACTACTTGGGTCTGGGGGCTGATATAATACCTTAATTCATCGAATTTCAGAAACCTCTGGGTGTATCCCCCTCGCCTTTGACGGATAACTCGTTTAACGTAGTTACGAGGGAGATATTCCCAAAATCTTAGTTTGTGTTTAGTTCATCACCTCCTTCCGTAAGGATTTGAGAGGAGGAGTCCTTATAAGAGTTTCAGCGAGAGAGATAAACGAAAATGAGGATAAACTTTGTCAGACAAATTTAATTGAAATTCTGAAGTTTATTTCACGAAGTTATTCTTTGAATGAAGTGCTACATAATTTTTACTCCCCCAAGATACCAATCGTTTCTCAAAAGAAAGCAGCTAATGCTCTTTTGAATATTATATAAAATTTCACTCTTCTAGATGTAGATGAGAAAAAAATTCTCTCATAATTTTATAAATAAACACTAAAAAGGTTGACTGTGAATTTAATAAACACTACGGATTCTATTCAGACAAATAAAATTGGATTGATGATATCCTTGGAGAATTTGCATGAAAAAATGATTCTTGATTGATTTACTTAATCGAAGACTGGAAAAAATAATTATTAAAAGACACTTCTTGTTATCCTTTTCTTGAATAAATCGTGAAGAACTCAAATCATTATTAGTAGAAGTAAGTGGAGCAACACTTTAATCAATCTGTACAAGATAAGAGTTAAATCAGTAACATGATACGAATTTATAATACTGATTTTCGTTTTTAAAGGTAGATACCGATGGGAAAAATAAGAGTAGCAATAGTAGGGCTGGGAAATTGTGCTTCAGCCTTAATTCAAGGAGTTCACTATTATCGCAATGAAAAACCAGATACACGGGTTCCAGGATTAATGCATGTTAAATTTGGTGATTATCATGTCCGTGATTTGGAATTCGTTGCTGCGTTTGAAGTCAATAAAGATAAGATTGGGAAGAAAATTAGTGATGCGATTTGGGTTGAACCCAATTGTACCCCAAAATTCTCCGATATCCCTGATATCGATGTAATCGTTCAACCTGGACCTATCAATGATGGTGTTGCCTCTCACATGGTAGATTCTTTCCATTGTTATGATGAAGCGAAAATGAGCCCTGTTGATGTGGCTCAAGTCTTAAAAGATAGTAAAGCCGATGTCTTGGTTAATTTTCTTCCAGTCGGAAGTGAGAAAGCTACACGTGTTTACGCACAAGCATGCCTAGATTCTGGAGTTTCTCTTGCCAATGGAATTCCTTCGTTTATTGTTTCAGATCCAACGAAAGAATGGCCAAATAAATTTGAAGAGAAGGGTATTCCTATTGCTGGAGATGATATAAAATCTCAAATCGGAGCTACGATTCTACATCGTGTTCTTACCAAATTAATGTTGGATCGCGGAATCGAAATTGAGAAAACTTATCAATTGAATGTTGGTGGAAATACTGATTTTGAAAATATGAAGTACGAAGCTCGTTTAACGTCAAAGCGGATAAGTAAAACAGAAGCAGTTACAAGTTTAATGCCCCATGATGTACCAACACGAATTGGCCCCTCTGATTATGTACCCTTTTTAGGAGATAGAAAGATCTGTTACTTGATGCTTGAAGGACGAAAATTTGGTGATCAACCTGTCTCTATAGAAGCGAAATTGAGTGTCATTGATAGTCCCAATTCTGCAGGTGTTATGATAGACGTCATCCGGGCTTTAAAAATTGCCAGAGATCGTAAAATCGGTGGTCCATTAATTTCAATGTCTTCGTATTCATTTAAACACCCTCCAGTTCAAGTACCTGATTTTGAGGCTCATGAACGTGTTGAGGCATTTATTCGTGGAGAAGTAGAAAGGTAAAATCTTCGACAGCACATGGTGCTCGATTTGGCAACTAAGTCAATATTTCATGATATTTACGATTTAATTAGATTACCTCTTTGTATAATGGGTTCTCTTGCTGGGTTTACTGCAGGATTAATTGTTTTATTAGTTCAGAACCCAGGTTACAATATTATTACTCTACTTTCACAATATTGGCAATTAGGAGCATTAGGTCTTTCAATTCCATTTCTTATTGTAGGAGCTTCAATGGCTATTAATGATTACCATGATTATGAGGCTGATCGTATAAATGGAAGAATTGATAGACCACTTGTTCGAAATTCTAAGCTTAAACCACAATATGTCCTCTATGGGTCACTCTCAATGATTGGGCTTGGAGTTTTGATCTCTCTCTTCCTCTTTAATAACAATTTCTTAGTACCTCTTGGTGTTATCATTTTCAGTTTTCTATCAATATCCTACAATTTATGGACCAAAGAAAAAGGAATTTTAGGGAATATCACAGTTGCTACAAGTAATACTGCTCCTTACTTATTAACTCTAGTTGCTCTTGATGCTCAAGATCTAGATACTATACTTGTTGTTATCGTAATGGCTATTATCGTTTTTTGCGGTGTATTGGGACGTGAATTAGTAAAAGGAATTATGGATATCGAAGGTGATCGGAAAACCGATTCTCGGACATTTGCTGTTCAATACGGTCCCAAAAGAGCTGTACAACTGGCTTCATTCTTTTTTATTCTCTTAATTATTCTCATACCGATACCTATGTTCATTAAATTTCAACATAATTATCTCTATCTTATTTTGATGGTGATTACTGTTTTTCTGTTTCTCTATACTGTTGGTATTTTATATAATGATCCTTCTATTAAATCAGGAAGAAAAGCTAGATCCTATACTCGAACTGCACTTTGGATAGGATCTGCAGCATTTTTAGTTGGAGCTATTGCTCTTTCTGGAGTTTAAATCACAACTATTAAGGGATAAAATTGTTCGGAGAACCAAATAAATTCGCTTGGCAAATTGCTCAGAAGTCTAATCTGCGTGAGGGAACCGATGGAGTATATAAAATTATTAGAATTCTCTATAGATACCAACAACAAAAACTAACCAATAAGGAATTTGCAAAATTAGTTGGAATTCCAGTGCCAGTTGTATCAGCTGTTCGGGGGGAATTGATGAAAGCAGAATTTCTGAAAACGAAAAATCTTCTTAGCTCAACGGCTATATCATGGACTGAAAAGGAAATGGGATTGCGATTTGAATTCTCCTTCTTCCAAGAGTTTTCTCCTTCTTCTCCCATACTTTCGTCCGAACATTTGTCATTTTTTAATCCAATAATTAAAGCTCTTGAGGATCGTCCGCCACCTGAATATAAATACGATCAGTCAAGAAGCACTACTGAAACCGTATTAAAACGAGCTTTAATAATGGCACGAAATGGGGATGTAGAAGGAAAGAAAATAGTTTTACTCGGTGATGATGATGGATTAACACTGGCACTCGCGCATCTTGATTGTGCTCGTGAAATATTGGTGATTGATATTGACTCACGAATTTTAAAGTTAATTAATGACTTTACCGAGCGAAATAATTATTCAACATTGATACGTACTCAATTATGGGATATAAGAACCGCTTTTCCAGAAGAATGGTTGAATTACTTTGATACGTTTGAGATGGATCCACCGTACACTGTTTCAGGATTTAAACTGTTTGTAAATCGTGCTCTTTCATTAATTAATCCTGATTCAAGCTCACATGGGTACATTTCCTTCGGAAATAAGTCCCCATTTGAAAAATGGGAGTGTCAAGAGCATTTAAATACACACGGGCTTGTTATTGAGGAATTTATTCCTAATTTCAATAAGTATATTGGAGCAACAATACTTGGAAGTACATCTAATCTGTATACTGTTAGCTCAATCCCACAAAAAGTGTGTAGGACAGAGTTAACGGACCAACAACAAGCAATCTATACTTTTGATGAAGACAAAGTGAAAGATTTACCAACAGTAGGGTATCAAATAATTGGAGAATTCTATGGAGTGAGTAAAGAAATCTTAACTGATGGTGATCATCTAAAGGGAATCGCCTTACTTGGACTAGAGCAGAGTAAACTTCATACTGAGGAAGTTTTTTTAAAAAAGTATTCTCCATACGGAGTATCAATCATCTTTATTTTGGTAGAAAGTCATTGTCACATCCATACATGGCCTGAACATAACTACTTATCATTGGATTTATTCGTATGTGAAGCGAAGGAAAAAGCCGAAACATTCTTTCACTACTTTTTAAGAAGGATAAATCCAGTCGATTATCATAAGTTTCAATTTTATCGGGGAAGTCCCCCAATATCAGATGAGTTTTAAGGTGTAAAAGTAAATGTCAAGTCGTTTAGAAGATCAAAATCATGAATTCAACTTTCTAAACGAACTAGGTAGAAAAGCAGTCCACTTGACCGTGTTAATTATTCCTTTTAGTTACCATGTACTTAAAATCGAATTATGGTTCATGATTTTGTCATTATTCGGTGTTTTATGTTTTTTCATTCCGATGGAGCTATACCGTCTTAAGGTCAATCCAAAAACCTGGTTAAACTTTATAACTCGGGAAGCAGAAAAAGACGAAGTTGCTAACTATATTCCTTCAACACTTATTTGGTTAGTAGTATTGCTTGGAGTTTACTGGTTTTACTCAATTGAAATAGCAGAATTGGCGTTGGTTGCAACTGTACTTGGAGATTCTGCGGCTGCGCTTATTGGAAGAGGAGTAGGGCAACATAGATTGCCTTTTACTAAGGGGAAAACAATCGAAGGTTATTTGGGAGGAGTAGTATTCACTTATATATTTGGATTTGCCTTTCTATATATAGTTGGAATGCCCTCACTAATCCTACCTCTCTTACCAGTTGTTGCGATAGCAATATTTGATTTTTTTGAAGATTTACCATATTGGGCAGCCGATAACCTGTTTCACCCATTAATAACGCTTGTTTTTGCATATATCCTAATTATTCTAGGAATTATTAATGCTTAACTCCTCGTTACTATTTTCCTGTTAATGGTATCATCTTATTTGAATTACATACAGTACAATGATTATTTTTGATGAAGCAGTTCTTACAAAAAGGCGTACTGCAGCTGGGATTACCACATGTTACCGTAGCTAGAGCATTACATGAATTACATACAGTTTTAGATCCAAATATATTCCGAGATTGCCCGTAACGCTTGATTCTATAGTAAATAATTATAGAAAGTAGTAAAAGGACGAGAAATAGAAATGGAACAAAGAAAGGAAGATCAAAGAGTGTTGAGGGAATCTCGGTGGTGTCTAGCAAAATCTCTGATAAACTTACTTGATAGACCAAATCTTCAAGATAAAAGGGATCTGTGATATTATTGAAGGCTTCTCCGCTTGAAAATAACACATCAAATGTTTTAGTGTCACCTGCCTTCATACCCAATATGGCGTTCAAAAATCCGACATTTGGAGGAACAGTTAGATCTGGAAATTGTTCGTATAGCTCATTTGGCGCGTTAGGATCGTCTGGATTGTGAACCCAAACAGTACCATTTTGACGCTCTACAATCGCTGTTTCAATCCACAAAGTATAGTTGAGCTTTACAACGTCATTAAGTTCGACAAGAGTTTCAGGTGTAACGTCTATTCCGCTACTTAGCTGAATACTACTAGGAGAAGCTGGAATTATTATGAATAAGAAGAAAATTATGTGTAAAAAGTTTCCACGATTCATCATTAATCACAGGGCTAGTCAATGAATCAGGGATAAGGAGTGGATTTTTATATTTATTTCTTCTAAATAGAAGAAGAAAAATATTATGCTCTCAGAATATAAACACTTTAAGTGAAAATGGTAACACCTTCAGGCTTAACATTAAAATTTGTGCTTCATGGCTGGGCTGCTAATAGTTATCGTCGATCAGAAGGTACAGCATTTCTGGCTCAAGATCCAGCTACAGCTAGAACGAGGATTGAGGCATTCAGAGAATTAATTCCTCGGATTTTGATATGTCCTTTATTAGATTGGTCGTGGTCAGATATAGCTAATAATGTTGCAGGAGTTGTTACAGATCACGGAACAAGAGTTTCCAGAGGATCAGAAGTTTCTGGAATTGTTCAGGTCGCTGCTGTTTTGGGTACTAGAGAAGCTACGGCTAAAATTAAAGATGGAGATTATGTACAAATAATTTGTGAAGGAAATGAGGCGTTAGCAAAAATTTTTGAACCAACAAAATATTTAACGGGTATTAAAGAAACCTAAAATTATCTACTCTTCTTCCATTCGATTTCCTTTAGAAGTTTGTACCTCTTGTTCGGCTAGCTTTAATTTAACGTAACTATCCCATTCCTCCTGATTTTTACGAAATTTTCCTTCCCATTCTGTGGAGAGTGACAATAATTGATTTTCATGTTGGGTTTTCATCGTTGTAAGGTTCGACTCCAACTCCGTTACTGTAGTGTTTAGGCGCGAGAATTGTCTTAACGTTTCTTCTTTCTCATTTTCCAAAGTCTTAGCTCGCTGTTCTAATATTTTTACCTGTTTTTGTAAACCATCTGCTTCTGCTTCTTTTTTTGTAAGAGATTGTTGGAGTTCTTCTACTATATTAGAATCTGTTTGAGAGCTTTTTATAGTTTGGGTACGTGCCTTCTTGGCAACACTGATTGAATATTGGTTGAGAAGATCCTGACTGATCTTTATTAGTTGATCCGTGATCTCTCGGACGAAATTTTCAGCTTGATAAACAGGTACACTTGAATGAGCAGGAACTCGACGTGGGATGGATTGTAAAAATTTATCACGAGATTCTCCTAGTTGTCTTTTAGACTCAGAAATAAGAGGGTCGAATAATTTCATAATATAATTTCCAAGATCGGAATCTGACATAGAATCACACGGGGGATTTCATACAAGACAGTACTTTTAGTGTAATTTATACACTCTTTTTAATATTGGTATTTTTACTAATCACTTTTTATTCTTTATTGAGACACAAACTTCAGCGAGATCTAAGAATGTTAGAAAAGGAATTAAAAGTCATTTGATATACTTATGCTGGTTTACCTTAATATAATCATAATGTTGGTAAAAGGAGGGTGAAATAGAGAATTTCTCCGTATTCTCATAATATTAGCACACCTTTATAATAGATACACGGAAGAACATTATAGGGATATAATTATGTCTTATCAAGATGATATGAACGCTTTAATCCAAAATGGATATGTGTCAATCGTTACAATTTTAGATCCTAATGGGGCTCCCTATTGGACAAACCAACCCGAATGGCAAGTTGATGGCCCTGCTCTTTTATCCTCATGGCAAAACAAAGAGCCAGGTGTTAATATTGCTGGAGTTCGTTACTCCAGTATGGTTAATGATTGGGAAGTTGGCAACTATGTAGCCCGAAATGTAGGCGGAGCAGGAATAATTTGCCTAGTACGAGCGCCAAATAATTATTATTTTTTGACCTGGACTCCTGGTGATGTTCAGATTCCTTCTATCAATGTCCACGGCGAAGTAGCAAAGATGGCTATTAAATTCCAGTAAAAATTCATCCACTCCCTTTCTTTTTTTCATTGAATTTTCCTATTCGTCAGAGTCTTCAGTCATATTTCTTTTAAGATGAGAAAAACTTTCATTCATTATTCTTTTTTTTATGAGAAGATGTTTTGAAATGTCTGTTTCTAGATCGCTAGATGAGTAACAAATGAACGGCCAATGGAAAAATACTTTTGTTTCACTAAGCAACATTAGAAAAAATCTTCTTGCGGTAAGTTCCACCTCTGATATTTCATCAAATGACTTTGTAAATCAATACCTCTTGCAAATGACAGTTTTATGGACTTTACAGAAACATCGGTACTTCAATGATGATGAAAACTATTTTATTACGATGTTCCATTTAATTGAAAAGAAAGATCAAAATATTCCTTTCAATACTTACAATGAGTTTATAAATTCATTATTAATAGAATTATCCGCATTGAATGATAATCATCTTAGCATAGACCAACGATTTGGGCGATTACGGGGCTGTAAATCTGCGATATTTATCAATATTTCACATTTACACAAGAAAGCAAATTTCTCTAATGCAAATTACTACAATTCATTAAAATCGCATTTAAGTGATAATGAAATTTCCAAGTCACTGGGAATATTGACAGTTCTTGATCGAATAGATTTTGAAATTAACGGAACATTTTTGGGGTCCTTATATGAGTGGTTGATATCATCTAGAACCAAAAGGAAAGGGGGAGTATATTATACTCCTGTGGAACTAACAGCTTATATTTCGCGCTACTCAGTAAGAACGCTACTAATGGGTCAGTTTGGGGTTAAATCTAGATATTCACCTGATGCTTGGGTTACTTATTTCGAGTCCCTTGATAGCACTGGTTTATTAAGATTGTATGAAACATTAATTAATTTAACGATACTAGATCCCGCTGTTGGTACTGGACAATTCTTAGAAAGTGTTATCGACGAATTATTATCAATATATTCTAACCTAGTCAAAAAATTTAAAGCGCTAAATCTGTCACTACCCCTCAATCTTATTACCAATCGATCTTGTAACACTGGAAACCTAATCGATCTTACAAAGATTATAGATCAGACAGAATTTGAATTCTATTTATTAACACATCTGATTTTTCCAAAATCATTATATGGAGTAGATATAGACCCTTTTGTCATTCCTTTCACAAAGACTCGGTTATTCATTTCTTTTGCTCACCGAATTAAGCTTCATGAGAAAGATTTTCATTTCATTAATCCATTCCAGTGTAATTTAAAGATTGGAGACGCACTTTTGATGGCTTGGGAGGATTTCTTCCCTAAAACATTGACGAAGAAAAATAATTTCTCTCTTATTCTTACCAATCCCCCTTATATTGGAGAAAGTGACAATAAGGAACTATTTAGGAAATATTCGGTTGCTTATCCTACTTATTATGAGGGAAAACTCAACATTTGGTATCTATTTTTTCATTTAGCCCTTAATTTAGTTCAATCTGGAGGTATTGTATCTTTTTTAGTTTCTAATTATTGGTTGACTGCCTCAGGAGCTTCAAAATTACGTAAAAGAATGCTGCAAGAAACTTTTATTTTAGAATTTATTGATTTTAAAGAAAATCGTTTGTTTGAAGGAGCTCAAGGTATTCATTCTAGTATAATCACCTTAAAGAAGCTGAAAAAGCAAAATTCATCCATAAATTGTGTTTTCTATACAAAGAAAGAACCAATGAACAATCAGCTTCTAAATAAGATGTCAAATCAATTGGTATTCCAAATTAACCAGAAAAATCTTACGTTAAACAATTGGGATGATTATTTTCATTTTCTTCCTTCTGATGTCTCTCTCATACTGGAAAAGGTAATTAATAGATCCTCCCCTCTTAGAGCTTCAACCTACACAGTAAAAGAAGGACTGATCACAGGGCTTAACAAGATCACTAAACGTCAAGTTGAGAAATATGGTTACCATTCAACTTGGATAAATCGTGGTATATATGTGTTTGATATTAAAAATATTAATGACCAAAAGACAATTCAGACATTTACGACTGAGGAAAATAAATATTTACATCCCTTATACAAAAGTTCGTCTATAGTAGATTATTCAACACGAGTTAAGACTGATCAACGCTTTCTTTATCTAGTAAGGAGAGATGTAGATATTTCCACAATCCCAAATATAAAAAAACATCTTGATCAATATCAAACGGCTACATATAATTCGTTAGATCACCCTCCATACATTAATCGTCCTCGAAAAAAAGAAATCTTTCTCTCTCCAAAACTTGTGACTCCTCAAAGAGCACGGAAAACACATTTTGGGTATAGCTGCACAGAATGGTTTGCTGCTCAAGATGTATATTTTGTTCTCGAAGAGAAAAATAATATTCAAAAATTGAAAATTCTCCTTATTCTTCTGCAATCGAAGGTATCTTTCTTTTGGTTCTCTTGGATGGGGAAAAAAAAGGGCTCTCAGATGGAGTTTTTTGGTGAGTCAGTTTCAAACTTTCCCATTCCTAAGAAATTGAATAAAGGAGATCTTCTAGCACGGATCGCTGATTACTTAATTTTTCTGAACTCCCTAGAAAACAAGCAAAGTGAATATGAACAACTAAGGAGGTTTCTAGAGGAAGGAATCGCTAATATTATTGTTTATAAGAGTTATTTTAACGACCTTATACTCACTTCTCCAAGTCAAAATCAACTTTACGAGGATGTCTGTGTTTTTCTAGTTAAATCTCTTGAAAAAATTGACATTGAACATTTTTTAAAAATCCGATATGCCATTTCTGTCACAGAAAATGTTACCACGACTAATAAAACAGAATTCATTAAACTAAAAGAGTCTATCTTATCTAAAATTAATGCTTCCTTTCATAAATTAGTTTCTGATAAGAGGATTGAAAAATTGAATAGGGAAATAAGCACAAGCCAAATTGTAGAACAGATAGGCAATTATTATGATTCTAAAAACCATTTAATCTAGAAAATATATCAAGGAATTTCATATTAAAAATTAATTTGTCTTTTTAAAGTTCTAAGCTAGTGATCAATTGAAATAATAATTAAGAGATCGTATATGATCTTGAGAGACAATCTTTTTCATTCTTTTCTTAATTGATCTCACATAAGAAACTTGCTCAATTTTTAGGCAATAATTCTGAGCAGTAAGAAATATCCATACGTTCCATAGTGCACGATTTATCCATCCTCGACTGCCTGGTTGCTGTAATTGTGCAAAATTCTCAAGGAAAGCTGGTTTATACTTATCAAAAAGTTCTACTGTAAACCATTTCCTAGTTCTTGATGATTTTCTTGCGCTAGGAACTGATCTAGAACCCTCAGGAGTATAACAATCTCCAATTGCAGCATTTCTCCTCCATCCGATCCAATCTATTGACTCAAGATTGTTCTTGAACGCCAATTGATGAAAAGGGCTCCCTAACCCAAATCCATGAAATTTTTGGTCAGTTATTGAACGAAATTTGGCTAACCAAGCAGCAACATCGAAAACACTTCCTTTTTCGTTAATTTTAAGTGAAGAAACCATTCCTCCCAATCCGATATTGGAAACTGAATAATCTATTGTATTTATTTTTGGGAAATGAACGACTGGTAATATTGGATGATCTATACTCTGCATTAAAGTAGACCAATTGCTAAAAGATCTATACTGATTTCCGATGACATCAAGATTCACAATTATATCACTGTCATATACCCCTATATTCTTAAGAAAATCAGTGTAATTTTCTAACGAAATTGCGATACCTGAATGATGTGCACTGTAGGCACCAGAGTCAATCATTATAGGCCCATCGAAAGAAAAATAGTCATGCAAACCGATTGCTTTAATTCTTTGAATGCATTTTCTAAATTGCCAATAAGAAAACAATATTCCAGATTTTTTCTTATGCATACATCGCTTAATTTCATTTTCATATAACCAAGGAAAAAATCCCTGTACAATACCTAAGTATAATTTCAAAACAAATTTTACCCCTAAATCAATTTAATACATCACAAAAATATGATGGTATCAATCGTATAATTACAAATAATTTTCCTCTATAATTAGCTGTGTGATAATAAAGGTGTAAATATATGTCACCGCCAAAATACCTCCTCATTATTTCATGTGGGAAGAAAAAATCGGAGGAACTCAAACATCATGCTTTGAAAGCAGAGGAGGCATATAAAGGACCAATGTTTCAAGTCATAAACAAAGCGAAAAGGGAAAATAGGTGGGGTGATAATCTGAAACTAGGCGTCGTGTCAGCAAAATATGGATTCTTACGAGAAAGTGACTTAATCACCTACTATGATCTTAAAATGACGAAACCTATTGCCAAACAGCTTCATTCGAAAGTAATTGAGAGTATTCGAAGTTGGTATTACGCTGAATTATTTTCATTAATATATGTGATCATGGGTAAGGATTATTTAGCAAGCGTGAAAGGATTGGAAGATTACATTAAAACCGATGTCAGAATTGAGAATATGGGAGGATTAGGCCTTGGACAGCGAAAACTCTTGGATTTCCTCAATTCAATTGATATTTCTGGTTTAGATTCGTGAGGAGAAGAAAAAATGAGCTTCGCTTTAGGAACTCCCATCAATGCTCGAATAAGACCTTGGAAATATGATTGGATTGTAAAACCTGATTCTTTGATGATCTCCGCCATCGATTTAATGGAAAATTCAAGTTTATTTGAGAAAATAAAGAAAATAGGGGTTCACGAGTATTTAGAATGGGACGGTCCTCTAGTCTGTGATTCTGGAGCGTTTTCTGCCATTAATCGAAAGAAGAAGATCAATGTTGAACTCGAACAATTAAAACTGTATTATCGAGAGTTAACAAGACAAGATCCAAATATTATCAAAATTACATTAGATTATCCTGATGAGAATATCCTCTCAAATTATTTAGAATTACTTCCGTATGAGATCCAACCAGTCATTCCTTATAACCAATTACAGATTTTGGAACAAATAGTAACAGAATCTGGATTACCTGAGTGGAGCTTCATTGGACGCTTAGTTCCTTTAATGAGAGGAGGTAGTGGATATAAAAATAGATTATTTTCTGCTATCAACGATTTTAAAAACAAATTAGATGAAATTTCTTATAATGAAAAATGTAGAATATGGGCCTTGGGAGTAGGTGCGCCTAGTATTTTAACCGAGGTATTGACAGCCGTGGATGGATGTGATTCATCTCGTTGGAGAATTACTGGCTCTAATATGATTTTACTTCCGCATGGAGGGGAACGTGGAGTTGGTAACAAGACTAAATGGAGGGGAACTCATCGTAGAATTGAAGAGGGGGATGAAAAAATGTTGGTTTTACAAATTTTACAACAAATAGATACTCTCTCAGGAGGATTAGAAACTCTTGATAAATCATTATGGTTTAATAAGAATCCTAAACAGCTTAAAAATCATTTTGAAGTAAATTTACCAAGTATTGGAAAGCTTATAGAAAAATTAAGAAACAATATTCAAACAATGACGGTTTACGACTTAGAATTGTTATTAAGAAGTTCTGGAAATCTACGTCTTATATTCAATTACTTTGCTGCATTGCATTACAAGCTAGAAGAAAGAGATAATACTAATTATGAGAACAATAATCCATACTTCATAATCTAGAGATGCTCATTAATGAATAATCCGATTGAAAACAAAAAAAACTCCAGAATAAGATCGGGTTCCGATAATTTTTTTGAGAATCAGATTATTTACTGTCCGGAAACAGACAATCTCAATAGTAGCTTATCTCAACTGAAGAAAAAAAGTCCCAGATTGATTATTTATGATATTTCTCATAATTTCTATCCACCAAAAGTACAATTAATTCCTAACGGAAGATTCACAGGGAAGCACAATTGGAAGGCCACTCTTATCTATCATGACGAAATTTCTCTGGACGAATTTTTGAGTCAAATAACTAATATTTTCAAGATTTCCCGTTCTGTACTGAAATTGGATGGATTTATAGCTGTTAAGGTGAATGGTTCTATCAAATCGTTTATAAAAAAAATTCTGGATACTATCTTCCATCAAGAAAATTTTATGAACGAGATTATTTTAAATTCCCCAATACAAATTCACTATTCCAAGGAAAGTGCATTCTTTGAGAGGACTGATTATTTCTTATTATATAGCTATTCAAATCCTCAAAAAATAAATCCTGTGTATGATGAAAAGGAAAGTGGAGGGTACTGGCACTCATTTGTATCTAAAGGACAAGGATCTCCAAAAAATTTTCTTATAAATGGTAAGATGGTTCTATTAAATCCCCCTAGTGGAACTCATTGGAAATTGAAACAGGAATCCATACTTGAACTTTGTAAGAAAGGACAGATTCGATTGAATAGGAGAGGGAATCCTGAATATTGGGTACCCCCTAAAATCGGGCAAATAATAGATACAAATTGGCTCGATCTAGATATCCTTACGATGAGAAATGGAAAAGATCGACGTTCATATTATATGCGGCTCTTCCAGGTGTTATTGACATCAAATCAACTAGTTGTCATTATAAACCCTAGAGATGTTAAATCTTTAATAGAAGCCTCTAACTTTGATTTAAACTGGACATGTCTGGTTGAGGATAAAAAAACAGTTGATATCCTGAAATCTGAACTTATACAGGAAAATATTAATTATTCAGTAGGGTTTGCTCAGAATTCAGAAGTTACACATCTCGATTTGTACAAAATACCCTTACTCGAAGAACAGATAGAGGAACTACCTTCGTACAATGAGAAAATCAGTAAATTAAAACCTGTTTCAATGTATTCAAATGATACTAATAAAGAGATTCAAGCTGAAAATGAATTGGGTAATATATTAATTCAGGGAGATTGTCTCCATGTCTTACGTTTACTTCAGACAGAATACCGTCAGGCTATAAAACTAATTTATATTGATCCTCCCTTCTATACTGGAACCAATGAATTGCTATATATCCCCGTTCAAAAAAGAGAAAGTTCAAATTTTATACAGAACAATAAGTCAGACATTTCGATAAAAACGGTGGCTTATGAAAATGTATTTACGAGTAACACGCCAATAGAAGACTTTAAACTCTGGTTCAGAAAACGTATTATTCTAATGAGGTCGTTATTACGTCCAGATGGTTTTATATTTGTAAGATTTGATTATCATTTTGGTCATTATGCGAGGGAAGTTTTGAATGATATTTTTGGGCAGGAAAATTTTGAGATTGAATTTATTATCCGTCGTATGAAAAAGAATTTATCAGAAAAGCAGTTAAATCAACAGACTCACCTAATTGTGCATTCTGATTCGTTATTCGTTTATCGTGGGAGCAAACAGGCAAAGCTTAGGCATGAAATGATAAAAAAGAGGAGCAGAAAGGGCCAAGATAAAGCAGAAATTGAATATTCCCATGATAATCTGTGGATTGACATTGCTGGATACCAAAAAGTAAAAAGAACTTTATATCCAACAGAAAATTCTGAAGCCTTATTAAAACGCATTATTGAAATTAGTACTTCAAAAGGTGACATTATTGCTGATTTTTTTGCTGGGTCAGGGACTACACTCGCTATGGCAGAACAACATGACAGGAAATGGTTGGGTATTGACATTGGAATGTTATCCATCAATGAAATACGGAAAAGATTATTGAAGATAGAGGGAAGGGAACCATTTGCATTTCATGAATTAATACTGAAACCTAATAGCCGTGAATCCGACAAAAATAGGGAGTTTGGGATTAATATAAACGTCACCAAGCGTCCAATTGCTCAAGGGACTGAAATAGGAATAACATTAATAAATTTACTGCACTCCTCTCCGTTGAGTAAATTACAACATTATTCATATTTAGACTTGATCGATTATTGGGAAATTGACTGGTATTATAATAAATCAATGGCAAATATAGGATGGTATTCTTATAGGCAAATAATAAGAAAGGAGGTAGAAAAGACCATCGCAGTTTCCGCTAGTCATGAATATTCGCATTCTGGGGAATATAACATTTGGATAAATATCATTGATGTCTTTGGAAACTCTCATCAGAAGACAATTAAAATTGATTTACTATAAGCTAAATTAACAAGAAAGATACACATAAACAATCTGGATAGATATATGTATTTAAGACGTCTTATCATAAGTAATAAACTTTTGTAGGGTAGAATTATGACCGTTATGCATTCAGAAATCGAATTACCTAGAACTTACGAAACAGATATAATAGACATTACTAATAAAGTAGAAACTGCTGTTAAACATTCCAAAATTCAGGAAGGAATTGTTTCCATATTCAATGCAGGTTCTACTGGTGCTATCATCACTTTGGAGTTTGAACCAGGCCTCTTGAAAGATATTCCCGAGTTTCTTGAACGAATTATTCCTAAATCAATGACTTATCATCATGAGCAAACGTGGCACGATAATAACGGCCATAGTCATGTTCGTGCCTCCTTAATGGGTCCTTCTTTAACTGTACCAATCCATAAAGGTAAATTAATTCATGGGACTTGGCAACAAATCGCTTTCCTTGAATTGGATGATAAACCTCGTGATAGGCATTTGATTCTAACAATAATTGGGGAATGATCTATCAGCTTGAAAATTCCTAATTAATCAACAGCCTTAAAAATATCCTAGATAACCACAATTAAGCAAGTAAAGGATTATTCAAGGAAACAAGAAAATCGTTTACGCGAATTTCTTGAATTGAGATTAAGGATTGTTTATCGAGTGACTGTGTTTGAGGATGCCCATGGGTACTTAAATAGCTCTATTAGGGTTTACGTAAACGCAACCACTACACTTGATAAGTTATTTGCTATTAAACTCGTGGTACTAAGCATGATCATCGCTGTTGATGCTTTGATGGAAGGTGTTGGAGCAAAATCAAATACTTCATTCCAAAGTCACTTTGAGGATTCCAATTTCTTTTTACCACTGGCTGCATATGAACAACGTATCACAGAGTTGCAATTGCTTGAAGAACAAAATTCTCAAATCAAAGATTTATCATTAGCCATACGTTTACAACAATCCATTCACACGTTAAAGTTTGTATATGGCAAACATGGTTTTCGATCGCTGTTGTCCTTGAACATTAAAGATTTTATCAATAACGCCATGTTTTTTATTTTAGAAATAAAAGAATTGGTGGAGACATAAGCTTCACCTGTTGTGATCTAAACTGAAGAATTTATGCGTTTGCAGATTTCATTTTCTTGCGTACCCAAGCGGTGGGGTCTTGAATTATGACTGGTTTTGCAGCTGCCCCTCGTTTTACTTCAAATTTTTCCATCCCAAGTCCTCGTGCAAGCTCTTTGAAGCGATTTCTGATGGTGACGGGAGTAGTTCTTGCTGGAATAGCAATTTGTTGCTGAGTACGACGCTCACCAGTCTGAATGGAGGCAATATAGATTGCTGCTGCTGCTAATGACATTGGTATCTTCCCTATGGTTAATTTTTTATCACGAGCTTCGACTAGGATATCAATAGCGATTTTACGAGTATACATTGTTAATCCGAGATTTTCTCCAAGACGGTTAACCAGAGTGATTGGATCCGTAGTAGATTTATTCATATTCACATTTTGGAGGAAAATTCGAATGCATCTACCTAATTCCTTAGAAGTTATATTAGCAACTTCAGAAGTATCTTTTAAAGTAATAGCGGTTCCTTTTTTACGACAAGCCAAATATATGGCCGCACTCATCATACCAATTACCGATCGCCCTTTAATGAGATCTTTTTTGAGAGCTAATTTGTAGATATGGACAGCTGTTTCACATGTGTCATCAGATAAATTTAAATGCGATCTAATGCGTTTTAATTCCATTAATGCATTTTTTAAGTTTCGAGTAGTCCGATCTTGGATCCTTTCATCCATTACAGTTAAACGAGCGAATTTTGCTTGTGCTTCTGTGTTCAAGGATTTACCATAGGAATCCTTCGATTTACCTCCAATAACGGTTCGTAACTCATTATTGTTTAACAAAGTCGTAGGTAATCCAACTCTGACTCTAGATTTTTCTTCTTGAGCATTATACGCTCGCCATTCAGGTTCATGACTGAAAATCGCGCTATTAGCTACTAAACCACATTCTGCGCATATGATTTCACCACGTTGATCGTCATAAACCATAGCAAGACTCTTACATTCATTACAGCTCTCGTAAGCCAAATTAAAACTCTCCAAAGGTATAAATCGATACGAAGTAATTCATCTGTATCACAATTGTCGTTGAATCATTCACGAAAAATAGCTTATAAAAAGATACCTAGAGAGAATATCCTTAATATACGTAAATAATGTGTTAATTATGTGTATATATAAATGAAATGTAAACTCTCCCTCTCACTAGCAAAATGAGTAGATGTAGATCTCCACTCTTTATCGTGTTTATATTGAAAATTGTTAACATCAATTGGTAAAATTGAAGAGGAATGGATCTTCTCTTAATAAATATGGTTGGAAAGCCGAATTACGATCTTTTTGATAAGAAGAAATTACATACAAAAATATTGTTGAAATTAGATTGTCTGATCTCGTTTCAATATACAGAAGAGATAGAAATAATTTCTTCTCTTATTTCTTAATCAGAAGTTGAGATACACAAAAGGTAAGAGATAATTTTCCTATATTTCATCGTCCATACAGATTTTACAATTTTCGTGGGTAATTCCATATTGTCGGTGAAATTTACACAAAAATTTGCCGTTATCTATAAATTTTAGAATTCGTTGGACTTCACGTGGGGCGTAGCTATCTTCCTCTGCAATTCGGCGTGCAGACTCAAGGATTTCAGTCATTACCTCTGGCTCAAAGGTAACTTTGTTCCCACGAGTATTCTTTTTCCCTTCCTTATCCTTATATTGTGAGATAGCTGGTTCTGTGAGCCTGAATTTTTTAGCAATTTCTGTTTGAGGCATGTGATGTTCATTAATAAGCGTATTTGTTAGCACGCGACGGATGGCAGGAAGAACGTACCATACAATTACCTCTTGGGGTTGTACGAGTTTTTTCAACCGTTTGGGCCCTGTTTTAGTATTAGTTTTAGTACCGGACATATCCATTCAAATCAAGAGGGATTTCCAAGAAAGATTAACAATCGTTATTCTGTGTTAGTCAACTCAAGATCAGATTTAAAAACCTTTTTAGAAGAAGGCCGTCAGATATAGACTAAAAAAAGACAATACTCAAATAAAGAACTGTAGAATCTCATAATGTCAGAGATTTTTCTTTGAATGAATATATATCATCGGATGTGAGAATTATACAACAAATGGAGTCAGAATTAATGGAACCAAGAGGGGAGTGTATTCTTATACTTCCATATCCGAATACAAAGAATGATCTGTTTCTAAATAATGAAATGCGACTACTAGTGAAGTCATCTAATTATAAAATTATGGAAGAGGTCCAATTACGGATAAATAATCCCAAGTATCTATTTTCACCCAGTCAACTTGTCGATTTAAAATACAAGATTGGAGAGCAAATAGATTCAATCATAATTGTAGGAGTGCATTTATCAGCTAAACAGCATATTAATCTGGAAGAAAAACTAGAATGTTTGATAATTGATAAATTTGAATTAGTTCTTGAGATTTTTGCACTCAGAGCCATGATGGAAGAAGCTAAGATACAGATTAAATTGGCTCAGCTTAAATATGAAAGTCCTCGGCAAAGATTGAGGTTGATGAATCGTTTAAGCATAGGTGGGGCATGGCATACAGAACGTGCAGGATTTCGCGGAACAGGAGAAAATCCGTTACATGAATTTGATGCAGGGACTAAAAAACGTGAGGCCCACCTAAAAGGAAAGCTTGCATTATTGAAGCAACAACGTGTAGAACGAAGATTGAATCGCAAGAGGTATCACCATGATAGCTTATATGTGAGCATTGTTGGTTATACTTCTGCTGGAAAATCAACTTTGTTAAATGCATTAACAAAAACCAATGCAGCCAGTGTTAGTTCTCGACTCTTTGAAACCCTGGATACCCGTATCAGAAGCTTTGTACTAGATGATCTGAAAATCTTTGTTACAGATACTGTAGGATTCATAGAAGACTTACCCACATTTTTGATTGATTCTTTCAGATCTACTCTTGAAGAAAGTTTAGCTGCAGATATAATATTGATAGTAATAGACGCTAGTGAATCATCGTTAGATTTAATTCTTCAAAAGTTAAACGTTACAATTAATACAATAAATGAAATCAACCCTCAAAATAATCGTGTGCTAGTCATCAATAAAATAGACTTATTAACAGAAAACGAACTTGAAACACGGGAAAATCTTCTGAAAGAACATTTTCCAGAATATGAAATAGTTTGCATCTCAGCAAAGGAAAGAATTGAACCTTTAACAAGAGTAATTGAGAAATTTCGTCCTAAAAAGAGTTATTTAATTAAATACACACCCAGTTTTATTTTTCGATCCTTTTGTCATGAATTTGCTACAGTTGAAAAGGAAGTATTTGGCGATCACTGGTCAATGATCTTCTCCATTCGTAAGCCAACATACGGTCTCGACTTTATAAAACGGAAAGCAGAGACTCTTCAAGTTTCAATTGAAATAGAGGCTGCGTAGAAGTATGAAGGACCGGTCTATTAGTGTAAGTTTCTTTACTTCCATTTGGATACTAATTCTTACTAGTTTTTTAAGTCAGCCTATATTCGTTCATGCCTTGAGTGCATCATATTATTGGAACCTGCAGGAAGTGGGTATACCGGGTGCATGGATGTATTCCCAAGGATCCTCAGAGATTACTGTTGCTATAATTGATTCAGGCGTAGATTTTACTCACCCTGATTTACAAAACTCGAGGTGGGAGAATCCAGGAGAAATTCCCAATAATGGTTGGGACGACGATAACAACGGATATATTGATGATTATGTGGGATGGGATTTTCAGGACAATGATAATAATCCATCACCTCCTCTTCCCCCTGTGATCGGGAGTAAGCATGGAACTTTTATCGCAGGTTTAATAGCCGCAGATGATGATGATGATATCTTTGTAGGTGTTGCTCCTTCTGTCAAGATTATGTCGTTACGTTTTCTTCGTCCTGATCTTAGCTTCTTTGTATCAGATTGGCCAAAATTAGTAGGTGCTATTAATTATGCAGTTGAACAAGGAGCATTAATCATTAATCTATCCCTACAAGCAAATGGGATCCCTCCAAATGAAGTTTATGAGGCTATCCAGAATGCATACCGAGCAGGGGTTATCATCGTAGGTGTAACAGGTAATAATAAAAATTATGTGACTTATCCAGGTAATTATAGTGAGGTAATCGCTGTTTCAGCAACAACAAGCTCCCAAGTCATTGCTGATTTTTCTGCACCTGGGCAGCAAAATGAGATTTGTGCCCCAGGAGATGACGTATATTCAATTACTGGATATAATTCATCCGTTGTTCTTGGTTCTGGAACTTCTTATGCTACTCCTCTAGTTTCAGGGTCAGTTGCTTTAATGTTATCCTTAAATCCTGTTTTAACAACTGAAGAAATACGAATGA
Organism: Candidatus Heimdallarchaeota archaeon B3_Heim; assembly: GCA_003144275.1. GTDB lineage: Archaea > Asgardarchaeota > Heimdallarchaeia > Hodarchaeales > Hodarchaeaceae > Hodarchaeum. The sequence goes on from NJBF01000016.1 coordinate 54,386, forward strand.
TTTTACATGAATCGTCTGTTGATTTAGGAGAAGAAGGAAAAGATCTTATATATGGCTATGGCTTATTAAATATTACTTCTGCATTAGAACGAGTTGTTTCAAATTTCAATACTTCATCCGTGGATGTTAATTCGACTAGTTCATCAGCTAATTCTTCTCCATTCAACAAAATGGAATCCGATTTGGTTGTATTAGGTATTGCATATGCTCTTTTGTTGAGCATTGTCATAGTTCTTATTATTAAGAAAGAAATAATCAAATCTTGAAATTAAATACCTGCTTATTTTTTACCACATTTAACTTTGGTGATTAGATCTGCAACCTCTAGAAGATCAGACGTAAGTGGTACAAGCTTCTTCCGAACTCCTTCAGTAAATGCGACTGATCCTATCTCAGTTCCATTGAGGCATGCCATTTGTCCAAAATTGTTTTCGATTACAAGTTTTACTGCTTGTACCCCTAATCGAAGTCCCAAAATTCTGTCAAAGGAATTAGGAGTTCCAGCTCGCATTGTGTGGCCAAGAGTAACCTCACGAATATCATACTCGGCATCTTTTTTTATGAAGTATTCCCGAAGTTTATCTTGATTGTTTAATTCCCTTACAAGGATTTTAGACATGTTTAATTTTGCGAGTAGCGGGTTTCCAAAGTCATCTTTTGGTAATTCATCAATATCTTGGGGTGAAATTGTTGTAAAGTCACGTTCTAAAGATTCTTCTGTTGGAATAGCCCCTTCACTGCAAGCAATAATGTGATATTTACGTCCAGTGTCAACACGATCTTTCAAAATCTTAATAATATCATTTTGTAAATCAAATGGTTTTTCTGGAATTAACATGATATCTGTACCAGCAGAAATTCCGCTCACTAATGTTAACCACCCTGCATCACGGCCCATTACTTCAACAATGAATATACGTTGATGTGAGCGAGCTGTAGTCGTAATGTTGTCCATTGTGTTAGAAGCAAGTTGAATTGCAGACCAGAAACCGAATGTATAGTCAGTACTGGATAGGTCATTGTCAATCGTTTTTGGAACACCAATAACGTTTGCTCCAGCAAACTTATACATAGCTGCAGCAACTCCTAACGTGTCATCCCCGCCAATTGTAATGAGTGCGTCAAGTTTTAATTTTTTAACTTGAGAAGCCATCATTTCTGCTGTGTTTTTAATAGCTTTTTCTCGTTCAATGGGATTCTGAATATTTTTGCTCTTTTTGTACGGATTAGTGCGGGATGTGTAAATCAATGTGCCTCCAACAGTGTGCAGATCATCGAGAGTTGAAACATCTAATTCTCGCGTACGATTCTCTAAAAACCCCTTCCATCCCTTCTCAATACCAATAACGTTGTAACCAGCATCTGCAGCCTTTAAAAGGATACCATAAATCACACTGTTCAATCCTGGACAATCTCCTCCACCAGTTAAAATACCTATAGTTTTTGACATCATACATCGATCCGCTGAGTACCTTCAACAGGATATGTAGATTTACCGTGATGAAATTAATACTTCTCTCTACCATTACTGGTACTGGAAATTACAATTGAAAGAAAAAAAGGAGAAAGGGAGGTTTATTCCACTTATCGTAGTTTCCCATAACAATGTGGGCAAAAAAACGCGTTATTGGGTACTTGTTTTCCACAGAACTTACACCCAGCTTGTGCCCCTCCTTTAGGTACCGCCTTTTTCACAACAGTTCTTTTTTGTGTAGGTTGACCTTTTGTAGAGGAAATAGCCATCTTTGGTCGCTTCTTGTTTGTACTAGGTTTAGCTCCACCTGATCCACCACTCCATTGGAGTGTAGGTTCCCATCCACCTGCGGGAGCAGCTCTTTTTCTTTTAACTTTTGGTGCCTTGCCTTGTCTTAAACCAACCACGGTCACAATAACGCCACTTAAAGCAAGTAATACTGGCGTAAGAATCCCTAAAAATTGAACAATCACAACTCGGCGGGTAAAAATCCTAATTGGCGATGATCCTGTATTTGATACCCTGATAAATACGTTTGCCTCCTCTCCTTGTGAAAGAGGATCAAAAAATGATAGAGAAATTTGTTTACTTGACGTTCCTTCTGGTTTATCATAACTTCTTGTGGTACCAGCAAGAGATGCACCAGTTGGGAAACTATTAGTCTTGAATATAAGTGAAAATTCACAAGAGTAAGCAGCATCAGCAGAAAAGATGAAAATAACCTTTAAATTTAACATTAACGGCGATGCAGGTATCCTCCCGACTTCTACTTCCCCTGCAAGGTTACCAGCAGATATTGTCACTTCGTTAGTTAAATCCGATGTTCTTCCCCCAAAAGGTGGAAAAACAATCCATGCAACATTAAATAATGAAAAGACTATAACTCCGATGATTACTAATCCAATTCCCAGAACACTTAATTTCGACGCCATTTTTACCACTCAAACATCGTTAAATCCGTGTATTTTTTTGACTTAAATACTTACTATTGGAATTTTACTTGGAGGTTAAATAAATATTTCGAATTTCACAAGTAATTTCCTCCTGAAATCGAAAGGCATAAATGATTCAAAAATGAAAATCTTTCAATAATCTTGATGAGGTCTTGCTATGAAAAAACAAGTTGGAATTATGTTAATATTGTATTTCTTCATGCTTAGTGGTCAACCACTTACAGCAAATAATGCAACAATCAATGAACCCCTCCAAAAAATTGCCGTGATACTTGATTCACCAGAATTCTATCATTCTTCGTATACCGATGACGTTCTTAGGGGGTTTAAGTACATTAATCAGACATACCAGATTGATTTTGACGTATTTCAGCTCGAAAATTATACACGTAACAAGATAGCCCCATATGAAGTTACTTATACTTACAATGGATCAAGTACAAATCATACTCACCTTACTGAAACTCTGATACAGACTAATCAGTATGATTTGTTTGTACTTGTAGGATATGAATTAAGGAGAGAATTTAATGTTTCAGCTTATTCTGAAACTAATTTCCTGTTTTATGATTTAGCGGGAGCGTTTCCAACTTTTACAGGTACAAGTATTCCTGACAATCTATTTGTAGTGAGTTTTCAAGAAAATGAGACAGCCTTCATTGCTGGATCATTAACAGTTGCAGAATTTTATCCTTTACCTCCTAAGATTGGAATAGTTGGTTCTTGGAAAGGAGACGCAAGGACTCGTCAATTGATTGCAGGGTTTCAAAGTGCTATATTTAGAAATACTACAGATATAGATATTTCGATATCTTACATCGATACATATATTGATCAAGAAAAAGTCCAGACTATTGGTTCTGAGTTTTCTAATCAGAATATCGAACTAGTTTTTACCGCTCTTCAAGCTAATAACACCTTAACTATGCTTAACTCAGTTACAAGCGGAGATGTGGTTTGTGTGGATTTGAATCAATCCATGAGTGTGATGAAAAACAATACACGTGTGTTAACCGAAATTTTCAAATCTTTTAACGATACTCAAGGATTTTTCGGAGGTATCGCGGCCAGTTTTGGAATATCTGATAACATATTCTATGCTAATGGATGGTCTGATCCTTCGGTCGTCAATAAGACCATGGTTGAATTGTACGAGGAAGTTATAGCTGGGGACCTGATTATCCCAACCGATGTGAAGTACGCTTCAAATACTCCAAATATATCTTTGTTAATGGTTATCCTAGTTATTTTACCAATTCTATCAAAGAGAAGAAGAAGATCGATCCGATAATCCGTAAGCAGGAGTAAAAAATTAAATGAAAGAGGCCCTTTGTATCATTGGTGGATCTGGATTCTATGATTTTTTACCCTCTCCATCAGAAAAACTTGTGGAAACTCCATTTAGCCCAGAACCCGTAGTGATTTATTACTCCGAAGTAGATAATAGAGATTTGTATTTTCTACCTCGTCATGGTAAGGGCCATTCGATTCCACCCCATCGTATTAATTTCAGAGCGAATATTTATGCACTACATCATCTTTCAATCTCTAGAGTGCTATCAACAAGTGCAGTAGGTAGTGCTCAGATTGAAATCAGACCTGGAACTTATGTGCTCTTAGATCAATTTATTGATTTTATTCGTCCAATCACATTCTTTGAAGACGGTTTCAGTGTTAAATTTACTGATGGACATGAATTATCAGGTGTGGTACATACCGATATGACTCAACCTTATTGCACAGATTTACGTCACCATATTTCTGAAGTACTCTCACAAATTCCTCATTCCCGACTTCATGGGACGTATTGTTGTGCGGCAGGTCCAAGATTTGAGACCCCTGCAGAAATAAAAGCTTTCCAATCCATGGGTGGAGATGTTGTTGGTATGACCAATTCCTCCGAAGCAATCCTCTGTCGTGAACTGGGGATATGTTACAGTTCAATTGCTGTAGTAACCAACTTCGCTGCAGGACTTCAGCAACAGGTGAATCATCAGGAAGTTATCGATTTATTTAACCAACGAGCGTCTGAGCTAAAGAATATTCTAAATGATGTAATAGAACTCATCCCCCCAAACAAAACGTGTTCATGCAGGAGTCATCTCTCTGAATAAAATCAAGTCTGAAGTCGGAAAGTGATATTTTCGCTGTTTCACTTAGATGTAAATCATTTTAGTAAGAATTACTTTATACTCTTCGTTGAGCTTCTCGAGATAAACATCACTACACTTAAGTAAAAATTCTATTATTCTATGTCCTAGTGAGTAATCCACATTCCAGCAAGGAAAACTTGAAATTGCTGGACCATGGAAGGTTAATAATATGGTTCAAACAGAACATCTTTTTACTTCTGAATCAGTAACCGAAGGACATCCAGATAAAATGGCTGATGCAATATCGGATAGTATCCTTGATGCGATACTGACAAAGGACCCTGAGGCACATGTTGCATGCGAAACTTACCTTACAACTGGTATGGCGCTTGTTGGTGGTGAAATTTCAACTAATACATATGTAGACATTCAAAAAGTGGTTCGGCAAAAAATCAAAGAAATTGGTTACGTAAATTCAGATATGGGTTTTGATTATAAGAGCGTAGCAGTACTTAATGCTATTCATGAACAAAGTTCTGATATAGCCCAAGGAGTTAAACGGTCAACACCCGAAGAACAAGGAGCTGGAGATCAAGGGATGATGTTCGGATATGCGTGCTCGGAAACGGATTCTTTTATGCCTTTACCAATTACACTTGCCCACAGCTTAACTAGTAGGCTGGCAGAAGTACGTAAAAATGGAAAACTTCATTGGTTACGACCCGATGGGAAATCTCAGGTAACGGTTCAATACAAAGGTGGTGTACCCTCTAAAGTTCTATCTGTGGTCATTGCAGCACAGCATTCATCAGAAGTGACCCATTCGCAAATTAAAGAGGAGATCATTGAAAATGTTATCAATCCTGTTATACCATCGATGTATCTAACCGAAAATACTGAATTCTTTGTAAATGAAACAGGACGATTTGTAATTGGAGGTCCTCACGGCGACACTGGACTTACTGGCAGAAAAATAATTGTAGATACTTATGGTGGTGTAGGTTCACATGGTGGTGGGTGTTTTTCTGGAAAAGATCCTTCTAAAGTTGACCGTTCAGGATCTTACGCTGCACGCTGGGCCGCAAAAAATGTTGTTGCTGCGGGATTAGCGAAAAAGTGTGAGATACAAATCGCATATGCGATAGGAGTTTCAAAACCATTATCCATTTATCTCGAGACAAAAAGAACTAATAAAATCCCAGAGAAAATTATTCTTGACCTTATCAAAACATATTTTGATTTCCGACCTGGAATGATCATTCAGAGGTTGAATCTCAAGCGTCCAATTTTTGCTAAAACAGCTGCTTATGGTCACTTTGGAAGAGAAGATCCTGATTTTACATGGGAAAAGACTGATATTGCTCCTATCTTAAAAGAAAACGCAGGTCTTTGATCTTCATAAACAGATTTGATTTCGTCTAAGGATTGTAAATGGTCAACGAATGATTGAACATCGTCTTTCATAACCTGAAAATGTAGAATCGCTGAAGGATCTCCTGTTAATGTATGAGGATTCAAGTAAATTCCGAAATGATCAATGGCGCCTATTTTAATTAACTTATCGATCCGAGCTTTAACAGTGGGAACAGTAAGCATCAGTTCCTCTGCTAGTTCGGAATACGTTACACGTCCTTTCTCATTTAGTCGATTCAAAATTGTTAAATAAGAAGAATCTAAATTTATTAGGGAATTAGTTCACTTCATCTGAATAACTTGTTTTGTCTAGAAAGATCAATCGATAAGTAATTACTTAAAATATTAAAGCTCTACCTAAATTGACTACCTTTCAATTAGAAACGGGAATTTCCAATAATGATTTTCCTCTTTTGTTTCAACGAAATTAACACCTTTTAACTTGTATCTTATTATAATCTGAATCCTTTAATTTTTAAGTGCATGATCCTATAAGCGAAATTTGTAGAGGGTAAAATAAGTGAAAAGAACAAATATAGGATTTTTTTAGGATTTAGCCCTTAATCATTACTTTATTCGGATTAAATTAACTTTAAATCCACGTTCTTTAAAAATTATGGTAAAATAAGGTGATAAAAAGATGTCACAAATCCTTAAATGCGCAATTTGCGATTATACAGAACCTGTTCCAATGCATTGTAGACAATCCATGCATTTAGAATTAATTGATGGTAAAGAGCAATTAGTCTGCTGGATGGGTCCTTCTTGTGGGGTTCAGGATTTACCTGAGCATCACGGATCTCCGATGGAGCTTATTAAGTCATTGGAAGAAAAATTACCACAGAAAATAGAAGAAATTCCAATTTCCAAGGATGTAGAACAGAAAACAGAATCACGATTAGTTTGTCTGGAATGTAATTTTTCAGAAGCTATTCCAATGCATTGCAAACAACCCATGCACATCGAGTCAATCGGCGGTAATGAGCAATTAGTCTGCTGGATGGGTCCTTCTTGTGGTGTACAAGACATTCCAACTCATTGTGGAAAACCTATGACACTTGAGGAAGGAGATTCTTCTGAACGAGTCGATTCTCCTGAATTAGAAGATGGAGGAAAATCCTCTTCCTTTAAAGAAAAAGAAGATCCATTAAGTGGATCCTCTTCCTTGAAAAATGTTAATTTATCGATAACTGGTATGACTTGTGCCTCTTGTGTAGCTTCTGTGGAGAAAAAGTTAAGTAAAGTGAGTGGGGTACACAAGGTTAATGTAAACTTAATGACAGAAAAAGCCAATATAATTTTTGATCCCGAAAATGTTTCCATAAAGAAATTAATTGCCGATGTGGAAAGTATTGGTTATGGAGCAGAGAATCTAGAGGTGAAGGCGGGAGCTGCAAATCAGCTTGATTTAAAAATTGAGGGTATGACTTGTGCAAGTTGTGTGAGCTCTATCGAAAAATCTCTTACAAATGTTGCTGGAGTAACAAATATTACAGTAAACTTAACAACAGAAAAAGCCCACGTAAAATTCGATCCATCAGTCATCAGTGAAACTGAGGTAATAAAGCGAATTGAAAACGTTGGATATGGGGCTACACCAATTATTTCAGATATGAGGACTGAAGATCGAGAAAAGTTAGCACGAGAACGGGAGTACAAACGTCAAAAAATGAAATTATTATCTGCGATAATTTTTACAATTCCTGTGTTTTTATACAGTCTTGGTTATGTGTTGGGTTTAAGAATACCCTTACTGTTACCAGACCCCTTTATTCTAGGTATAAATACGAGGCAATTCGTAGTTATGTTATTCACAATACCAGTTGTGTTTATTGCTGGTTGGCAATTTCATAGGGGTGCAATAAAAGTACTTCGTCATCGTCAGTTCAATATGGATGTTCTCATCTTTATTGGGACTAATGCGGCATTTTGGTATTCTGTTGTATCATTGTTTATCCTAAAGGGCGAAGTTTTCTTTGAAACAGCAGCATTCTTGATCACTTTTCTGCTCTTAGGGAAATTTTTAGAGGCTCGTGCAAAAGGTCAGACCTCACAGGCTATTCGGAAATTAATTGATCTGCAAGCGAAAGAAGCAACCGTATTGGTGGAGGGTCAAGAGACAAAAATTCCTATTGAAGATGTAACTGTAGGTATGGTAGTACTGGTTCGTCCAGGTGAGAAAATACCAGTTGATGGTTCCATCCTTGAAGGAAAATCTACAGTTGATGAATCAATGATCACTGGAGAATCTATGCCTGTTAAAAAATCTGTAGGTGACAAAGTTATAGGGGCAACAATTAATAATAATGGCCTTTTGAAAGCACAGACAAGTAAAATTGGTGCTGATTCAGCATTAGCTCAAATTGTTAAACTAGTTGAGGATGCGCAAGCATCTAAAGCTCCAATTCAGCGACTTGCGGATATTGTCTCAGGCAGATTTGTCCCATCTGTAATATTTATCTCCCTAATTACCTTTTTATTTTGGTTTAGTCTCTTTACATTTGGTATTCTACCTACATCGTTATTAACTGATCTGAATATGAGCCCTTTTGTCTTTTCTTTAAAATTAATGATAGCAGTGTTAGTGATTGCCTGTCCTTGCGCTTTAGGATTAGCTACTCCGACTGCAATTATGGTTGGTACTGGAAAGGGGGCTGAGAAAGGAATTTTGATTAAAAATGCCGAATCATTGGAGGCTGCACAAAAAATCAACGCTTTAATATTTGATAAGACTGGCACCTTAACCAAAGGGAAACCTCGTATAACAGATATTACTGTATTAAAAAATGACTTGACTGAAGACGCTGTACTAAAGTGGGTCGCCTCTGCTGAACGAGGTTCTGAGCATCCATTAGCTCAGGCAATTCTAGAAACAGCTACTGAAAGAAAAATTTCATTATGGGAGCCTAAAGATTTTGAAGCAATTCCAGGCAAAGGGGTTCGTGTACGTGTCGATGGTACGATTGTTACTGTAGGCAATAGAAAACTGCATAATGTAGATGGTTTAATCACAGATCCTATAGAAGCTCAAATGCAAGAATTGGAGAGCCAAGCAAAAACGGTAGTATTGATTTCTCTAAACAAAGAGCTGATAGGCCTTTTGGGAATTTCAGATCCAATCAAAGACACGAGTAAAATCACTATTCAACTTCTTCAGGAGATGGGAATTCAAACTTACATGGTTACTGGTGATAATAATCGTACAGCTGAAGCTATTGCAAAGGAGTTAGGTATTACTGAAGTATTTGCAGAAGTTCTTCCTCAAAATAAGGCTCAGATAGTTAAAAACTTACAACAAGAAGGTAAATTCGTGGGTATGGTAGGTGATGGAATTAATGACGCTCCTGCTTTAGCACAGGCAGATGTAGGGTTTGCGATAGGAAGTGGTACCGACATTGCTATTGAAACTGGAGATATTGTCCTTATTAAGGAAGATCTTCGGGATGTAGTAGCAAGTATTCAATTAAGTAGTAAAACTCTTTCAAAAATAAAGCAGAATCTCTTCTGGGCATTTTTTTATAATGTTCTCGGCATTCCCTTAGCAGCAGGTGTTTTATTCCTTCCATTCGGCGTATTACTAGTTCCTGAGATAGCTGCTGCAGCAATGGCCTTTAGCTCAGTATCTGTAGTTTCAAATAGCCTCTTACTCCGATATTACTCTCCTAGTGCTCAGAATACTAAGATCCTCGCCTAGGAGATTAATTCTAATTTCTTTTCTTTCTACCAAATTCCTCAATCTGAGTAAATTTCTGTAATTTTTCTGAAATTAGAGAAAGACGATAGAAATTTAAACACCCAAGTCATAAAAACAACTACTTGAAAGGAGTGTGGAAAGTATCTTTCACTAGAACTTACTTCCATTCATCCTCAAATCTAAACAAAAAACTACTTCTCCAATGCTTCGGAAACAGGGATGAGTTGTCAAATGTACGAGTTGGCGCCAATTCGCAAATTATCTGAGGTAGATTATGCTCGAGCTGATACATTTGGCGATAGAGCATGTTCCCTCTCACGCTTAATGGCACGAGGGTATCACGTTCCTAAGGGTATTGTAATATCTACAAAGGTTTTCAAACGATATCTTAATACCGCTCCAGGGACGAAACGAATTGATCAGTTAATTGAGCAAGTTTCCCCTGCAACGATTAACGAAACTGCGCAAGAAATTCAGGATTTAATTAATTTTAGTCCTGTCCCAATGCAGATGGCAAATCAAATAGCTAATGCAATAACCTCACTTTTAGAAAACTCTCCTTCTCAGGCATTAATTGTCCGGACTTCCGCTAATGTGGAAGGGTCATCGCGACATGTTTGTTCTGGAAGGGGAGTACATTTCAATATGAATGATATCAGCCAAATTATTCGTGTCGTTAAGAATTGTTGGGCATCTGCGTATACTGCTGATGTACTGAAAGATTTGATAAATGTGGGTCTTGCCCCTGATAGCGTTTGGGTGGCTGTTATTATCGAAAAAATGGTCCAGGCTAATATCAGTGGGATAATGTATGTCGAAAAAGGTAATAAGGAGGAGAAAATTCACATTGAAGCCAATTGGGGAGCTCAAGTTCACCATTCTGAGGATGGGATTTTCCCTGACCATGTCATCATAGATCCATCCGAGACAAAAATTGGAGAACCTATCGAAACATTTAATGCATATAAAAGAAAAATTTCTCATATATCTCCCGAAAATCATCAATTGGAAATTATCGAAAACGATCCTGCGAAAAGAAATGTACTTTCGCTAGATCAAGCAAAGATTTCAACCTTAGTTCAATTAGCTAAAAAAATTCATGATGATTTTGAGGTAGGCTATATGATTGAGTTTGTATTTGATGAAACTGACACCTTGTGGTTATTGGACGCTGTACCACTTTCGGTCCATAAGAATCTCCATAAAATAGGTCAATCTTCGATGGTTAAAACGACCTAGAATTAATTATCATTATTCAAAGAACAAAAGCTCTAATGTTTCTTTCATAGGGGAGGAAAGACGATAGTAAACTTCTCTACCTTCCTTGAAATAGGAAATGATCCCCGCTTTCAAAAGGGTCTGACATTGATACGTTAAGGAAGAATCTTTAATTCCTGACCTCTCCTGGAGCTCTGAACGCTGAATTGAACCCTCGAAATAATCAAGAAAGATCATCTCCTCTAAAATTTCCTTCTTAGGAAGCGCATTCTTTTTTATACGAGTTAAAGAACGGGTAAATGATGGAGAAATGGCTTTTAATGGATCTATTATAGGCCAGAACTCTCCTCCAGATTCATCTTTTTCTTCTTGAACGATTCGAGCATTATTATCGATAATAAGTCTTAGAGCTTTCTCGAAACTCAATCTAGATACTACACTTTGAAAATCATCGAGAGTAATTTTTTGGACCTTGTTTCGATCAATAACTTTGAGAGGGATATTTCTAATTATCCAAAGAGCAAGTCCTGGAAGACCCAATGATAGAATACCTGCATAGCGCAATATATTCATAGGTAGGAATTGTGTACTTTCAAGGAAATCCATCCTTTCCTTTAATATTTGGACGATTTCGGTATGACTAGGCTTTTTATAATGGAAGAAGAGCGGTTTATGGTCAAATAATACCAACTCCTCACTTTTTGACCGTCTTCTTAACCAATGATCTTCAATTGAATTTAATAATGTCACAATAACTATTTTATCATGGCTAGAGCGTCGGAGAAGATCCTGGAAGGAAGTAAATGATAAATCATCCCAAATTGGAAAGATATCATCCAAGAAGAATATCTGCGTCGAGGAAAAATCTGTCTCCTCCCACCACTCCCAAAATTTATGATCGTACTGAACATAACAAGAATAGTTAGGACCGACTATACTATTAATTTCCTGAGAAATAAAACGTGCAGCAGAAGATTTTCCGATTCTTCGTGGCCCCAAAAGTGTTAAGGAAAGGATTTCATTTGGTAAAGGTGTAGCATTTACCATTTGTCCAAGTAAGTGGCTTAATCTCTGAATTTCAGAAGTATTGATGTAACACTGAGGAAAAGAAATAGGGAAGTCATCCTGAAAAACATTATTAAGCATCTGACTAAAATTTAATTGCTCACGCCAATGCCGCGAGTGTTTTTTGCCTTCTAGAAATAATTTACCAGGAGAATCCAACTAAGAAGCCTCTAGTGATGTAATATATATTCGAACTATTTAAATTATTTGAATTTTCCTTGTATATTAGAAAAACCGACTTAAATATGAAATTCTAATTTTATTGTCCTAAACATACAAAATTTCCGTTTATCTCCTTGTACATCTACCATACAACCAATATTCTACAAAATACTAACTATTAAAGATACTAGTATATTAAATTAATTTAAATGGTAATTCTAGATCATTAACTTAGAGAGTTACTTTTGGGATCCTGGAAATCAAATATAGAAGTTATTATCAAATTTCATATTGTATAGTGACAAGTGAAAAAAAAATTATCATTGGAAAAAAGTTAATTAACTTATGGATTATTCATTTTGAACATCCATTCTGATGCGGGGTGCTGAAGGTGACAATCACCGATTAAAAAAAAACACCATCGCAGCTTGGCATTCAAAAAGTAAAGAAATCAAGGATGATCCAATTTAAGTCAGTAACTAGTCTTGTATACTCCTTTGGAATAACATGCGTCTTTGATCTTATTCTAACAGTCCTCTATCCAGAGTTTTTTCCAGAAAAATTTGAAATCGTTTCTCAGATTGCATTTTTTCTTGCAGTTTTTTGTGTAATAACCTTAATCCGTCTACAAATTTTCCTTACAGATTATAAATTCTATTAAATTTAGAGATGATCCGTGAAAGAAGACTAATAGTATTTTTCTTAAGTAGTCAGATTATAATATGAAGACTCTTTAGATCCTCTACCATCCATGAATGATGTATTATGCGATCTCGTTTGCAATGTATTGTGAATGAAGGTATAAAATCTGCTGTATCATTTACACACGATCTAGGGTCTCTGAAATACATATTCTTTCTTCTAATTTCTCTCCACTTAGTTTTGGGGGTATTCTTCCTTCCATTATTCTCGAGTGATTTTGAAAGGAACCTTTTTTATGGGGAAGCCTTTTGGAAACATGGTTTTCAGGTTTATGACATGACGCCACTCGAGATCGATCCTGGTTACTCGATTGGTGATCCCACCTCGGGGATTCTATCATATCCAAATACAACTTTTGATTATCCAACTCTCCAGTTATTATTTTGGGTTGGAATTGCGGCCCTGCCCTTTCCTCAAATCACAGCGAAATGGATTTTGTCAATCTTTGATATATTTAATACGATCTTGATCTTTGAGCTATTGAAACGGTTTTCGCGTAACGAAAATGGTAGTGAGAAATCTGAATTATTTGAAAAAGGATTTGCTCTCTCGTATCTCTTATTTGCTATTCCCTTCTCTGCTATTGAAGGACAATCTACTTCTATTACCATTTTTTTCTTTTTAATTTCGATAGCATTGTATTCTCGTAATAATCAAGCGAGTTATTTGGCCGTTGGCCTTGGTTTCCACTGGAAATATGTAACATTGCTTATTCTTCCGTATTTACTTGTGAAGGATATCGGTTCGGTGAAAAAAATGTTGAGTGGCCTTGGTTATCTTGTTGGTTCTTTAATTTTATTGTCCTTCCCACTATTCTATTCCCAGTTTATATTGTCATACTTTAGTTTTTTTGGGAACTTATCTCAATACTCTGGGCAAATCCCCTCTAATCCTTTGTTGATATCGAAATTGTATATATCATCAATTCTATCGACTGGAATGCTACTATTGGGTATTTTTTTCTGGTTAAAACCAGTTTTAAGGAATAAAAAGATCTCATTCGATATTCAAGGAATAATAGATCGGGGATATTGGATTCCTTTACTCTTACTTCTTTTATTTTTAAAAATATATGCAAATTCATTTCCTTGGTACTGGATGTGGTTTTATTCGTTAATTGTCATTCTTCCAAGGAAAGACCGACGCTTATTTACTAAATTATTTGCGATTACTTTTGCGTTTGGTTTAGTCGACTTTGTAGATATGACTGTGGGGTTTGAGACTTTTTTCGGTTTTTTTTCTTAAGGATGTAAACGTAGAGATCCTCTTACCTGTTATTACTAATGTCCAAGATTGAGGCTACGTCCACGTGAGGGGAGTATCAACGGAATGTCAACAATATCTTTATACTTCTCTGGATGTTCACTATGAATAGGGATTAAGATTTCTGGAGCAATTTCTTCAACGATATGCTTTAAATCCTTGCGAGGGGCATGCCCTGAAGCATGAAATTGATGAAAATCAAGCTTAAAAGCTTCAACCCATTTCATCATTCGTTTATAGTCAATTAATCCCTCTTCAGAGAAAGGATCTCCATGTGAATAGAAATAAGTAGCTGACTTTGGTTTTATATCAATTAAATCCGTTAGATTCCAAAAATCACAATGGAAAATATATTCTTCTTGAGCGAAATTGGGGTTATCAACAATTGTAATTGAAGGGTCGTTAATAATTTCCTGTTCCCAGCGATAGTATCGTCCTTTTGGTCGTTGATAAACCTCGATATTAGGGTCATCAAAGGATGGAATATCCAAATGTATATCTTTTTGCAATAATTTCAACAAGTGTGCCTGTTTCAAATTAATCAAGAGTTTTCGTGAGTTTGTTGAGGCAGCAAAATAGAAACTTCTAAACCTGTCTAAGTCTCTTAACGTGTAATTTGCAATTGCCAAACCTTCGGTCATTTGAATAGTTTCCGATACATCTTGTTGTACCTGTGGCTCATTTAAGTCAAAATCCTCATCAACATTGGTCCCTTCCATTAATAAAATCTTTACCCCCTTCTTCTTAGCGATATTAATGAAGTCAGTTGTAAGATCTTTTCGCCATCCATGTAATCTCACATCACCTGAATAACCTATCACTAAATCATCTTTACGATCTTCAATTATAAAACCATAAGCTCCTGGGATAGAATGATCTACATGAACTGGGGTAATGGTTAATCCCAAAATCTGGATTGTATCTCCAGTACGAAATGTTCGTACATTAGATGGAGTATTATCAGACGGGGGTCGAATAAACGGTCTTCCAAATCTAGGTCGTGATGTTTCCTGAACAGAGGTTAGTATAGTTTTTGCAGTTTCCCCCATATAGACAGGAATATCTTCTGATAGGAGATTAATGTTTCCGTAGTGATCCATATGAGCATGTGATAAGAAACAACCCTGAATGTTCTTAATATCTCCCGGAAAACTTACATTGAAGTCGTCGGAGTATAATCCATTCATTTTAGGTAAAATATTAAATTCCAGGAAATCGGTTAACCCTTGGCTTGTACGTGGTTGTAAATATCCTGCATAATAAATCCCTTCGTTTTTAAAAGAACGACCAAAATCTAACAGGAGACTGGCCTTTCCTGCCTCAAGAAGAAAACAATTACCCCCAATTTCATCAATACCACCATAGGGTGTTAGTTTCATCATAATCATTCCTAATTTTTCTTGTTGTTTTTCTTACTTCCGTTTCTTCAAAATTAAAGCATAATGGTGATGGACATTGGAAACAAAACTATATGGATAGCCATACGGTCTCAAATTTTTCTGATTTTGTAACCAAATTCGTTCTCCCAAAAAGGAATACCATTTTGTTAGACGTAGGGGGAGTTCGAAGGCGAGAGGTATCATTTCCCCCTTATCCCTGACATTTTGGATAAATACAATTAGATGGCCTTGGGGAAGTAATAGTTCATGAATTTTAGTGAATATATCTACCAATTCATTTAGGAAATCTTCTTTTTCTTCTATCATTCCTAAATCAAGAGGGTTTTGCCCATATTGGAGATCGAGACCTTTTTCTAATCGCTCTTGTTGATTATAATCTTTTTTTTTCTTTAATATTCGCCAATATGGAGGAGAGGTGATGCAAAGAGAAAAAGATTGTTTTTCTAAAGTGGGTAGAAGTATTCGGACATCACCTTCAAGAACAGGGAACTTTGTTCTAGATTTTGCAGTTTTAAAATACTTAGGATAAAGTTCTATACCAATACCCTTTCTTGCTGTGTTTTCACAAGCAACTAAAGTCGATCCTGTCCCCAAAAATGGATCTAGTACTATTTCACCAGGTTTCGTGAAAAAATTGATGAATTCTTCTATCATGGAGGGAGGAAATGACGCAGGATGTAAATCAATCTCATGTGAAATGTCACTTGGTTTACCATCGGCTATAAACCAAGATTTTGTAAAACGAATCCACTCTTTCCCCGAGAGTGCGTTTAGCTTATTCCGAGGATCAATCTTTCCTGAATCTTTCATCACTATCCACTCTCTCAATCCATTTTTCTAAGTTAAAAATATATAATAAAAAGGTACGGTGGGGAATCATGCCTAAGATTCAGTGTATTATATTTGATGTGGACGGGACATTACTTGACAATACAAATTTCATTATATCCTTATTTCAGGATACTGTAATAAACTATCTTGGACCATCAAAAAGTATGTCAAGGAATGAAGTTTTGTCATTATGGGGTCCTCCTGGAGATGAAATCTTTAGAAAAGTATTTCCAGCAGAGGTAGTTGACGAAGCATGGTCAGAATTTCTAATTAAGTATCGTAACACTCATCCAAAAACGGGTTTTTTTTCTCGTGTGGAATTGAATAACTTTCGGAAATATGTTCAATATCTAGCAATTTTTACCGGTAAATCACGGTATACTAATACCATCTCTTTAGAAGAATTGGATATTACTGATTGTTTCGACCTTATCTATACTGGAAGTGATGTGGAAAATTCAAAACCCCATCCTGATGCACTGTTTCTTATATTAGAAGATTTAGAACTGAATCCAGATAAAGTAATCTTTATTGGGGATAGTCATCTTGATATCATTGCTGGAAAGGCTGCAGGTATTCCAACTGCTGGGGCGGAATGGGGAGCAGTTGAGTTGGAAAAGCTTCTCCAAAGCAAGCCTGATCATGTTTTTAAGACTCCAAATGACTTTATCAAGTTCATAGAAAGCGCTTCATGATTTGGTCTTGATTTTATGACTAAAAAAATGATTGAAACCACTTTTCCAATCATTGAAATAAGTCAACTCGCCATACCTGAACGCAGTAGCTATAAACCGATTTATCAGATTTCTAAATGGTTTGCCCGACGATCTTCGGCTATTTTTAGGGCCATTCTCCTTAGTTGTACTCTTAATTCATCAGAGAATTTCATGGACGAATTTTATAAAGCTAAGGATTGTTTCAACAATTTAACTATTCTTGACCCATTTATGGGAGGAGGAACAACAATTATAGAAGCTTTAAGGCTTGGTATGAAATGTATCGGAGTTGATATTAATCCAGTTGCATGGTTTATCACTAAAACTGAGAGTACTATGGTTGATATAGAAGAACTTCAAGCTTTAATCATAAAATGTGAAGAAAACCTTGAAAGTCAAGTGAAAAAATGGTATAAAACCTCCTGTCCAGTATGTAAGAATTCCGCTGATATAATTTACACTCATTGGGTCAAATGCTTACCTTGCCCGACATGTAATTCAATCATCCCTATGTTTCGTAATTTTCTTGTCGGATATTTGGCCAATGAAGCAATCCTCCTTTGCCCCTCATGTTATGCAGTATTTTCTTCAAATAAACCGATTACATCAGATAATAGATGTCCTGATTGTACCCAAAAATTCAAACCGAGTGCGGGTATTAGAAAGGGTAGAAAATTACTCGAATGTCCTGATTGCGGAAATTTTGTTAATATCTTAAACTCTATTCGTTCGATTAAGACTCCTCTCGCTTGCAAACCATTTGCCATTGAAGGATATTGTTATCACTGTGCAAACGAGAAAGATCCTGATTCAGACCTTGCAAAATCTAGATATAAATTTATCAAAAGAGTTTCACAAACGGACATGGATCTCTATAAGAAAGCTGAAGATCATTGGAATAATTATTCAGGCAACTTTCTTTGGCCAAGGGAAGATATCCCGATTGGCAGAACAACAAAGGTCTTATTAAATCATAACTATACTAAATGGGTTGACCTATTTACTTACCGTCAATTATTAACTTTGAGTATAATATTAAACTTCATTAAAGACATTGAAGAAGAACATCTCCAAGAGATGTTTTTAGCGGCATTTCTAAACCTCTTAAATCACAACAATTCGTTTACAAGGTATTCTCCTAAAGGGCAAAAAGTCGAGGGGATATTTTCTCGCCATGATTTTCACCCTTTGTCGACATTTGCTGAAAATAATGTGTGGGGGACGAGATATGGCCGTGGAACTTGGATCAAATGCCTCAAGAGATTACTAGAAGGGAAGAAGTACAACCATGAACCCTATAATTTTACATCTGTAAATTCCAAAGAAAAGATCTCTAAGCGTCGAAGAATCGTTTCTGGAAAAATTGATGGAAAAGTATACAATGGAGAAATTAAGAATTTTCCTGGCGAAAAAAGTAATTTACTTCTTCTGTGTCAAGACTCTGAAAAACTTCCCTTGTTTACAAATGGCGTTGACCTTTTAATATCTGATCCCCCGTATGCTGATAATGTAAATTATTCAGAACTATCTGATTTCTTATATGTTTGGATTCGATTAATATTACAGGAAAAATACCCATTTTTTATTCCAGTTGAGACTCCAAAATTGGGAGAGGCAATAGAAACAAAAAATAGAGATACTGATTACTATTCCAAACTCTTTAATATTTTTAGAAGCTGTGAGAAACAGCTCACCCCAGGTGGGTTGTTTGTATTTACATTTCATCATGGTAATCCTGATACTTGGTTTAAACTTGCTGATGTAATTGATTCATCTGGTTTTAGCGTTGTTAAAACCCATGCTTTGCAGAGTGAAGCCTTGAATGTTCTGAATATCCAAAATAAGAAAGCCGTGTCTTATGATTTGATACTTGTTTGCCAGCAGAATCAACAAAAAAGGAAAAAAACCATTAATTTATCAGAATTTGTAGGACGGTTAAGCGAGAATTATGATAAGAAATTTGCCTTTTATACTGAGATAGGTCTCACAATACATACAAACAATGTGATAGTTGTATTCTTTGGTGAATATTTAGAACTTATTTCAAAGGTACAACCAGTAAACTGGGCAGACTCAATTGCTAAATCTGATCTAAGAAAAATTTGTAAAGACCTTTTCTTAAGTAAAATTATTGCCTGATATTGAGTGTATAGCATGAAGCACGAATCCAATTACAAACTAGTAATAGGAGATGTTAACCATGCTCTACCTAATATGGCAAAAAAACGTTTGTTTGATTTAATCATTGCTGACCCTCCATTTGGTATTTCCTTCAGCAAATCTTCTCATGAATATGGAGCAGACGAATATCACCTATATAATGACGATTATACTACTAATAATTATTACGAATTTTCGAAAAAATGGATTTTAAATTGTTATAATGCGCTTAGTCCAACTGGAAGTCTTTATATTATATCTGGGTGGACTAATCTTCAATACATTTTAAATGCACTTGAAACCACAGATTTTCATATGCTAAATCATGCGATATGGCATTTTTCATGGGGGGTCTACACGAAACGTCGCTTTGTTACAAGTCATTACCATATTTTATTGCTTGTAAAAAATCGTAAAAAATATCAGTTCTATAAACAAAAGCATTATGATGAAGATGTTTTCTTTTGGCAGGAATACAATAGAGGGAATGACCCTCATCGTATTAAGGGACATCCTTGCCAACTTCCCATAGTTCTCCTAGAAAAATTAATTTTAACCTCAAGTTCTGTAGGTGATCTAGTAGGAGATGTATTTTCTGGATCTGGAGGGACGATTCTAGCAGCGCGTAAGACTGAACGGGATGTAATAGGATTCGAACTTAGAGAAGAATATAAACCCATTATCGAAAAGAAAGCGTTGTTTGGGAAATCTCTATACAAAGATTATCAGAAGAATACACTAGATTCTTACTTAGAAACACAAGAATGAGAGTATCCTCTCTCAAGTTAGTCTGAAACCAACAGTAGTTCTTTATACGAAGAACATTCATATAGTTCTAATATTAAATCGTCGATTTCGTCTTTCTGCATAATTCGAGGCTGTGTTGAAGGGTGAGAATTCTTGAATTGAGTTTCAATTGTCCCGAGAATCTTTTCATTATCCTCTGGAGGTCGAATTGGAAGACGTTTCAGATTTTTGATTGAAATTGCATTTGTATATTTTGATCCAAGGTTAAATTGATTTTCATAATACCAATGCATAAGACTAGAATTCAGTATTGCTAAAATATAGTAAAGATAAATTGGTTTTTTTCGCCATTGTTCCTTTAACCGTAAATTGTAAACATTCTGAGTTGTAAGAGTGTTATTTAAATCAATTGCAGCACAGGGAAATTGCTTTATTTTTTGTAACACAATTTTTGGTGATTTGTAGACATTTCGATTCTTTTTAGATTTAAATTCTATTGTGTCGTTAAAAAAATGAGTAGATTTAATATAATAATGGTTAAAATCATCACCCGTAAGTATTGGTGTAATATGCTCTGACGATTTACTGGGATTTATTAGGAATTGGATCAATAATTGACTTTTATCTAGAATCTCATGACATTGAGGACATTCAACTCTAGGTTTTCTACTTGATAATGGTACCCACGATGTACAGAAATTACAGTACATTACTCCTCCTTTTTTACTTAGCTCTTCACCCCGCTGTATTGTTACATATTCTTCTAATCCTTTTGTATTTTTCTTAATTTGCTCTAATACTTGGAAAGACGTTTTATCAGTTATTTTCGTAAATATATAATCAGTATTGGTCATGTAGACAGTTTGTAGAATTCTTTCCTCATTATCTACAAGAATTTCATTCTTGGATTTGATTTTATCAGTGAAGAGAGCTACAATTGATATGAATTCCTGTGTTACATGATCAAATAAATCGTGAAAAAACAGAGATTTAATCCGATAGTTATGGAGAATGAATTTTCGCAGATTTACATATTGATTAGACCGTGTTAAGTTTTTTGGGAGATATAATGCTAAGTAACCACTATTTGATCTTAGTAAATATGTGCTTTGATATACAAATAGTTCAAACGAGTTCAAATTTCGTCTTGAACCTGATAGTTTAAATTTTTTGAAATAATGAGCTCTTTCCTCTTTTGTTAATTGACTTCCCCAAGGTGGATTTCCAATAATGAGGTCGAATCCAGGAAAATTCTCAGGTATCTTTTTCCAAGAAGTAAAATCACTTTCTAGAAAATTCCCTATCACTAGATTGTTCTTCATCCACTTTGGAATGATTTCTTTGTCTATATCCCAGGAATGCCCGTTTAAAATTTCTTGGCATCCAAGCAGAGTTCTAGAATTTATTTCCATGCCATATAGGTTGTTCAATATTTTCCTTCGATAATTTTTTGTCTTATTTATTCCTAATTCGGCAAGTCGTTGAGTTATAGAATCAGAAATTCCAAGTAACAAACGATAGGACGTTATTATAAATTCTCCTTGCCCTACTGAACCGTCAAGGATCGTAAAGCTTAGTATGTACGACAATAGTTCTTCTAGGACTTTAGTATTGCCTGAATTGATAATATTTTCAACAGATGAATGTGAAACATTAAACCTACGTCGCATTTGAACTATAATTGCTTGTTGAATGGCTCGATTCGTCAATTCAAATGCGAGTGAACTTGGAGTGTTAAATGCACCCAAGGATTTTTTGAATTCACTATTCTTTATTGGATCCAATATTATTCTACCTAAATGCTATATCTTCTTTTGAGAGCTGAATAGTGTTTTACAGGTCACACTACAAAAGATAGGATTTAAACTCTGCGATCAAAAATATTGCATTCCATAATTTGATTAGAGAGAAATTTTTATACTCACACAATTTATGTGAAGTGAAATGAAAGGTCTAACTCATGTCTTCTTTGGGGTAGGACTTGTTAGTGCTATTTTAGCTTACTTACAGGTACCCATAGGCTTATGGGGAATCGGTACATTTATTCTAGCACCGATATTTTCTCGTCTACCCGATTTTGATCAAAAAATTGCGAAAATTACGTTTAATCAGCTTATTCCCCACCGAGGTATACTTTCACATAATTTTTTATATGGACTTCCAATATTTTTGTGTTTCTATGTATCTGATATCCCAATATTATTGGTAGCGCTTATCTCAGTATTTGGAGCTCTTTTTCTGCACGTTTTCGTTGATGCATTTAATTCTGGAGGTGTTTGGTTCGGATTCTTTCATCTATCTTTCGTCAATTTTAGATGGGATTCGTTTTGGGGGAATTCAATTTTTAAGCTCGTAGGGATAGGATTACTAGGAATATCAATTCTCGTTTATATATAATCTAAATAAAATTCACTGTCTGGAGAGCGATTCAAAATGGTCGAACCAATATATCTTACCGATATGTACCAAAAAGAGTTTGAAGCGGAAGTTGTTTCTGTAACTGATGGTAAATTTATCGTACTTAATCAAACAGCCTTTTATCCTAAGTCAGGAGGAGTTGCCAACGATCAAGGTCTAATTACCCGTGACAATGATGAATTTAATGTTGTTTATGTAGGTAAATTTAGTGGTAAAATTTCTCATGAGGTGGATAAGCCAGGTTTAAAAGTAGGTGATAAAATAATTGGAAAATTAGATTGGGATCGCCGTTACACATTGATGCGATACCATACAGCTGCCCATGTATTATCAGGCGCTTTTTATCTTAATTTAAAAGCTAAAATAACCGGGAATGAGATTTCGGTTGACCAGGGAAGAGTTGATTTTAATTTGGAAAACTTTGACCGAGTACTTATAGAGCAAGAAGTAAACAATTCGAACAGAATAATTTCCAAAGATCATTCAGTGGAAGTGTATTCTCTTGATAGGAAAGAAGTTGAGGCAGATCCTGATCTAACGAAACTAGCAATGGGTTTACCTAAAAATATTCAAAAAATACGAATTGTTGATATCAAAACCTTTGACAGACAACCTGATGGCGGGTGTCATGTCAGATCGCTAAAGGAAATAGGTAATATAAAGATTAAAAAACTTGTGAATAAAGGAAAGAATAATCGTCGTTTATATTTCACAATCGAATCTTAAAGGTGAAAAAAAATGGAAATAGTAGTCATAGGAGGAAATGCTGCTGGCTTAAGTGCAGCTAGTGCTATCAGGAGAATACACCACGATTGGAAGATCGATGTATATGAAAAAGATCAATATATCTCTTTTGGTTCGTGCGGTATCCCGTACTATGTTTCAGAAACCGTTGAAAATCTTAATAGTTTAATCACTCTCACACCTGAAATAGTAGAGAAGAAAAGGAAAATCCCCGTTCATTTGATGAACGAGGTAACTGATGTTGATTTTAACTCAAAAACCTTAACAATTTTGGATAAGAATACAAAATCTCAGTATTATCGTTCTTATAAAATTCTAATTATCGCTACAGGGGCACACGCAACCTCCTCCTCAGAATTAAATCTTGAACATGAACGAATATTTTACGTGCATAATCTTAGTCATGCTGAAAAATTAAGAACTTTCTTGAAGACCCCTAACCATAAAATTCAACCTGTGGCCATAATCGGAGCAGGATACATAGGATTAGAGATGCTGGAAGCATATAAAGCACAAGGGATTAATGATATTACGATAATTGGGCCTCGTCTTGTCTTTCGATCACAAAGCCAAAAATATTTACTTAAAGAACTGAAATTACATGAGATTAAGGTGATCCTTGGGAAAAGAGTAAGTCAACTAGAAGGTCTATCAAAGGACAGAATTAAAATTCATCTCGATGATCATTCATCATTAGAAACAGATTTACTACAAATTTCTATTGGTGTTTCACCTGCAACTGACATCTTTAAGAATAAAGGACTAAATATGCAACCAAATGGGGCAATCCTAACAGATGAATATATGAGAACTAATGTTTCTGATGTTTATGCTGCTGGGGATTGTATTGCCTCGTACCATCAAATTTTGAAGCAACATGTTTATTATCCTTTAGCGCCTGCTGCAAATAAACAGGGACGTTTAGCTGGATCAATAATTGCTGGGAAAGAAGTTAACCCTTATCCGGGTATCGTCGGAACTTCAATCTTTAAAGTTCTTGATCTTTATTGCGCGAGAACTGGAATTTCATTAGAACAGGCTGTAGCAATGGGTTTTGATGCAGAATCTATACTGATTGAAAATAATGAGATTGCTCACTATATGGGTACAAAGAAAATGTCGGTCTTTTTGGTTTTCGACCCTAAAAGTCATCTTCTCTTGGGAGCGGAAATAACATCTCCTACTGCGCTTGGTGCAAAAAAAATTGATACGTTGGCCACAGCTTTGTCTGCAAAGATGAAAATTGAGGATATTCAGTCATTAGATTTGGCTTATGCTCCTCCATTCGCCCCAGTTTGGGATCCAATTTTAGTAGCCGCAAATATCGCAAGTAAGAAGCTTGCAAAATGAGAATATTATAATCTTAGATAAACAATTAAGTTTCTTAGTTAGTTATTCATTCACAGTAACATTTGAAGACAAGATCAGTTTTTGGATTTGCCACAATCATTTTACTTAAGAATGTTAATGTTTAAGGAAGTACGTGATTCATTTTATGGGTCCACCTGAATCGATTGTTGATTACTCTCGCGTAAGAGTAACAATATTGATTCACCTCTAGTACACAAAACGGGAATGGCTTGCCAATCCAGCAAATCATTCCCAATTCTCCATAAATTCTTTTTATTATAAATTTAAGAATAAATTAGCTGGATTACACTTCAGGAAAATCAATCAACGCATAGCAATAACGTCTATCATTAATCCTGCATTTAAAGGTAGTGCAGCTGCTTGTAAAGTTGATCGAGTTGGAGGGTCACTTGGGAATGATTTTGCATATTCCTCATTAACTTGTTTGAAATCCTCAATATTTGTGAGATATATTGTAGTTTTGACCACATCGCTCATAAAAGCTCCAGCATTCTCTAATAAATTTTCTATCTTCTTCATTATCTGTTGTGTTTGAACTCTAATGTTTGCATCTAGGTCAGTGGCGATTTGTCCAGAAAGAAAGATAAAATTTGCTCCTGAAGCAACTATTGCTGGAGAATATGGCCCAACAACCTTTCCTGTTTGAATTATTTGTCGCATGACTAAATTTGTCAGACAACTCTTTAAAAAGAATTCTGGACAGGATGAGTCACATATCCGCTATCCAGCAGGATAGTAACAAGAGAAGAGTTACTGTCCGTGGGGACTACTTGGGAATCAGGATGAAACCGGTGAAGAATATTGCTAGCAGCATTAATATCAGCATGTAAATGAACTCCGCATTGCAGACAGTAAAAGGAACCACGAGATTTACGGTTCTTTTTATCTATATAGCCACACTTACTACACATTTGAGAGGTATACGCCTCGTTCACTCGAACTACTGTCATACCCACGAGTTTGGCTTTAT
>NJBF01000017.1 GCA_003144275.1 Candidatus Heimdallarchaeota archaeon B3_Heim
AGAGCGTAATAATATCATCATGTGTAGCGTCTGGTTTCAGTATTGTATGATCAATGCAATGAGCAATATCTTCTGGTACACATTCCCCACCGGTCCCAAATTCAATTCCCAATCGATCTACACCAAAATCCATGAACTTGCGAAATGTATCGGGTTTTTTCTCGACACAAATACCACAGGTACAAACCATTTCGGAATCACAAGTACATGATGCGGTAGCTGATGTTTGACTTTCAGGCAGGACAACCATTTGACTTATACGATCAGCAATCCTGGAAATGTCTTCACTGGTTAATTCAATCAATTCCTTCTCTCTAAGGTGGCGAAATATTTCATATGTTCGCGTTCGTTGAATCCCAGTCGCTTTGGCGATTTCTGTTGCTGTCAGCTTATCATTTGCAAGTAAATGCATAAAAATTATGGTTTCACTCTCAGAAAGATCCAGAAGGGTTTTAAGCTGTTCCTTCAGACTAGCTAGATTACCATCTGTTTTGAAAGATACTTCCAAATTGGGAAAACTTTTCGTCATCTAATTCAACTTTGTCTAAGTTCTAATTTAAACAAATTAATGTGCATTTTTATTTTTTAAGGAAATATCTTGCATTACCCAATGAATACACTCCTGTCATTCTCAGTAAGTACAACAAGAGAAAAATAATCTTAAAGGGGTTAAATAATGCAGAAGCTACAATAGAATAAATGTTTATGGTGAAATAATGACGACTCTAAATTTTGAGGGGATTTTTCCAATCATAACGACAGCTGTATCATTCTTATTC
Organism: Candidatus Heimdallarchaeota archaeon B3_Heim; assembly: GCA_003144275.1. Lineage (GTDB taxonomy): Archaea > Asgardarchaeota > Heimdallarchaeia > Hodarchaeales > Hodarchaeaceae > Hodarchaeum. Next base: position 780 of record NJBF01000017.1, read on the forward strand.
TTTCTCAGCGTTTCAGAACAGTATCTCAGAAAGAGGAAGCTTCATCAGCTAGTTTGGGCTATTTCTATGTTTCTATTCATGATAACAGCTGGTGCCGAAGGATTAAGTTTATTATTAGGCAGATGGGATCCTTTCATATACCGAATATATTACTTACTTGCTGCTATACAAGTATCGGTTATGGGAGCTGGGGCCTTGTATCTTTTTGCAAATAGACAGATTATTAATGAAGAGAATACTGGAAAAGCACTGGTTTTATTTGGTATTATCTGGACTTTCTTTGCATTTATTTTCCAATTTCGAGCCTCAATTTTTCTGGTCGTATTGGTTCCTGCATTGTTTATGACCCTAGCAGGTCTCTATCAAATTCTCTCTATCCGTCGTAAGGGATTTGAGAATTCTTTCCATTTAACTGGATTTCAATTCACCAATCTCTTTGTATTATTCATTCTTTACATATTCGCCTTCATGGTTTATGTAGGGATGACAGCCGAATTGGATTTGGCATATCTTGTTGCTAGTGGTGGACAAGAAGTGGCTGGTCATGGCTGGATAAATGATTTACCAGGATTGAGAGCAACCATTCGTCTATTTTCTCCGTTGAATACCATACCAGGTGGCGTTGCATTAATCGGTGGAGTCTTTTTCTCGTATTATAGCTGGCAAAGAGCCATTAAGAAACAAACAGGGTCATATAATTTTGGTAAAGGATTTTTCAATATTTATATTGGTGGAGGTGCTCTTGCATTAAGTATAGCAGGAACATTATCTGGCTTTGGATTCGGAGTTCTTTATTTGGGAGAAGCAGTCTCAGTTATAATAATGTATTTCGGTTTTCTAGAATCTGACAAAATTACATGGCAAAAATTAGTTAATATTCTCACTCTTGGTTGGTTACGAAATTCGGAATCGAGAGAAGTGAGTGTGAGTCCCAAATAAGGATTTCTGCTCCCTTTTCATTTTTACTAATTTTAACTTTGGTTTTTTGATTGAACAACGATAGATTAGGTATTCAGGTGGAAGGGGAAAAGATCCCAATATTTCAAGTCACATTAAAGAGATACATTTAATACCATTGTTCCTCACCTTCTCCTAGTCAAACTGATATCCATCTTCTATCCAAGCTTCTCTCATAACAGGGTTCCGTTCAAGATAGGCATCAACAATCGCTTTAGGGGTCTTATTTAGTGGAAATGAAAAATTTTACACATTTAGGACAGATATTCTTCTGTAAAAAGTAGAAGGTTTCACTTGTTATACCTGAAAGACCCAGCCCAAATTGGAAAATAGCAAAAACATAGAAGATAACCAATAAAAATGCAGTAAAGCACAATTGAAGAAAAGAATCTGAGGATAAAAAAAAATAAAAAAGAACTTAAGTAATATACCTAAGCTGATTCCGAAGTAAGACTTAGTTCAGTACCAAAGCAATCCTGAAATATCGCTACATCTCCAAAATTTTCATAGCTGAATTTCTCTTTGATTACTTTGCCGTCTTTGGAAATCACTTTTTCTAAAGTCTCGTCAATATTTTTAACTTCGAACCCAATATTAAGTCCTTTTGGTCGGATTTTCTCGGTTTGAAAAATACTAATTCCGATTGAACCATTTATTGTGGCCCATCCTTGGTTAGGCATTCGTTCACGATCAAAATTCCATCCGAATACAGTTTCATAAAATTCTATCCCTTTTTCTAAATCTAGAACGGGTATTTCTATTCCTACATCCATTTTTTTCACTTCTTAACTATTGTTAATTTTTTTAAGTGAATATGGCACAAAAAATCTGAGTTTAAATGGCTATATTTCAGAATATAGTAAATTCTTGTTTTTGGCTTGTAGGAAATTATCAAAAAGACTTTAAAAATGAAAGTAGTGAGCACTCTTCAAAGGAACACGTAAAATATGTTTTTACAACTGATAAGGATAGCAATTGGGCAACTAAAAGACCACAATGATTGCAGAGAATATTACACAAATTAGGGTTAGAGGGATAGAAGCAATAAGATGACCTTTATAATGATGAGAAAAGTCCTTATAATCTTCGGGAGTTGTACCATCAATGATTACAAACTTAGGTGTAATTTTGCTGATGATCAACCAATCTAGAACCACTAAATCAACCAGAAAAAACAAAAAAACCATGAAAAACATGTTTAGGAAAGCTATTTCGAAAGGTATCTCACCCCCAAGCTCTGTTTCCAAAAAAGCTGTAGAAATCAAAGGATAAGCTAAAATGAAAAACAACCAGGGTATCCCAACCAAACCCGCCATGATCCTTTCTCTTCGAGTTTGAGGGGGAATTTTTTCCTTTATTCTCTCTGGATAATCCTGATACCCCCATATTCGAGGGTCAAATGTAACCATGAAAATCAAAAGATAGCAGGCACCAATCAGTGTATAAAGGAGACCATTGAAGATAACTGCTGTGAATACCATTTTAATCTCGCCCCACAAAACAGATCAGTATTTCTTCTCCTTTTTATCATTTTAATGTATATATTGCATATGTGTCACTTGATGGATCTTCGAACAGTTACTGAATTCAAGGTTTATAAGAGCCATCTCTTCCAATTGTTGCAGTACATTTATATTGGAAAAAATACCGTTTTTCCGCTAATCTATTCCTAGATTACGAATTACCCTAGGGCAGCCTAATACATTTGAAGGGAAGTGGAGTTTATTAGGACAGGAAGAAATTATTATGGAAATTACTAAAAATACACGAGTTGCTGACATTTTAAAAGAATATGGTGATATTGCAGATGTGATGGAAATATTTGGGGTCAAGCGTGTAGGAAGATATTCAGTTCGTAGACTTATAACAAAAGTTTTGACGGTTGAACGGGCGGCCCGTGTCCATAGAGTTCCCCTTAATGAATTTTTGGTTACATTGAATAAAGCAATTTTAATACAGGAAGAGAAATCTGCTTGAGTAAGTTTTTTGAACGTTTATATCATTCGTGAATTGCTCCCGCTTTCTCCGTACCATTTGGTACTTGCCCATAGATCACATTTAGTGTTATTATCATTATTATCTTTATTTTTCCTTTTTTTCTCACTCTATTTCCCCCTCTTTAAGTCATAAGAATTAGTTTGTTCTCCACAGATTCCGTTTTGAATTCATAATGGGTATATATTCATAATAGAAAATTATTTATTCCTGCAAATACCCATCTAGATCTACTGGGTTTGTTTAAATGAGAAAAAAATATTTTTTTTTTAGGTGAAAAAAATTGCTGAAAGAAATTGAAACTGGAATATGGATAATCTCAACAAATGATTGGGAAAGGCGCTTATTTGATGAATTGATTCCTTTACCAGATGGAACAAGTTATAATGCTTATGTGATCAAAGGCACTACTCACAATGCTTTGATTGATTCATCCGATATTCGTAAGATTGAGCCATTCTTGAACGACCTACAATCCTTGTCTCTAGAAAAAATAGACTACATTATTGCTAATCATGCAGAACCTGATCATTCTGGAGCGATCTTGGATGTATTAACCTTGTATCCAAAGGCTAAAATTGTGTGTACAGAAAAGTGCAAGGAAATTCTTGTAGATTTACTTCATATCCCACCAGAAACATTCGTTATCGTGACACATGAGAGTTCCATAGATCTAGGTGGACGAACATTGAATTTTATACCCGCTCCGTGGGTTCATTGGCCTGAAACGATGTTTACTTATCTGAACGAAGAGAAAATCCTTTTTACTTGTGATTTTTTGGGAAATCATATTGCGTCAAGTGAGGTTTACTCATCTAAAGATAAACGGACATATATTGCTGCAAAACGGTATTATGCCGAAATAATGATGCCTTTCAGAAAGATCATTAAAAGGCACTTAGATACTATCGAGAAACTAGACATTAGTCTCATTGCTACAAGTCATGGATTGATCTATGATGATCCTGGGTTCATAATAAACGCGTATAAAGAATGGGCTTCTGATAAAGTAAAAAACGAGGTGGTCATTCCCTATGTGTCAATGTATGGCAGTACTGAAAAAATGGTGGAATATCTAACTGAAAATCTAATTAAACGGGGAATAACTGTAAAACCGTTCATGCTGACGACAACTGACATTGGAGAGTTAGCAATGAGTCTAGTTGATTGTGCTTCGATTGTTATAGGTTCACCTACCGTCCTTACAGGTCCTCATCCTGCGGTTGTTTATGCAACCTATCTGGCCAATTTACTAAAACCAAAAGCTAAATTTGCTACTGTAATTGGTTCTTATGGCTGGAAAGGTAGTGTAGTTGATCAAATTGTCAATTTGATACCTAAACTCAAGGTAGAACTCTTTAATCCCGTGATCATAAAAGGTAAACCACGTGATGAAGATTTTTCCCTTTTAGATAACCTTGTTGACGAAATTGTGAGAAAACATGAAGAATTAGGATTGTTCAATCATCCTTGAGAGATTAACACGAGCTCCACATCGGAATAAAATGGTTAGAATTAAAATATCTCAGGATATTTAGAGATTGCACTGAACGTTGGTTAAGATCGATTTTTATATAAAACGTATATACGTCCCAAAACAATAGGGTAAGAAAGAAGTGTAAATCAAAAAAGAAGAAGGAAGGAGGATTAATGTATGTTATTAGAGCTAACCTTCCTGTGTAGGCCACTTCCATGCATACCAAACAATTAGTGAAAGAAGCACAGCTTCTACAAAACTAAAGAGCATAAAGAAAGGCCAAGTCTCTCCTGTGAATCCTGAAATAAGTACAAGACCAATATTGAATATGCCTAAGATGATGTTTGTCATGCGATTCACTTTAGCGTTCAATATCAGGGATAAGCAAATCATAAGACTCGGAATCATCATGAATATTGACACTGCCAACAACCATACATCAGTAATTTGAGAACCGGCTACTTCTCCCGCTATTATATCCTCTATATGCCCTGGAATATGAAGTCCGAAATAATCCGCATAGATATATAGAAACATAACAGATACCCATAAGACTGCAAGCTTTAGTTTCACATCTATCTTTGCATCTTCCAAACGATTTGTCATATTAATTCCTCGTTTACTCTATACTGATGACCACTCGACCTTTAGCATGACCTGTTTCGTAGTGACGATGAGCTTCTGCAGTTTGGCTTAATAGATACACAGTATCTATAACTGGTTTGATCTTTCCCTCTTCAATCCATTCACGAATTAAATTCATAGCGGCCGCACTTTCATCTGCTGTCCCAGTTTTGAATTTTTTATTTTTTGTCATCATATGGAAAAGGTTTTTTGGACTACTTATGGGATTATTTGATACATAGATTCCTTCGGATGCTAAAATGTTCTTGCATTTTGAAAGATTTTTCGTTGAAACTACATCTAAGATTATATCATACTTGGAATCATTCTTTGTGTAATCTTCCTTGGTATAGTCGATTACAAAGTCCGCTCCCATCTCTTTTACCATCTCAACATTAGTAGGGCCACAAACTCCAGTGACTTCAGCATCATAAACATTCTTAGCCATTTGCAACGCAAACGTACCGATTCCTCCCGAAGCTCCAATGATGAGGACTTTATCCCCTTTTTTAGGTGTTGCCAAATCCCTAAATGCCACTAGTGCAGGTGTAGACCCCCCAGGGACAGCAGCAGCTTCTTGAAAGTTCAGATTTGCAGGTTTTTTGGCCAACACAGATGCGGGAACAGTCATAAATTCAGCACATGCTCCTCCTGCTTCAGAATATCCATAGACATGGTCTCCCACTCTCCAATCTGTAACTTCTTTTCCTATAGATACAATTTCACCTACAAAACCACCACCAGGAATTTTTTGTTTTGGCTTTCTTAGTCCCCCAAATGATAGTCTTAGAAAAAATCCTACTAATTGCTTCATACCCCAGAAAGCTACTTTCGGAGCCTTTCCACCACGATGCAGCACATCTACGGTGTTAATTGACGTTCCGTGGTTTCTAATTAAGACTTCATCGTCTTTTGTACTTGGTTTTTCTATTTCCTTTAGTTGAAGAACGTCTGGTGTTCCGTATTTTGCCATCATTATTGCCTTCATTTTTTCTTTATTTTCCATTTTTTCCACCATTTTAGTTTTAAGAAACTTGTTAATGATCAGTTGTTAGGCTATTGCTTTGGAATTGCTTTTACCGTGAATTAATTGTTCATCAAAAACGTTTGTAATTCTAATAATTTAAAATTGATTTATGTGATATTCATAGATTGAATTAGTAAGGATTTCAATCAATTGCTCTATCAATTCTTTATCGATTTTCTCATTTACATTACACGTTGGTTAAACCCTCAAACATACACCCTATTTATTTCCCATATGAAAATAATTCTTGCTGCAATAACTCTTGTTTTGCTACCCTGTTGCATTAAGGCAGAACATGATCATTTTTGTAGTTTTTCATCTCAAATCCTTAATTTATCCCTTTTTTTTTATTTCCTAATGGTTAAGGAAGCATTCTATAAAGTGATTTAAATTTAGGATGATTACCAAGAAAAAAGAGACCATCGTTTTTAGAAAGAAACTTATTTTCATGAAAAAAAGAGTATAATATTCAAGAGTATGGAATCAACCTCCTTTGCAGAGATTTTGAACTTCATATTTCAGTGGTAAGATAAGCAATAATTTTAAATAAGAATATATTATTGCTATCACCAAAAAAATACCCAAATCTCCCTTAAAAGTTGAAAGTACTATGGATACACCTTCTACAGATTCTAGATCTTTGGAAGATATTACTAAAGAGATCAAATTTATTTCTATAAGTGCAGTAAAAAATTTATACAATCAAATTGCAGTGAATAAATTCAATATTATTTGTTTAATTTTATTTATATTAGTACCAATCGTTTACAGGGTATTATATCTTTTTGTGGATATTAGGGGTTATGATGAATATCTTAGATCAACTGAAAGTTATCTTGTCTTTGATGAATTTTTAACAGTGTTTGCCCAGAAAGCATTAGGAACAACTAATTCACTCATTGGTATTGCAGCAGCTCTGTTCTATACATATGGATTTCTTTCTATTTCTGCAACAGCTTATTTAGTGCTATTTACACTGATAATCAGAGAAAAAAAATATCGTCAACGGGAACCATACATTTACATCGCTCTAACAACAATAATGTTTCTCATCGATATTTCTGGCTATTGGTTATTTCCGACAGCTCCACCTGTACGATTATTTTCCGAGCTACATTATCGTATCCTAGTTGTACCTTTTGGAGATAGCTTAATTTCTATAAAATATAACGCTTTTCCGTCTGGACACATTTGGGCGTTAACTGTTCCATATATTGCTGCAAAAGCTGAAAATCTGAAATATTGGGAAGCACTATTCGGATCAGCAATAATTATTACTTCTTGGGTTGTGATCCTAACTGGAGACCACTATATAATTGATGCATTCGTGTCATACTTCATTTGTATCTTCCTTTATACGATATTTTCTACAATTCACGATTATCACTATAATAAGTCAAAAATAGCATCAAAAGATATTCTAATTAAAAGGTATCGATCACTGCTTGTTGTGTCAGCCATTTTAGTAATAATTAGCATTTTAACTTTACAATTCATTAATGATTACATTCTGATAATCCAAGTATTATGTATTATGGTAGTATGGCCTCTAATAGTGCTTAAAACAGATGTGAACGGATTATTAGATACAAATAATCGGATTCATCGATCATCTATACAGGATTACAAAGATTTTGTCACAAAGGTTATAGAGGATTCCAAGAAATCGAGCTGAATAGAGAGACAATATTTTAATATAACATTTTGAAATTTTTGATCCAAAAACCAGTATCATCAATTAATAAAATTTGAGATTTCGCCTAGATTGTTGTAACAAAGCAAAGGGGAGGAAAAACGCTAAAAAGGCATAAAAATCTTTGAAAAAAAGTGAATGAGACCGAAAGGAAAAATAAAAGATAACAAAAGTGAGAGAAAGACTTAAAGGGGTAATAAGATAATGTTATTAATATAATGAGTCAAACAACTACTGTGCAAATACAAGTGGGATCACAACCACTGAAAGAACGATTAGAAAATAATGAGACCTTTCTATCACTTCCTATCCCTCTAACTTGTCCGTTGTGTCAAGAAAAAGATATCGAGATAGGTACTTGGGGCAGTTATCCGACAACTACAGGAGAAGTAAGACGTTTTCGCTGTAAAAACTGTTTTGGGACTTTTAATCCAGCTAAAATTCCTTTTTGGAAGGAGAATGTTCAAGAAATCATCTGGAAATTAACTCAACTCGTCATTAAAGATAGATTCTCGGTGAATGCTCTGGCTGAAATGTGGGGGGTGCCAGAAACAACCCTACGAACCTTGGTGACCGCTATAAAGGAGTTCCTTGCTACCAACATGGAACGAGCCAAACAGTTACAGGAACGACTGGGTGTCCCTAGCACCACGGAAACCTCCTCATTACGTATCATTTTTTATGATGAAGGATTCCTCAAATTACTGGGAGCAAATGGCTTTATAATCTTTACGCTCGCTGCGGATGGGACTCCTATCAACGTAGCCATCGAACCTAAGCGGGATGCACAAACAATTCATGGCTATTTCGTACAAGCTATGACCCAACTAGGGGGAATAGATGTTATTGTGGGTGATGGAGCGGTAGCTATCTTAGCAGCTGCAAAAGCCCTCCGTCAACCACTGATTCTAGTCCAACACATCCATCAAGGGAAGGGAAAACGTGCAAGGATCACTACTCTGGAACCTATTCCCAACCGAAAAGCTCTTTGGGATATTACGATTGAGCTTCATACAGGAACCCTTCTTTCCAATGTGGAATCCAAAATTATAACCAGGAAGAAAAAAGTATATCCAGCTAAATGGTCGACGCCAGTAACCAAGACTAAACTTAGGATTAAAGGTAATAAAGTAAAAAAATCTTTTTCCAAGAGGACTAGTATCCTAACCCCTACCGAAGGGGCTGGTCCAACAAATAAAGTACGTAAAAGAAGAACCAGTTTTCTAAAGGGTCATGCAATAGCTTTAAGAACTGTTAGTAATCCTTATGAGCTAGAAATCAATTATATTCCTGGAGAATCTAATCTTAACTCCTCTGAATGTCCTTCTCTAATAGATGTGTATCTAATATTGGCAAGAGTCCAGCAGGCGTTACCAGATCAGTTTATTAATTCAAATCGTGCTGAAGTTTTTAATGCCCTCCACGATCGTTATAATGTCTATTGGGGGCGTAAATCCCTTGTTCATGCAAACCGAGATCTTCAAGCTTGGACTGCTGTTACATTCTTCCCTGAAGGATCTCGTGCTCTCCTTAACCAACATCAATGGCGCATTCCTTATCGTTTACTATTTCAGCTGTGGCCATTGATGATTTCTAGGGTCAAGATCTCCTAGTTTTCTCTTTAAAGGTCAACGGTGGTGTTCAACAATTTAGACGAAATCTCCATCTTTACAATTTTAGCTTATTTCTTCTATCAAACCTAGATTTTTAACCTCATATTTAATCGAGATTGGTGAAAAATATGACTGAAGAACACTTCTCTTTTGATTGTCTCATCCATGCTAAGTATTTATCAGACCATAGGTTGATGAGTTTCATGAAAAATTTCGTTTATAGAAAAATTGGCTTAATTATCGTGGCGTTGAAGCATAGAGCTCTTCAAACCAATTATTTAAAGAAGAAAACCATTTTTCTAAAATAAAGAAAAAACGATCAAAAGTTGATTTCACTAATGAATAATGGATAAATTTTCCTTTTTTCCATCCCTGGATCAATTTCATATTCTCAAGAAGCCTGAGATCTCTTGATACTGCAGGTTGGGATTTTTGTAGAAGTGCTTCAAATTCACATGAACATCGATCTTGTGTTCTAAGTGAGTTTAGTATTAAGAATCTATCACGATTTCCCAAAACATTAAAAATTTGTTGTAAGAACAGAAGAGATTTTTCTTCTTTAATAGTTTGAGATAGAAGCATTAAATCTTGGTAATAATCTTCGGGATGACCTATTCCCTCACAATGTTGAAGTATACTAATGATCCTTTCCTTAAATTCATTGTTATTCATCACAGGCATGAAATACCCATCCATATAATATTTTGTTAATATATATAACAAATATAGAATAATATTTAAACTCTCTGTTTCGTAATAATTGGTAAACAAAGATTGTATTTAAAGGCGAAAATGAAAATGTCTGGAGAAACAAAGGCGTTAGGATGGATTGATAGACTCTTAGCGGTATGGATCGTACTTTGTATTATAATAGGATTAGCTTTCGGGACTTATTTCCCCGACTTGAGCGAACAACTTGAGATAGGAATACCAATTGGTCTCTTTTTAATGATTTATCCTGCTATGACAAAGATAGAACTTGGAGAGATGAAGGAAGCTCTTAAAAGCCCCAAGCAAGTATCAATTATTGTATTTTTTAATTATGCGGTGAATCCATTCCTCCTTTACATTTTAGGGTATATTTTCTTTGACCAATTATTTCCTGCACTTGGTTTAGTAACTATTGAAATGGGGAAGAATTTATGGACAGGCCTTATTCTATTGGGAGTTGCTCCTTGTATTGCCATGGTCCTTGTGTGGACAGATTTAGCGGATGGAAATGGGCCACTCGGAATAGTTCTGATGGCATGGAACTCTATAATACAAGTGCTGACTACTCCATTTTATATCGCTTTACTCGTTGGAACATATATTGCAATTGATATGATGATGATTGGACAAAGCGTTTTGTTATACCTGGGACTTCCCCTGCTGTTAGGAGTGATTACTCGCAGAGAAGTGATAAAACGAAAGTCAGAAGAGTGGCTCAACAATAAATTATTACCCTATTTCAATGCAATTCAATTGTTAGCGTTATTATTCACTATGATAGTGATGTTTGCCTTACAAGGTGACGTGATAGTTCAACATCCAGAACTTATTTGGCAGATGGCAATTCCTATATCTCTGTTTTTCTTCCTCCTTTTCAACCTTGTATATTTCACAACCGAAAGAGTGGGATATAATTCACAGGATTGTTCTACAATGGCTTTTCATTGCACTGGAAGAAACTTTGAGCTTGCGATTGCCATAGCTCTAACTGCATTCGCTTCAATACCCATGGTAGCTGTATCAACAGTTGTTGGTCCCCTAATAGAGATACCAGTCATGTTGGTATTAGTGAAAATAGCTCTCAGGAGAAAAAAGCACCATGAAATGCGAAAACAAGCCCTATCCCAATAAATAATGATCATACAATCTGTTTATCGAACTGTTAAACATTCAGATAGATATTTGAGTAAAATCGGAACATTAAATTATCATTGAGGATTAGTCCTTGAAGAGCGCTAAGAATCAAAAAGAAAAAGTCCTCTTTATCTGTACACATAATTCTGTGAGATCCCAAATGGCTGAAGGTATTCTTAACTCCTTATTTGGTGAGAAATATGAAGCATATAGTGCTGGAACTCAGACAACAAAAATAAACCCCTATACAATTAAAATTTTATTAGAAATTGATATAGATATCTCAATGTATCGATCGAAAGATATATCTGAATTTAAAGATGAAAACTTCAAGTAGGTGGTAACTGTTTGTGATCATGCGAGAGAAACCTGTCCTTTTTTTCCAAATGGGGAAATATTCTTGCATAGTAGTTTTACAGATCCATCTCAAACAGAAGGAACCGAGGAGGAAATGCTTTCTGAATTTAGAAGGGTACGAGATTCAATTAGAGAGTGGATCCAGTTAAATTTTGGATAAACAAACCTACCGTTGCTTATGACAGCTACTTATACCCACATCAAATAATTATATCTTCAATAAACATTGAGATGAAGAAACAGACAGAATGCGCATTAGAATAGTACAATTGTTTATATTAGGTCTTAATCTATACATCAATACTCTTTTCTCAGCAATTCTTGGATTTTTTGATCAAGTAAAAAAATGGGGGTGATTTCTCCGTTAATCACAACAGTTCGACCACCTACTCCAAGTTCGTGAGCTCGTGAAGAATCAGAGGTTAGGCTTTCAATTTCGAGTTGGTCTTTATACTTCATAAGGATGTCCCAAACATTTCCAATCCACGCGGAAAAGGAACATCCACACACTCCTGCGGGAGAAAACACCTCAATTTTCGGTTTGGTCATTGTTGGTCTCATTCTGTTCTATCCATATTCTTGAAGCAATTGTACAAGCTTGTTTACAGGAAGATAACGACCAGAAAGGATAATTTTTCCATCCACAGCTAATGCAGGGGTGGAAGTGATTCCCCTTTGAATAATATCGGCCATATCGGTGTTATAAAGAATTTTTACTTCTGTCCAACCCAATTTTTCGATTGCTTCTTCTACACTCTTTTTTAATGCTTTACATTTAGCACATCCAGGTCCGAAGATTTCTATTTCATTCACCACGTTTTAAACCTCATTTTTCTCTTTTACTTCTAAAGTCTCTTTATTAATTATTACCATAAACCAATTCCTTGGCCCAAGACGAATCCAAAGATTAATCCTGAAATGGTTGTGAAAATCGTCACAAGGATGATATATACTGAGTTTCGTTTATCTCCCAGATATTTACGAGTTACGAGAATGCTCTGTATGGACAGTTCAGGATCAGCTAATAAGTATGCTAATAATGGTCCACGAGCCATGCCCAGATCTAAGAAAATTCGGGCAATAGGAACCTCCATTAGTGTTGGGAAGTACATGAATACACCAAATAACACTCCAATAAGATTTGCTAAAACTGTATTGCTACCTACTAGATCTACAATGATTTCAGGGGGAAGAAAATACTTTACGAACCCTGCAATGATTACTCCTGAAATAATTAAAGGAAAAATCGATTTTACGAAGATCCACGTTTCCAATAACCAAGCATTCACATCATCCCTCTCAAACATCCTCCATACAAAAAGAAGTAATCCTAGAACCACTATTCCTGTTAATATGACCTTTATTAACATATTACTTATGGCAGGAGTTACGATTATGCCAAATAAGGTAATATTCTCTGTAAAATAAGTGATTTGAGAGGTTCCTGTCATTAACACATAGATTAACCATAAAAAAAGGGTTAACTCTTTACTGGAACTCATGTAAGTTATGAAACCGAGTATTATTAGACCTAGTACATATATGAGAGTTTGAATGAGGGCTGGGGTCTGGAAAAGTAATTCTATTAGTAGTATTCCTGAAAAGAGAGTACTACCGATAATACTAATCATGTTGGAATCCAAAGTAGCCAAAAGCAACGAGCATATTCCCAGCACAAAAATTAGAATTATGTTGAGTTTAATCAAACCTGTTGGTGGTTGGTTAGACGGAACTGCATCTTGTGCTTTTGAGGAAGCACTCAAATTAACAGGGTTAAAATGGTGAGAATTAGTGGGATCTATGTCCTTTCCAAATACTTTAGCCATAATTAATCCTATTAAAATAGCAAAAACAATGGCTAGTACACCCCTTGCGATGGCGATATCCATTCCAATTAATGTACCTGTGTAAGTCAAAGCCAGAATGTTAATTGCAGGAGCAACAAATAAGAATGTTATTGCAGGTCCTAATCCTGCTCCGCGCTTCCAGATTCCTACAAAGAGAGGTAAGACAGTACAACTACAGACTGCCAATAGGAATCCACCAGCAGTAGCCATTGGGTATGCAATTTTTGGGTCCGCATCTGTTCCCATATAGCGTGTAATTAAGTCTTTAGGAATAAAATAAGTCATAGCTCCTGCAATAAAGAAAGCAGGAACAAGACAAAGTAACACATGAAGAGAAAGATAATCCAGTAAAGTTGCTATAGCACTCTCTAGTGCTCCTTGAATCATTCCACCAATATCAACCATGTATTCATCCTTCTTCAAATTTTTCTCTAAATTATATCGATAATCTTCGATATATAAACATATCGAAATATCGAAATATTTATAATCTAAAAGGTACTCTTATTCTATTAAATATAGGAAATCGAACTGCCCTTTAGATTTCTGATATTTCTCATAATTAAGGTTTAGTTGAAAATGGGAGTCTCTGAACTAGAAGGAAAATTGAAGGATCTAATAGATCTAGATTTAGTAAAATGGAAATCAGTTTCAAATAGATTAGATGAATTAAAACTCCTAAAAAACATGTTAAACTCTTTAGATGATCAAAAAAGATTCAAGGAATTCAGAAAGCTGATAAAAGCTTTGAACCATCCTGCTAGAATACAGATTCTGATAGCCATAAACGAGGGAGTGATTTGTGCATGTGAGCTCGAGTATCTAACGGATCTTGCTCAAGCAACGGTATCTCATCATCTTTCTCTTCTAGAGGATGCTGATATAATCACCCGAAGTAGAGAAGGCAAAAGAAACTTTTTGTCGATTAAGAATCAGCAAGTTATTGACTACTTTATGAGTTTTTGAAGTATTCTTATAATTAGAAATCAATAAAGTTAAATTTAAAATTAAAAAAGAAGAAAAAGAAGATACGAAGTTCCTTGAAGATCAAAGATTCTGTTTTTTGAAAACCACATCAAGTAATCAGTATTTACTGTTTGCTTCCCAAGTAGCCGTAAACAAATCATAATCTGCCCACGATGATAGGAGGCGTGATCAACGGCATCGAAATAGATGTGTATCCAATATTGGCAAGAGTCCAGCAGGCGTTACCAGATCAGTTTATTAATTCAAATCGTGCTGAAGTTTTTAATGCCCTCCACGATCGTTATAATGTCTATTGGGGGCGTAAATCCCTTGTTCATGCAAACCGAGATCTTCAAGCTTGGACTGCTGTTACATTCTTCCCTGAAGGATCTCGTGCTCTCCTTAACCAACATCAATGGCGCATTCCTTATCGTTTACTATTTCAGCTGTGGCCATTGATGATTTCTAGGGTCAAGATCTCCTAGTTTTCTCTTTAAAGGTCAACGGTGGTGTTCAACAATTTAGACGAAATCTCCCAAATAAAAGTTCCGAAAAGAAGGTGATAAAGGAGGAATTCGACTTCAGTTCCACTAAAAATTGTTAAGCCTTGAGCTCTTTTTGAGTAATAGTAGATCTGCTAAGAATAAATCAGATAATAACCTAAAATCGTGTTAAATCTCAATAAAAAATAATCTTACTTGACAGTAGCAGTGAAAAAATAAATCAACCACCCAAAAAAGGGCCTTTCGGAATATAATTACAACATAAAACTGAAATAACTATATTGTGAGTGAGAACGCAAGAAATATAATAATAGCAACTTAATACTATGACAACTCGATTAATATGCTCTACCAGAAATAATCACTTTTTATTTCGGTTAGATTGTATCGTCCCGCATTTTAATTGACTAGACCTTATAGAATGTATATATCTATTGGTGACTAGATTATGAGAGAAGTAGTAATAGTAGATTATTTACGAACACCTTTTTCAAGATCACGGCCAAATGCACCCGAGAAAGATCATTTGAACGACTTTCGTATGGATGTATTAGCGGGAAGACTCATCAAGACGATGATAGAACGGAAGGGAATTAATCCCAGGGAGATCGGGGATGTGTTAGTAGGAGCAGCCTTCCAAGTAATGGAACAATGGCTTTACGGAGGACGTGGAATTGTTGCGCTTGCCGAATTACCAGAAACAGTTCCTGGACAAGCTATAGACAGACAATGCGGATCTTCTATGAATACGATCCATACAGGTGCAATGCAAATCATGACAGGCTATAGTGATATTGTGGTATCTGCAGGTTTAGAACATATGACTCACATACCCATGGCAGGAAATCCTTATATTGATCCTCCTACCGCCCAGTTGATGGAAGAGAGATATTTAAAGTATGATTTTGAAACTGGTTTCGTTATGGGCTTAACAGCAGAAAAACTCTTGAAAAGAGCAGCTAAAAAATTCGGAATGACTAGAGAGGACATCGATCGTTACAGCTTGGAATCTCATGAATTAGCAGCGAAAGCACAAGATGAGGGGTTCTTCAAGGATGAGTTAATGCCGATCGAACTAGCCAATGGCGAAATTTTTGATATGGATGCATCAGTCCGTCGTGGCTCAACTATGGAGAAGATGGCAAGTTTAATGCCTTCGTTCGATTTCGATGGTAAAATAACTCCTGGTAATTCCTCTCCGTTAAATGCAGGAGCAACAGCCATGGTATTAATGTCTAAAGAAAAAGCCAAGGAGTATGGATTAGAACCCATGGCTACGATTAAATCTATGGGTTGGGCAGCAGTTAGTCCTGGAATTATGGGCCTTGGGCCTGTTCCTGCAAGTAAAAAAGCTTTGAAAATGGCTAGTTTAGAAGCAAAAGATATCGATTTTTGGGAAATTAATGAGGCTTTTGCGGTTGTTGCCTTGAATGCAATTAAAGAACTTGGAATTGACAGAAATAAAGTCAATGTAAAAGGTGGCGCGGTTGCTATTGGACATCCGCTAGGAGCTACTGGCACGCGTCTTGTTGGAACACTAGCTCGAATTCTTAACTGGGAAGATGGTCAAATTGGCTTAGCAAACGCGTGCATTGGTGGAGGACAAGGAATAGCCACCATTATCGAAAAAGGAGGATAATCTCCCATAAAATATAATATTATGTTAAGAAAGGTGCATACAGATGAAAATTGATGATATAAAACATGTTGCTGTAATCGGCGCAGGAGACATGGGTCATGGAATTGCCCAGGTATGTCTCATGACGGGTTATACAGTGAGCATGTACGATATAAAAGATGAATTTGTTGAGAAAGGCAAATCACGAATTGAATGGAGTTTAAATAAGCTCGCTGAGAAAGCTCGAATTTCTGAAAAAGATCGTGATACCTATCTCGGAAAACTAACAATTTCTACCAATATGGAAGAAGTTGTTAAGAATGCTGACCTTTGTGTGGAAGCTGCACCAGAAAATCTTGATCTTAAGAAGAAGATTTTTGGTGATTTGGATAAATATGCTCCTAAACACGCAATACTTGCGTCTAATACTTCAAATATGAGCATTACTGAGATTGGTGAAGCAACTAAGCGACCCGATAAGGTAGCTGGATTACATTACTTCAATCCTCCAGTGATGATGCAATTAATTGAAATCATCAAAGGTGAAAAAACCTCTGATGAGACCATTAATGTCCTTATTGACTTAGCGAAGAAATCAACCAAGAATCCCGTGGTATCCAAAGATCATCCTGGTTTCATTGTGAATAGAATTAATGCCATCACCATGCTTCTAATTCATACCATGCTGGATAAAAAAGAGTACAAAGCTGAGGAAATAGATGCAGCTGCTATGATGATGGGTATGCGAATGGGTCCCTACGAACTTATGGATTTCGTAGGTTTAGATGTTGCATATCATTCTATGAATTATCTTGCAGATAGGCTTGATAAAGACTACACTCCAACTCCAAGCATGAAGAAACTCGTAGATGCTGGAAAATTAGGGAAAAAGACTGGTGAAGGTATTTATAAATGGCCTGAAACAGGTCGACCTGATATTGATAGGGATGCTGAATGTGATTTTGATGTTATGGACTTAATGCGCGTCCAGATCAATGAAGCAGCTAAAGTTCTTGAAGAAGGAATTGCTATTCGTGGAGCCAAAGATATTGACACGGCGATGAAAAAAGGAATGAACAATCCTTTTGGTCCTTTTGAATTAGCTGAAAATGCCGATCTACCCGAATTAACTGCATATATGGATGGACTTGCTGATAAGTATGGTTTAGAAGTTTTCCGTGCCCATAAATGGGTTCGTGATGGAACTTTGATGGAACATACGAAAGCTGTTGAAGCTGCTCCTGAGGAAGCCTCTCCTTTTGAATTTGAGAATGTCGAAGTTACGAAGGACGAAGAAAACTTTGTTACCACGATCATGTTGAATAATCCGCCATTAAACCTGATTTCTCAAGGTCTTCTTGATGATTTGTCTAAAGCGCTTGATCTTCTTTGGGACGATGAAAAAACCAGAGTCATTGTCATCCGCGGTAGTGCTAATTGTTTCTCTGCTGGTGCACAAATTGATCCATCCTTAATGTTGGACGCAGTTCCATTCGTTTTATATGAATATGTCAGAAAAGGACAGATGACTTTTAAGAAGTTACGGCAGATATCAAAGATTGTCATTGCAGCTATGGAACGCTTCGCTCTTGGAGGCGGTTTAGAGATGGCAATGCATTGTGATCTCCGAATAGCAAAGGAAAGCTGCAAAATGGGGTTACCCGAAGTACAACTCGGTCTATTTCCAGCCTGGGGTGGTACTCAGATCATGCGTAGGCATATTGGCTTAGGACGCACCATGGATCTCGTTATGTCTTCAAGACGAGTGAAAGCTGAAGACGCAGAAGAAATGGGCCTCATCACGAAAGAAGTCGATGATGACAAGTTTGAAGAATATGTGTACAAATATGCCAAGAAACTTGCCATTGGGTGTGCTCCAATGAGTGTTGCAGTAGCTAAACGTTTAGTTAATGAAACCGCTGAAGGTGACTTAGATACTGGATATAATGCCGAGGCCCTTGGTGCTGGTGTAGTCTACGTATCTGAAGATAGCAAAGAAGGATTTATGGCTCGAGTCATCGAAAAACGTGATCCGAATTTTGAGGGTAAATAAACCTTCACTACTCTTTTTTCCCTCCATTCCCACTCATTTCATTTTTTTTACTTCTACTTTATTTTAACCATTTTTATGAGGAAGTTGAAGATGATAACAAGAAAGTAAAGTTCCAGAATATCTGTCTGTTCCTATCTGAATTCCTCCACTATTTTATAGATTTTCAGCTTTTACTCCGAGAATAAAACGATGTTCCCAGAAGGTAACGGAAAAAGAAATTTCAACAAAGGTATTAAAGGTAGCTCAGTGGCGTAAAACGTAAATATGGATTTAGATGTTCATATTCTTCACTTGTTAAAGGTTTTTTCTGAGGAAATAAGATGAAAAGTAAAGAAAAGGAATTACTACTAGAACTGTCTCAAGCTGCAAGAAGACCTGGTGTTAAGCTTTATCACTTCGCAGTATTAAGTACTTTAGATGAGAAAGGTCGACCATATAGTCGAGTACGATCACCTACAGTTATTCTACCATATAACATGGCCTTAAATCATCGGAAAATGCAAATTAGTGGCAAAATTCCTACAAGGTATTCTAAAGAAAGATTGGAAAAAGCTATAGAATTAGATACTAAGTATAAACATATTCGAGACAAACATGAATGGGAATTATTATGCTACGATGAATCCGTTCAAGATAGTAGCTTAAAATTATCCACAACCCATTTCAGACGTGATTCTCGAGCAAATTTGCTCTGTCTTGAAGCTGTAGTTGTTATTGATCCAATCTCAAAACAAATGACCGTACAAAGGGGAAGAAGAGATTTCGTCATAGATGTTGAGGTAACCGATATATCCAAAAAAGGAGAAGACCTTTATGATTATATGGCAGCATGGTACCTTCTCCTCCTAGCGGATACTCACCTGGCTGCTCACGAAGATAAAGAAAAAAGATTTTTTGATACCGTTAAAGAAATATGGACAGCAAAATATGAAACCATCAAAATAAACTTACAGTCAGAAGAGGGACCAATAGAAATTCTTGAAGACTTTTCTTTTGCTAATAAAACCGAAGGATTGAACTTTATTGATAGGCACCATATGGGAACACTAGCTATCAGAAATAAGGATGCTAATAGAGCTGATGTTGTTTCCACAACCTTTGATGTTGATCTTTCGATCGCAGAGGGGATTTTTTGGCAGATTAATTCCGATTTAGAATTCATAGAAAGGTTTTTTAAAAAATTAGAATCAAATTTATCCTCTAACGACCCATTTGTGTCAATTTGTACCATGGCTTTTGGAATGAAATATGAACTCGGAATCGCAGTCGAAGGTGAGATAACTCTCAACGGGGAAGAAATAACTAGTTACAAATCAAAAAATAATATATCAGGATCAGTTGCATATATCAAACCCCGTAGAATGACTAACATAAGCCCTAGTGAAAGTCGTCGGAAAACTGTCGGCGTGATATTTGACGAATGGAAATAGACTATCAAGGATCAGAAGCTTATATGATACAACACCGAATCAATGCTAATAGTTCCCCCTCCGATAGAGGGGGCAATATCATCTATTCCGAATGGGAATAACTAACTCTTTTGAGGAATAAATATGATTTCACTTCCATCAATAATCGGCAATATTTGGGCTTCTTCTACAATATTTTCTCACGTAAATCATTTAGCTGATTCAATTGGCCCAAGGATCACTGGAAGCACTGGTAATACACAGGCTGTTTCCTATTTAGAAGATCAATTTAATAATCTTGAATTAAAAGTAGAAAAACAGTTATTTGATGTTGATATCTGGAGTTATGAGGAAGTTTCCTGTAATTTAGGACGTCAATCAATCAAAGCTGTCCCTTTTGGTTATTCTTCTCCAGGTGAAATTGAAGGCTCTATCTTACCTTTAATTAATCCTAACCTAAAAAGGTTAGAATCCTATAAATTCTCTGATAAGATTGTCGTTTACTTGAACACTATGGGTTTCATGAGTGCTATGGGTGGACGAGGATTATCTCGGGAAGATCTCATTGCTAAATCTGAAGAAAAAGGCGCTACGGCTTTTATCGAAGTAACGAACAAACCAGGAGGAGTAATAGAACGGAGAAATTTAAAAACATCGTCATCTATCCCTAGTGTAGCCGTTTCGCTAGAAGATGGTCATTTTTTATTGCGTAATCAGAAAGATGTGACCTTGACTGTAGTTGGACAGAAAAAAACTGTATCTGGAGAAAATATTATCGCAAAAACTAAGCAGAGCACAGAGAAAAAAATTATTCTCAATGCCCATTATGACACTGCTCCTGAATCACCAGGCGCATTTGATAACGCAACTGGAGTCGCAACCCTCTTGGAATTAGCTAGAGTGTTTTCAGAATTTGAAACTCTTCCTTTCTCACTAGAATTTGTTGGATTAGGTGCCTCTAAGTGGCATTTTAGTGGTGCTAAAAAGTACATTGAAAAAAGTTTAGAACAACAACCCAGATTAGCGATGACCTTTGATAACACTGCTAAACCAGGAGGAACCAGAAATGGCGTACTCACAAATGATATGCATCTATTTGGAGTTACAAAGAAACTTGTTTCTGATTTCGGTTTTGATATAAACCTAGCTCCTATACCAATTTTTGGTACAGATGCAACCCAATTCCATAAGAGAAATATTCCTATTTTTGTAATTAATCAGTGGAAATCTCCCACGTTTATGAACACTCCTTATGATACTCCAGAGAAATTGTCAGCAGATTCTCTCAAGAACTCCACTAGTATAGCAGGAGCGATTTTGGCAAATATCCAAAACATTTCCAGAATGGATAAAACTCGTAAAAACAAGGCGTAAAAAAACCTATTGGACATCAGAAGTAAATTATTTTTATTTCAGTAGTTCTGGCAAGATAAATTAAATTGTATTCCTTTATGTATAGATCTCTCCTGTTTCAGGAGCCAGATACCCGAAAACACCCATTAGTAGCAATAATATACTACTAAGGACCCATCCCACTTCAAATAAGTCGATACTTAAAAGAAAACTCTGGAAGACTGGAGTTATACACCCGATAAGGGCAGCTACCGTTAGAATTGCTCCAATCTGTTTTCCAGAATCCCTTGAAACTTCATTTATTGTATAGGTCCATGCAGTTAAATTAATACATACAAAGAAGATTGTAATCATTTTGAAAACATTTGATAACACATTATTATCATGTATAGCTGGTATGAAACCTAACAGAGCAATACTACCAGCAAGTATCCCCCCGATAGTCATCACCGGTCGTCTCTGGTGAATTCTTTGAGTCCAGAAAACACCGATCAAGATGCCAATATATACCAGAAGTAATTCCATTAAAAAGAATAAGAATGTAAATGGTGGAGGGAGTACAACTGATTTCGTGGGTGAAATAGCCTTTCCTAAATAAACAGGAATATAGACTGTTGTTCCTACATAAGCAAAAAATGATCCCATTAATAACCCTAAAATGTAAGTGTCTCTTTTCATAAAGAATTCTTTCATCCTTCGTCCTCCGTTTTACTTATTAGAAACAGATATAGACACCACAAACCAGTAGCTACTAAACCAATCCCGCCCCAAAAGGCTACAGACATTTGCCAATTCTCATTGAATAGGACAAAGAGGTATATCGTAAAATATGCTGATCCGAATGCACCAGTAACTAACCCACTCATCAAAAGGAGAGTATTTTTTGTATTTTGAGATGAAGGGACATATCGTGACAAGATCTGGTTATGGTACATAAAGAGTAATCCAAATCCAGAGGCCGCGCAAAAGCGAATTAATAGGAGAAGAGGAAAATTGGGAATAAATGGATGCAGAGTTCCAAAAAAAGATAAGATAAAAGAACCTGCTAAAACGACATAATCAATACCAAACTTTTTGAAAAGACGTGCTATTAATCCTGAGAGAGGTATTGGTAATAACATCACGACGAAGAGTAGAGACGATTGAATTACATCTATATTAAATTCATTTTGTATGAGAGGGATAAAGATTGATATAGATGACCATATTCCTCCTAATGCTAGAAGGGAGAGAAAGAAACTAACCATGACTAAGTATTTTTCTAATTTTGAGGGATTAAGTATAATTTCTGTTTGTGGTAACTCCATTACTAACACCTATCTTTTCTGTTTGAATCTTAAAAAGGAATGACAATTTTTATCATGCTATGGGTTGGTTTTTCCTTCTACTACCTGAGATTTTTTGAAAAAATTTTTTTCCAAAAAAGACAATCTCATAAATTCCAAAGAGAATAATCAAACCCCATAGTGTGAGAACTGCTCCTAATGAAAATCCTCCTATAAAACTATAAGGGAGATATAAGAGAGGATGAGTTTCACTTTCATAAGCAGTTCCTGCATTCGTTGCAACGATATTAACGATTGTATTCAGTAATCCACTAATTACACCAATTACACAGAGAATCCGAAATAAATAATACCAATAACGTTGTTCCAAGGAGGATTCAAATTGATTTTCGGGTCGTTTCCATTTTCCCACGGTAACCACATCGCTTGATTGAATCTGATTGATTCTTTAAAAATCACATCGATTTCTCTCTATCACGTTATTTTTCATAAAGCATTCGCCCGTTAACTATCTTTTTTTTAGAGATTATAATCATCAAATGTCAAGTATTTACAATTCATTATATTATAAATTCAAAAAAGAAAAATGATGAAAAAAAAGGAAAAAAGATTCCCTTTATTTCTTTTTACGTTGGCTGATCGCAGCAATTCCCATTAAGGAAATTAAGAGAAAAACCGCTTCAAAACCAGGGGTGCTTCCATCATCAGTTGTAGTCGTCTCATCGGTAGTGGTTGAAACTTCAGGTTCCGTTGTAGTATCTGTAGGATCAGAAGAACCTAAAAGTCTGATTTCCGAAACAGTTCCGAAACCCATCATTTGAATCCAGAAGCCTTTAAGATGGAATTCATCAATTATTCCATTTGTGCGGTCCCAAAGCATTTTGAGTAAGGGACCACCCATGGTTGAACCAGATTGATAACCAAAGTGTGTAGCATTGTTTGTTACTGTGTACTCTTTGTAGGTGTAGTAAAGCTGATTATGCTTCCATTCACGTGATTTAACATAACCCATTAACATTGTTTCATTCGAACTAACATCACCAAAGACGAATTTTCCGTACACCGATGTCCCCATCATGGATGTATTGATTGTGGTAATCTCAATATAGAAAACATCACCCTGAGAGATTTGGGAGTCTGGAGCATCTGGATATGCATATGATCCATCTGTAATCGGATTACCTTCAGAATCTTTTATCGTACCCCACTCTAGCCATATTTTATCTCCTACAAACGCACCATAATCGGCAACAGATTCATATCGTTCTATTAAAATTTCACTGAGTGTACCAAAACCCATCATTTGGATCCACATTCCAGTCATTTCCCATTCTAACATTGCACCATCAGTAGCATCCCATTTGAAGCGTAAGATTCCGCCCATCATGGTAGTGTTGTATTGGAAGTAATCACCTTCAACATAATCGACTGTATAACCTTTACTTTCGTAGTCACTTTGCCAATAAGTCCAATTGTATTCACTGGAGTTCATTGCTTTGAAATAACCCCTGAGGGTTACATTTGGTGTTGATGATCCATCCGCGAATGAGAAAATTCCATATGTGTAAGGAGAGGTTTCTTGTGTAGTTGTATTAATTACAGTCATATTTATCTCTGTTATATCGATGTAAAAATGATCTCCTTCTGATATGTTAGAACCAGGGGCATCTGGATAGGAATAGCTAGCATCCGTAACAGGATTTTCTTCACTATCTTTTAAGGAAGCCCACACATATTCAAATTGATCTCCAACTTCCACATTAAAGTGACCCTCATGGGCAACCGCAGCTAATGCAGTATTGCTCCAAGCTAATGGTACACTTGCTAATAAGAAGCTGAGAATAAGAATTACGTTTCTTTTCTTCATTAAAAAAACCAACCGTTTCTATTTTATTGAAATCAATTCCATATTAGGAATTTAACTCGAGTTGTTATTTTTTCTAGTAGGATTAAAAGTGTATTGATATCTCATCTCATTATTCTTGGTCAAGAGAAATATACCCTTTTTTCTTTAGGTTTAAAAGAAAGGTTGCTAAGCTTGACCGAACACTGTTTGTATCTTGCTCTGCATCTTCGATTAACTTTTTCTCAATTGTTCTTACAGAATGAGTTCCATCACATAAATTCCAGACAAATTGGCCAATTTCGTCTATGACCATCACTTTTTTTTCCCGATCATGATCACTAATAAACTTTTTTCCAGGTTCCCAGTATCCTACAATAATATTAGCAAGTTTTTTTGGAAATAAATGATTTAATTGAACATTATCACTCGGTAAAAGGGCAGTTCCTGATTTTTGCTGATTTTTATCAACCATTCTACATTCCCAATAATTGAGTTTATTTGAAGCGTGATATAATATAGGATTTCAACCTTGGATAGATCTTTCAATTTTGTGATAAATATTGGGTTTGGGAAAAAGGAGGTGGGGAGAGTATTACCCTAAGAAGTTAGGCTCAATTATTGGACCTGTTTTCTTTTATAAAAAAGAATCACGATGAGACTAAATCCAAAAATAGCGAAAGGAAAGGCAAAACCAGGAGTAGTCTCCTCAACATATTCACCAAAGATAGACAAGGAGCCCCAAGTTTGTTGATCAGTGAAGTTCGCGTCTGATGGCCAGTCTACAAAAGGGCCTCCTTCAGGATCAGCTTCAGGGTCATTTGTTATTGATTCATAGAGCGTAGTAGTGAATCCAACGGTTAGAGGAAGAGTTGGAGCTACTACTTCATCAGGAAAATTAGGATTGAAGCTTGTTAATGGAATTTTAAACGAGAACATTTCGTGGGGGGTGGCTTCATTCCATGATTCTTGGAAAAAGCCCCATAATTGTAAAGGTGGAATTAATCCTTGTGGTGGCATGTTGTGACAATATGAAACATCAAACCCATGGACTTCGCCATCCTCTTCATCTATACTAGCATTAAACAAAACCTGTTGGCTAAAGTAAACATGGCTTTCACCGAACGTGGTGAAGAAATACATATCTGTGTTAGAAGTATTTGCTTTGTCATGTGTCGTATCAAAAGCAATTTGAGCATAATCCAATCTTGTTTGTTCTTGAACATAAATTGAATCGGCTAGGACGTAAAGAAAAGTATTATCGTGAGCGAGATACAGTATTCCTCCTTCAAGAGTTCTGTTCTCATAATCACTACCTGGTTCCCCAGGATTAGATATTAGTGAAATTTTTGTCACATCTTCATGCTCCCAATCTGCTTGTTTGATATTTCCGACTGTAATGGAATGGTTTATTGGGTAAAGATCGTAATGGGTCACTTCATCCTGTGTATTAGCTGAAATATCTGCAGAAGCCGATGGTATTCCAATTACTATTACTGATAAGACCAAAATCATGGTAAAAATAAATTTTCTCACTTCTTTCGAATCTCCATTTTTTATAGGTTTTTAATTCAACAATCTTCTTTTGAAGAGGACTATGGATAACTAAACATCCATATTTCGCATATAACTTTAAAGATTCGTGATTCATATTTTTCGATTCTGATATATCAGGAGTTGTTATATTGTTATATAAAAATGGATAAATGGTCTTTAGGTCTTCCTAAATAACTGTTCTGAGATGATAATCCTAATGAGTGTCGATTATTCAGACTTAAATAACAATAGATTAGTAGTATCTGCTGATAATGAAACAATTACTTATACTCGAAAAGGCTTACCACCATCTATTTTTGATTTCTTGATAGATTACAGACTAAGGGCAATTAAAGTAATGGTAGGAGAACAAGAAGATAAAGATAATGTTTCAGTTACTGCATCAATGTTACATTCTCCTCCCATGGCAACAAGAGGATCTCCTGGTTTTTTTCCTGTAAATAGCGCCGCTAAGGGTATTGGGTTTGTACCAAAACAAAAATACTTGAAAAAATGGGTTGAGACTTATGAATCCTTAATCAATGAAGCAATAGAAAAAGGTGAAGACACGAATAGAGAAGCGCGTTTAGCTGCCCTTTTAAGTTTTTATGCCTCAAATGAAGAAATTGATCCGAGAGTTTTAGGAACGATCGAGCTATTCGGATTAAGATCTTGGCGAAACATGCAACTTGAACCTAGAGTGTCGATTTTGTACAATGCTAATTATAGAGCTAGTTCTGGTCGCCCAAGATATATTTCCTTTGAAGTACGAGGGATTATCGAAATTATTCCAAAGAACAGTCTTCGTTGGAGATGGCAACGGAATATCCATGATATATTTCACGTTCGAGATACACAAGAACGACGATCTGGTGATTGGCCAGTAGCAGTATTGAATATTCATGTAACAGAAGTTATTGATAAGAGACCTTTTGCTACAGCTAGTCAGGAGATTATCGAATAAATTTCATTCTTTATATTCTAGGAGTTTAGATGAATCAATTATGGAAAATCTTCTTTCCAATATAGTGGACTTTGCACTTCAACATAATAGTACATATGCAGATTGTCGTTATGTAAAGGATAATTATGAACTCCTTGAGGCAAAAAACGGATCTCCCTCTAGACTATCTGATTCATGCCGGTCTGGTATTGGTATTCGAGTATTACTTGATGGTGCTTGGGGGTTTGCTTCAACAAATGATCTTAAAAGATCAGCATTAGAAAAAAGTCTTAAAATTGCCATTAAAATTGCCAAAGTAACTGCGGAAAATACCAAAACTAAGAAGGAGCTGTGTTCAGAGAAAATCTACCAGGATACTTATCATACACCTCATAAAATTGATCCTTTTTCTATTAACACTGATGAAAAGATAATCCCTTTAGTTGAGGGAACGAAACTTTTAATTGAACAGGATTCCCGTATAAGGAACGCCTCTGCGTCATTATTGAGTAGAAAGTATTTTACTGAGTTAGTTACCTCTGAAGGGACCCACATTTCACAAACTTTAATTCAATGTGGTGCTTCACTTACTGGAATGCTTATGGCTGGCCCTGGAGGAATGGTCGTACGAACTAACGAAAATTATCAAGCCAAGGGATTTGAGTTTCTGGATGAATTTGATCTTTACAGTCAGGCCGTTACCACAGGATCTGATTTGAAAATATTAGCTGATAAAGCAGTCAATGCTCCATCTGGCAAATTCAATCTCGTTCTTGAGCCATCACATTTAGGATTAGCCATTCATGAAAGCGTTGGCCATCCAACTGAACTTGATCGGGTACTGGGTAGGGAAACAGATTTTGCAGGGACTTCTTTTATTCAACCCTCATTCCTAGATGAGAATTTTCAATACGGATCTGAAATTGTAAATATTGTTCATGATCCTACCTTGACTCCAGCTTTAGGAGCGTATGCTTATGATGATGGGGGTACGAAAGCTCATAGACTCTCTGTAGTAGAAAATGGTCGATTTAGTGCATTTCAAAGCGACCGGTCTACAGCTCGGGAAATTGGGCTTACTAGTGCTAGTGGAAATAGTCGAGCTCATGGTCATGATCGCTTACCTATTGATAGAATGGCTAATCTCTATTTTGAACCAAATATCAAATACGCTCTCTCCTCCTTGGATGAACTCATAGAAGAAGCTAAATCAGGAATTTATGCCCTATATTCTAGAACGCATTCTATTTCACCAAACCGTTCTAACTTTCAATTTACCACACAGATGGGTTATTTGATTGAGAAAGGGGAACTCAGTAAACCCTTAAAAAACGTTGTTTATGGTAGTCGCACCTTAGATTTCTGGAAGAAATGTTTAGCTACAACTAAAACTGTTGAAATCTTTGGAACTCCTAAATGTGGTAAAGGTAATCCTGGTCAAACTATTTGGACGTCCCATGGGGGCAGTCATACTTTATTTGAAGATATACGAATCGGTGCGTGAGTTAAATGGCAAATAAACTGATAACTAAAGAAGCTAGTGAACTTGCAAGAGAAATCGTTACTATAGGATTAGCAGAAGGCGCTTCTGAGTTTCAAGTTAAGATTCGAGATACTCATGCAAATTATATTCGTTTTGCTAACTCGGAGATTCATCAATTCTCACAAGATAATATCCGAGAACTAAAGCTTGTAGCATTAATCAACAAGAGGAAAGGGCTATCCCTTGTAGTACCCACAACAGATGGAGGTCTCAAGAAGTCAATTAGGAATCTGGTTTCTGCAACCAAAGTAAATTCTGACGATCCTGATCAACTGTCTTTTTATCCAACAGGAAAGGCATACAGAGAGTTAGAATTGGTAGATGAATCTTTCAAATCTTGGGATCAGGAATTTATGGCTGAAACGGTTAAAAAAGTTATTCATTCAGCTCATGAAGTCGATAGCAGTGTCAAAAATGTGAGTGGTATGCTCCAAACGATGAATCATAAATTTGTACTAATGAACAGTCAAGAATTGTTCCTTTCTACTAATCAAACAGAATTTTGGTATGGAGTTGATATCCTTGCTAAAAAGGGAAAAAACACTGGGCGAAATTCACAAGGGGAGACAAACAGGTTTGCTCACAATATTCCGTTTTTCGATCTAGCAGAAACTGCAGCAAAATTTGCTGTACTTGGAATTAATCCCGTAAAACTTGAATCTGGAGATTACACGGCTATTTTAGACTACTATGCTGTACTTGAACCATTAGTATTCATTAATCTGGGTCTTAGTGGTCTGTTCGTTAAGCAGCATAGAAGCTTTCTTGCACGAAAAATCGGTCAGAAGGTATTTTCAAATAAATTCAATTTAAAACATTCTCCTTTCTTAACACCACTAGTAACTTCGAAATCATTTGATGACGAAGGTGTTCCAACAAAAGAATTCTATTTCATTAAAGAAGGTGTTGTTGAATCGCTTGCCCATAACAGGTTGACTGCTTTTCAGATGGAAAAAGAGCCCAATGGATGTGGTTATGAATCAGAAAGAACCTCCTTTGGAATCCCAACAGCAACTCTCTTAGAACCCTCACGGGATCACACTTTTGAGGATCTTGTTCAAGAAATTGAAAATGGAATTCTAATTTCTAGACTGTATTATTCCAACTGGGCCAATCCTATGGCAGGAATATTAACAGGAACCACAAGAAATGGTTTTTTTAAGATTGAATCCGGTGAAATCACAACAGCTCTACATCCAATGAGACACACTACCTCTATCTTTGAGATGTTTGGTGAAGGGTTAGAATTGGCCAATAAAATTCATCAACCACCAATGCAAATGATGCCAGGGGTTCAATCTATTATGGTTCCAGCTTTAAAGACTTCTAAGATGCATATGACAACTTATGCTAATTAAGTATAGTAGGTGGATGAAATTATTATGAAAAAAATAATTATTTTAGCTATGCATGGCGCACCTCCGAATGATTTCCCATCTGAGGAGAAGAATGAATTTTTTCGCTTACATTCGAAAATCGAAGCTTCATCTCTGTCTCTTAGTAAAGAATCCTTAAATCGGTATGATTACTTAGAAGAGAAAATGAGAACATGGCCGAGAAATGAAAAAAACGATCCATACTTTTACGGTTCTTTAGATATCGCAGAACAACTTGGAATTGTAACAGAAAAACCTGTGATTGTTGGATTTAATGAATTTTGTGCACCAACCATTCTGGAAGCGATTACACAAGCTGTTCACGAAGGAGCAACTAAAATATTTGTTCTAACGACTATGTTAACACGAGGAGGGGACCATTCTGAAAAAGATATCCCAGAAGAAGTGTCCAAAGCTAGAATGAAGTTCTCCGCTGTTTCAATAAGATTTCTTTGGCCCTATAATCCTTTGTCCATTGCTCATTTTTTATCTCAACAGATTGAAGAAATATCATCAATTGAAGAAATTTAGATATTTTAACAGATAGGGATTTGTACATCATCACGTGTCAGCTCTAGAATCATTCTTTTCTGATCTCTGACAATTTGACCATCACGAAGCCAGCAAATCCTATCAGCGATGTCTATTAGCTTCAAATCATGTGTTGTGTTAATGACAGTAACTCCCGTCTCTCTGTTCAGTTTTTTTAATAATTCTACAATTTGCGTTCCCGTTTGAAGATCTAAATTTGCCGTTGGTTCGTCTGCTAGGATTAAGCTTGGTCTGTTTGCGATTGCGCGTGCAATCGCTACCCGTTGCTGTTGCCCACCACTGAGTTCACCCGGTAAATGATGCATTCTATCTTCTAAACCAACCTGGGCTAAAGCATCTTCGGCTCGCTTATTTATTTCCTTTTTCGATTTTCCAGATAATTGTAAAGGAAAAGCTACATTATCTAAAGCCGTTAATGATTCGATCAAATTAAAAGTTTGGAAGACGAAACCAATCTTAAATACCCTGAGGGAGGATAATTCTGATTTATCCAGATCTGATAGAGCTAATCCATCGATTAAGCATTCTCCTTCATCTGGAACATCTAATGCACCTACCATATTCAGTAAGGTTGTTTTACCAGAACCTGAAGGCCCCATTATCACAATATATTCCCCTGGTTTTACTTCTAAATTTATTCCCCGCAATGCATGTACTTTCTCATCTCCAATTTCAAAATACTTGTGTAATTCTTGGATTTGAACAGTTAATTTCACATCTGACATTCATTGATCTCCTCCAATTTTGGGGTCTTCACAAGCCCCGTCATCTACTGCAAGGGTAACTTTGATATTATGAATGGTCTCAATACGTTTAATTTTTCCATCATCTATCCATATAATACGATCTGATACATCTATCATTTTCAAATCATGAGTAGCTGTAAGAACTGTTGTTCCCTTTTCTGAATTTAAATTTCGTAATAAAGTTATTATCTCTAATCCTGTTTCAAGATCTAAATTTCCAGTGGGTTCATCGGCTAGAATAATCGCTGGATCATTAACTAAAGATCTAGCAATAGCTACCCGTTGTTGCTGCCCACCGCTAAGCTGAGCTGGTCGATGATTCATGCGATCACCTAATCCAACAAGCGTTAATACCTCTTTAACTTTTTGTTGACGAAATTCTCGTGGTTTTTTGGCAAAAATGGCTGGCATCTCTACATTTTCAAAAGCAGTAAGATTTGGGATCAGGTTGAAAGTTTGGAAGATATATCCAATTTTTCTACATCGAAGCCACGCAAGTTCATATGCATCCAGTTTTGCGATATCAACTTCATCAATATACACTCGTCCTTTTGTAGGTTGGTCTAAACCACCGACACAATTAAAAAATGTAGTTTTTCCGCTACCAGAAGGGCCCATTAAGCTCACGTATTCCCCGTGTTTGATTTGGACGGAAATCCCTTGTAAGGCTCTAACTCTTTCTTCTCCCATAAAATATGTCCTGTATATGTCTTCTACCTTTAGTGTATACTGATAACTCATATATTCACACCCTATCTCCTTTAGATTTTCCTCAATGCCTCAGCAGGGTTTAATCTGGAAGCTCCATATACAGGCAAAATTGAAGCTAATACTACCAAAATACTAGATAAGACTGTTCCCCCAATTATCAACAAGCCAATAAATTCTGTTTGAGTATCTACAAAGGCCATTGTGGACTCATAATTAAATTCTAAGAGAGTTAATCCGATTCCAATCAATACTCCTATTATTGATCCAAGAATCCCGGAAAGAATACCAATGAAAAGACTCTCAAATAAGAACAGTTTGATAACATGACTTGGTAAGGTTCCAAGGGTCATGTATGTTCCTATTTCTCCACTTCGTTGCCCTACTTCCATAAACATTGAATTAGTGACACCTACAACACATAATATTAATCCAACTACTAATAGATAGCTCTGTTCTCGAGCAATATTAGATATTGGATCAAAATGATCTACCAACATTGAGTAAACGATGAGAGTAATTATAAATGAGATTCCAAGGATAATACCTACACCATTTATTAATACTCGTCCCTTTCTTTGACGAATATTCTTCCATGCGTGCCTAAGCGCAGTATTTGTAGAGTATTGAGTTTTAGGTAACCCTAAGCGGTTCAGTTTAGTCATTGATGATATCCTCCTTGATATCTAATTGCGTATCCAATTTCTCCATCTTCAGAGTTTCGTCAATGATTTGTCTCCAATTTATTTTTTCAGTTATTAGCTCTTTAAGATGAGACTTGAGAAGCAAACTTGCCTTGTCTTCACCCAATCGCGTTGCATTCCAAGTAACATAAGGGGAGTAGAATCGTGTATGGTTTAATTCTGCTTGGTTATCCGTAATTTCAAATTTAATGAATCCCAACTCTCCTAAGTAGCAAACAGAATTTGGACAAAGGATATCAATTTCTCTCATTTCTTTTTTAAGATACAATATATTGTAATCAGAAGAGTTATTTAATTTGTGACCACAAGGACATTGTGCATTAGATTCTTCAGAACCCATTCCTAATCTTCCAAAGCGGTGATAAATTTTTGGATTTATAAACGACTACTAAGTAGTTGTATTTTTTTTCCCCTAATTATCATGATTGGACTTATTTTCTTAAGTGTTTGTCTTCTTAGATATATCAGTACTTGAGATATTTCAATCTAACTCTAGAAAAAAGGTAAATAAAAATTATCCAACTATCTTTCCGATATTAACTTTTTTGGTTTTTCCTAGGATCCTAATAGGTTCAAATCGCATACTCGGTATTTTTGAATAATATCCTAAGTCTATGTTCTCCCCAACTCCAGTAATAGCGTTGAACAGCTCATAAATATTTCCAAAAATAGTGATTTTTCCAACAGCTTGTGAACGTTCACCATTTTTTAAGCTAAATGCTTCTGTTGTTTTTATCTCGAAATTACCAGTTACTACATCAAAAAAATTGATTGAAGCAATGCCACTGACCTGTACTCCTCGTGTTATACTCTCCTGTAATTTATCATCTGGGTGCTTGATTGCTTCGATTGTTATATTTGTTAGAATCTTTGAAGGAGAGTTGCGGTGGATTGGACTCTCCATCATATTTGGGATTCCTCGCAAAGTGTTTCCTGAAGGTGATTGATCATGAATTCCAACCCCTTGTAAATCCCTAGGCCATTCTGTTGGTTTACCTTCTCTATATAATTGCAATGTCTTTGTCTGCACTCCCTCGTGATCAAATGGATGAGAACCTACACGTGAGGGGTCGTTAGATTCTTCTCGTATTTCAATCAAGGGAGATATTTGTGTAATAGTAGTTGGAGAGGACGAATTTGCGAATTTTGAAAATAGAGGACGAAGTATTAAATCTCCAATCTGACACATAGCACGACTATTGAAAACAATAGGGAGGATTTGATTATCCCTAATTCTCTTTGGCTTGGTAAAATTAGTTGATTCGTCAAGTTCAGAATCAAATTCTGTTAATATGCCATTATCAAGATTTCGATGAATTTTTCTATAATTTTTTTCAAAAATGATCTGATTTTTAATTCCTGCAATTAATCGGGCTTGTGTTAATATAAAAGAATTAGAATGGCTAATTTGCAGGTCATTAGAATTAATTAGGGATGTATTTTGTGTTTTAATAGCTATAACACCAGAATCTAGGATCATGGGTGCTTTATGAGCTTGTACTAATCCTCTGAGAGATTGAGCATGTTCTTTTAAATCGCATAGTGATAATTCTGTAATTCTTGTATCATATTGCTTACTAAAAGCAGAGCTAACAGCGGGGATTTCGCTTGCAAAATCAAATGGTACAGAAGAAAAAGCTTGGAGTGGAGATCCAAATGACAGATTGAGTTTCTTCTTAAATAATTTTTCATTAAACCCATCGATTGCTTGAAAAATCATTCGATTATTCATTTGGTAACGAATACCAAATCCAAACTCTTCTAACGATGAAAGATCGACAATTCTACCTGAGGAAAACAATACCTGTTTGATATATGTCTGTGTTCCAAATACCTCTGCAGTTACCGCTCCAGAATCCATTACAGTTTTGTGAACAGCTTCTGTTTCAGTCAACAGTGCATTTTGAGTTGATTCCATACTTATATCTTCCTCTCATCTATCTTTCTTGAACTTGAAATCGATCGAATAGCATGGTTGGAGACACTACACCACAGATTATTCCTCCACCTTTCGTACAGTATATATTTGATATAAATGATTTTTTTCCTAGATATTTAAGGCCTGTTGTAAAATCCTCAATAGGAGAGGTGATCACTACTGATAAAGGGAGATCTCTATGCAAATTTCCATCTGCAAATAGAAGGGATTGTTCTGGTAAAATCCTAATCATATTATTCTGCCAGTCAACCGATACCTCTAATGCTCCTTGGCATAAGACTCCTTGCTGAATTTTCGTCAGCATCTCTTCTAAACTTACTTTACCTGGTTCAACCACGAGATTTGTTGAGGCTGGAAAAAGATATTGATTATTTAAAGATAAACGTGCATTGTAACTGTTTGTAACCTTTAATCTTTGTGCTGAATTAGAATCTGTAATAAAACTGGTTAAAACACCATTTTCTATAACAGTTGATTTTTTACTTGGAAAACCTTCGGCATCATGAGCAAATTTGATCAATCGTGAGTCTGAATAATTTGGTACATCATGAATGGTTAGAGATTTGGAAAAAATTCTTTTCTTATGCTTTTTTCTCCAAGGACTCCCTGATAGTGCAAAATCACCATCGAGACCGTGAATTAATTCATGAATAATGGATCCAGTAAGATTTCCATCCATTATTACGGGCATTCTTTTCTTTGGTGGTAACGTTACGACTGCTGAATTCAGAAATCTAAGTGCTTTTGCTTTACCGATTGTTTTAGCAAGTTTAGGCGTAAAATTGGAATGATTTAAAGCCCCAGCTAAGGTAAATGACCTATGAAGTTTTTTTAGTGCAAACTCATATTTCATACTATAGTCCAAGAAAAATTCTGATATCTTATTAGAGATTAAAGTGCCATCGGAATTTCCAAGATACAAGATCCCTTCTCTATCTTGATATCTAAATGCAGTTTGGATTTTTGGTGATACTCCCTTAATCGCTGAATCAAATTTTTTGACAAGATGAATTTTTTCTTTTTCCAGAACCTCAGAGTCATTACCTTCGGATAAATGAGCTGTTCCTTTATTACTTATGAACCCAAGAATTCGGTCTGGCAAAATAACATCATTCACTTGTTTGAATGCTTGCAGAGACTCAACTGCATTCTCAACTAAACGATTAAGAGATTGCTCACAAACGGATGTAGTGTGACTATGACCGAAGTATTCGTCTATCCATATAGATAATTGTAATTCGATGAAATGGGACGTTTGTATCCACTCTTTTCTCCCTTGGTCAAACGTCAACTCCATACTATTAAGATCTGTTAACCTAACTTCAGAATATTTAACCCCTTTTTCCTTACACAGTTGGTTAATAAGTGTGAAAATATCGTGCAATCATAAACCTCTTGACTGGAAAGCATTAGGAGTAATTAGACAATAATGTACTTGGTATTAATTGTATATTTAAGAAAAAGTATAAAAAATGTGAAACCAGGATAGAAAAAGAGGAGAGAAGAATAAGTCATTTCTATTCTTCTAATGTATCATCAGATCTTGTGTTCTTGGGAGTTCTGAGATAACCAAGATTCTTCTTTCTGATCACTATTGAGAATATAATTATAGCAACTAGAATTAGGATAATCCCAAGTACAATCATAGTAATTGCTGCAGGATCAAACGCAAAATAGAGATTAATAAATACATCTACTGCCGTTATCACACCAACACCCGTTAATGCTCCAGCTCCAATTGGCATACCGATATCCATGAAGCCTTCCACTCCCTTATTTTTGATGAACAATATTCTGATTAAACCACCAATGCCCATTGTAACAATCAAGAAAGGAGGCATCGCTGTTCCAATACCAACACCTATGGGATTAATAGGGGAAAACCCTAGCGGAATCCGAATCAAAACAAGGATTATACCTACAAGAGCACCCAATAAAAGAGGAAGAATCTTAAAAACTTCTAAGCTACCAGATAAAAAGGCAAGAGAAGTCTCAATTCCAGGATCCCAGGCCTGTGTTGGTAATTTCTCTGACCTAAGCCCATAAGCACTCCAGAGAAACAATGCTACAAAGGGACCAATAAGCATAGGTATACCACGTCGAATAAATTCACTTGCTCCGACTTTCCAAAAAGTTAAATTGATCTGTTCTGCCATGACACAATGAGCAATATATCCACAACCTGATTGTTGCGAGGAAAAAGTTACGTTTCCAACAGAATAAGCAGGATAATTCATGCGAATCCCGGAGAAGAAAATTGTAAGAGAAAATAATTCTGGTGAGGGTGCAACTCCCATTCCCATGGTTCCGAGGGATCTAGTTATCATCAGATTGGATAATAGCGGAAAAAGGGTAACTAAGAAGAGGACTACTATAATCCAAAGTGGATCGAAATAATCGGATAAGAATATCCAAATCACACCATAAATAACCCCTACTCCAAAGAAAACTAATAAACTCGCAGTTAAAGGCAATTCACCTTGCTTTGAAACAGTCCGCATTTTCTTTAGATCTTTAAGAGATGCAACTAACAATTTGCTTGAAAGTAGAATGGGAAGCATTGATCCAACAAAGATTATTGCTGCGGAGAACGATATTCCCCAAATACTTTGAGATTCACCCCAAAGTGCCATTATGGCCCCTTTAGAACCCCCTTCACTAGTATACGTAAGAAATGACCATAATCCTTCAAAATTTATTCCCTCAGCGAACCAAGAAAGATCTGCATACTGTCCGTAAGGATTGAATCCTATAGTCCACAGAAAAGCTAGCATTGGCATAACCACTAAGGAAAATGTGAGGGCTCCTAGAAGGGCCCCAAAAGAAACTTCCTTGGGAACCAAGAAGCCTAAAATTAAGAAGAAAGCATTGAAGCTAATAGCAAAAAATGCTCCTTTCAATATTGGATGAATATTCCATAACTCTTCTGTGAAGAAAATACTTGTTTCAATTATCTTCCCCCGAGTTCCTGGATCATCCACAGGTAAAGCAGGATTCAATAAAGGAAGCCAGTCTAGAATGGATCTGATAGGTTCGATATTAGTAATATTATACATCAAGTCAGGCAGATTAACGTCTAGAGTATT
Source organism: Candidatus Heimdallarchaeota archaeon B3_Heim (assembly GCA_003144275.1). GTDB lineage: Archaea > Asgardarchaeota > Heimdallarchaeia > Hodarchaeales > Hodarchaeaceae > Hodarchaeum. The sequence continues at coordinate 38,379 of NJBF01000017.1, forward strand.
TGGAATGTACAGGAATGCCATTACTATGGTTGCACCAATTAAACCTCTTACGAAATATTTAAACCGATAATCCATTTGTCCAGAGGCAAGATTCTGTACGGTTTCAGCTTTAAGCGAATGAATAGGCCATGGCATAACCTCTAATTCCATATAATACTTTCTGAGGATGAAACCAAAACCTAATCCGCTTAAAATACCGATTTGGTAAAGAAGGAAAAAGAAGATAATAGGAAAAAGCCAATCAACTGCAATAGGTATTCTATCGGCGATAATACTTGAATTAATATCTGGTAACATCCACCAAGGTAGTGTTATTCCAGCATCGATTATTTTTTCATGAGTTGCAAATTGAATCCAAAAAACGACCGTTGATGATGATAAAGCAGGTGTTGCTGCTAAGACTAATCCCAACTCTTGCTTTGTGGCTTTTTCTCCAGTCCATGCAAAATATCTAGAGATTATTAAGCCAGCGACAAACATAAAGGCCCAGCCACTGAAAATTCCTGTTGTCATATCTGCGTATGTAGCTGCAAATGAAAAAAATCCACCTAGAACGGTCATGGCCAGTACTACCCGTAATGACATTTCCCGTTTTTTAGTAACATTAACTGCAGAGGCTTCTAGTACCTCTTCTGCTCTATAATCACTCATCGATTCTTACCTCTAGTTTGACATTTCCAGATTGAATATTAAGAATAAGAGATTTGTGGATTATTTATACATAAAAACGATTAAAGCAAATCTTTCTCCTTTATTCTTAAGAGTTACGGCATATTAGCAATATCAAAGTAAATCTCACCAAATTTATCGTAAAAAAATGAGGATATCTACTTTTTCATCTATGGATATGTCCATATCCTTTAGTAATTTGGTAGGGGGATTAGCAAGTTTAACAGTACTCGGATTTATTTTCGCAAATATAGAATATTATCTAAGGAAATTTTCTTTATCATCATAAAATATATCAATATATAATTTAGCCTTCATTTGCGGAGTAAGATTTATGGTTAATTTCCAGAAGAGCATTGAAACCTTGTTAGGTTCTACAGCTGGATTTATGTTAAATATATCTGTACGTAATCTTTCACGCCAGCGCAGAAATACGATTCTTACAATACTAACGATATTTGTAGCTATGTTTAGTTTCTTGCTTTCTGTTTCAATTGTATCTAGTGCTTCAATTAGTGTTTCCGAGTACACATACACAAGTTCTGGAGAAGGTATGGTAATTCATGATTATGGCCATTTCTTTAATCAGGACGATGTTGATCAATTGAAGACAATCACGAGTATAACCTCCAGTATTCCTCGCATTCGCTTAATGGGACGTTTAAGCTACAACCAGTTAATTATAAAAAACAGCTCAGATATCCTACGCTCCATCTTATTTCCTTTTGCGAGTAATTTTACATTAGAAAATGAAATCTCGAACCTTTCCCATGTCTTAAGTGTGGGAGAATTACCTCAAACTGAGGATGACATCTGTATTTCTGATGACTTAGCTAATGATCTACAACTACAAATAGGGGATCAGGTTACCATTCAAACAGATTTTTATAATATATCAGGGATTATTGATGCTTCTATTCTTTACACATTCACTGATTTCACTGGAAATTGGATTCTTCCTGAAGATGTTGAGTCGGGGACCCATCAACCAATTCCGAGCGCTAACGTGGCATTCATGTCTTTCCAGTCACTTTGGCGATTATTACCCGCAATAAATGAAGGTTTCATTACTGACAATGCCTATAACGAAATTCAAGTAAGCTATGAATCTGATACAGAACATTTTGAGTTAATCCAACAATTACTTCCGATCAAAGTTGGTCAGACTAGAGAAATTACAGTAATAGATGGTTTTGAGCGACGGAAGTATTCCGTTGATACACAGATTTCTGTAAGAGGATTCACCTTTATGATCTTTGTATTAATCATCGCTGGTTTAATAATTTTAAATACCCTACTTGGGGCGATTTCTGCACGTATGAAAGATATTGAAGTTTGGTCTAGCGTAGGTGCTAATCCTAGTCATATTAAATATAATTTCATGTTTGAAAGTATGATTTTTGGTGCTATTGGTGGAACTTTGGGATATATTGGTGCAATTTTATTTTCTCTTACAGGTATTGTCCTTGGTTTTCAAACCAGTATTACTCCCGAAAAATATGATTTTAACTGGTTATTCCTAACAATCTTAATAGCAGTCATATTAAGTGTACTCTCCGCAATCTATCCTTCACGGAAAGCTTCAACCGCTGTCGTTCCAAGTCTGAAAAGATCTTGGAAACCTGGACTCGGGGAAATGTTGACTCAACAATACACATTTGACGAAGAAGAAATCCCCATTACGCTTGAACCACAAGATTTTGATGATTATGCTAGCTACATTCAAACTAGAATAGATGTACCCACGTTTTTCAAGGTTAAACGTAAATGGCCTGTACAAACTCAGAGTATTGAGGGTGATAGGATAAAAAGATCTTTTAAATTAGATGTTGCAGTTTTTTCTGCAGAGGGAACTTATGCACTAATATCAATGTGGAGTATTGAAGAACCTAATGTTCAAACAATGAAAGTTTTTGCACAAGTTAATCCATATTCATCTTTTGGTGAAAGTTCGGGTTGGGCACAAAGTAGTACTAATTTCAACAAAGCTTCATTTGATGTTCTAAACATGATTAGACAACTGTCACTCAAATGGCGTGTTGAAGGTAGAAAATTCGTTATTAAACGTGATTGAATAATAATTCCCCCCTAACAGAGAGAAATAACCAATGGAAGTTACAAATGATTACATAGAATTTATGGATTATGCAATTACTGCATTGAATCAGAGAAATGTCTATTATGGAGATATTAGATATACCAAACAACTCGAATTGAAATTGATTGCTCGGGATTCAAAAATTGCGGAAATTATACGAAGCGTTGAAACTGGGATTGGTATTCGAGTTCAATCAGAGAAGGGAGCACCACTCGCGTTTGTATCTACGAGCAATATTTCCAAAGGGAGTCTTAGTGAAATCATTGAGGAAGCTAACCAAAGTAGTCGTACTCTCGCGAGTCTCTCTTCCAATGATGAAGTCCATTTTGCAGGGCAACCAATAGAAACCCAACATCTAGTTCATACATCAAAAGATTCAATATTCTCAACAGACTTGAAAGACGTTAAGGATTATGCCCTAGCTCATGTAGATGAAATAAAGCAAGAGGATGTTTCTTCTGCAAGCTGTGGTTTGGCAGGAACAATTCAATATAAACATATAATAACAACGGAGGGTTCTGATGTAACATTCATCGTTGATGGGGTTGGTTATAAGGGGGATGCGACAATGAGGAAGATGGGAAAATTCCAGACTTATGCTGATCGTAAGGGAGGTACCTTTGGTATCCGAGATCTGTACGCACTCTTAGAAAAAGGTAACTTGGCAGAAGAAATAGGAAAAACAGTTAGTATGATGATAGAGGGTAAATCTATCAATTCAGGTCGATATGACGTTATCATAGATCCCGCTTTTGCAGGACTTCTCGCACATGAATCTTTTGGCCACATGACTGAAGCGGATGCTATCACAACACGTGCATCAGCGCTTACTGACAGATTAGGAGAGCGTTTAGCTCCTGATTTTGTTTCTATAATAGATGATCCAACCCTTCAGCATGGAGCATGGAATCTTCTTGATGATGAAGGTGTTATTGGTAAACAAAATATCATTCTCAACAAGGGGATTTTAGAAAGTTTTATGTCTGATCGAAAAAACGCATACAAACTTGGATCGGTAAGTACTGGAAGTAGTCGGGCTTCAGATTATGGTTATCCGCCCATTGTTCGGATGAGTAATACTTCCTTCCTCCCACATGACCATTCTTTTGATGAAATGGTGGAAGATGTTAAAAATGGACTGTTTTTGAAGGGACATGCAGGAGGAGAATCAGGAACTACTGGTAAGTTCTCATTTCGGAGTCAAGTTGGATATCTAATTGAGAAAGGAGAGCTAACAGATATTATTTCGAGTGTTACACTCAATGGAAATATTCTAGATTACCTAAAGAAGATAGATGCTGTGGGTCGTGATTTCAGTTTAGAGGTAGACTGTGGTTTTGGAGGATGTGGAAAGGGGGGTCAAAGGGCACTTGTTGGATTAGGGGGAACATATATACGATTTAGGGACATTTCGGTTACCTCAATAGCACAACCTAGGATGCCCATGATGGGGATGATGAAATGAGTGATTATGAACAACTACCGAATATTACTGAAAAGCTTGTACGCTATGGATTAGCTAATGGTGCAGAAGAAACTGAAATATTTTGTGTAAAAGAAAAACGGATATCTATCAGTCACGATGGGGAAGCCATTGACACTAACTCGAGTGTAACTGCAGGTATTGGAGTAAGAGTTGCCATTGGAAAAAAATGGGCTTTTACTTCTTCATCTTCTCTTGATTTACAAAATGCTGGAACAGAAATCCTGGAGGCGATTAGGATTGCAAGAATACGTGAAGATGATCCTGACTTTTCTGGATTTCCTTTAGAGGGTCATATTCCAGCATTCAAGACAAGATTAGATGATTTGAAAAATATTCAGATTGAAGAAATAATTTCTTCACTTGTTGACGCACGAAGGAGTGCACTTGATCTTGATAAAAACCTCAGTAATGTTCAAGGTAGCTTTCAAGTCAAATTTGGCAAACGTGCAATATCTAATTCTTCAGGCTTAAATTATTCTTATAATCGTGGAAGCTATACTACTAGTTTTTCTGCTGTGGGTTCCTATGGAGAAAATCGGTTCTCTGAAAATTCATTTACAGGTGGAACGAAACTCTCCTATGATTTTGAAAATCTGGCTTTAGATGCTGCTCAGAGAACAGTAGACATGTTTCAACAGAGTACACCAGTGCAGGGAGGAAACATGGATGTTATTATGGAACCCTTTGCTGCTGCTATCTTTTTTATTGGTATAAGCAGAGTAATCTTCAAGGGAAATTTAGCATTAACTAATCGAAGTATTTTGACATTAAATGACTTAGGAACTCAGGTCGGATCAAAAGCTCTAACACTCATTGACGACGGTCTTCTGGATGGAGGAATTAAAGCCGCCCCAGTAGATGATGAAGGTACACCTAGTTCCACTACCCCAATAATTAAAAACGGAATTCTCACGAATTTTCTTTTTGATTATTCGAGTGCTAAGAAAGCTAGTGTAGAACCCACGGGTAATGCTTTACGAGGAATTGGCCATAGTGCAAGATCATATACCTCTCTCCCTACGATTGGAGCACGTGATAGAGTGATCGGTGAAGGGGAGAAAACCCAAGCTGAGTTAATCTCTCAAACTGATAATGGAATTTTGATTGGTTATCCAGCTGGTATCTTTCTTGGGAATCCAATGACAACTGATTTCACAATATTTCCAACTCGTGTTCTCAGGATTAAAAATGGAGAAATAATTAGTCCAGTTATTGGAGTTTCCATGGCTGGAAATGGATTGCAATGGTTAAAGAAAATCATCTCCGTAGGCAATGATTCTAAGATGATGGAATCCGTAGTATCCCCTTCTGTAGTTTTCTCTGATATAGCTGTTAATTCTAGTAAACCAAAGAAAACAGGTATGAAAATGCCTCCAATGATGGGATAAAGACTGTTCAAAGGATCTTTGTGAACCGCAATGACAAATATTATAAAAGGTGTGATAAGTGAAATTTGGTCATCAAAACAAATCCTTTCACCAATCATTCATTTATGTGACCAAATCGGCCCTCGACCATCAGGTTCAGATGCAGCCGGTCAAGCTGCTGACTTCATTCAAACAGAATTTGAAATTGGTAATCTAACAACGTCCACTCATGAATTTACTCACAATTCTTGGTCACCAGAAGAATTTTCTTTTGCTATTGAAAACCAAACATTCCCTGCAATACCATTCAATCTTTCAGGTAATGGTCAGCTGTCAGGTGATTGTTATTACATTGCAAATCCCTCTAAAAAAGCTTTTGAACATGCTCGATTTGACGGGAAAATTCTTCTTGCCGAATCATCCCATGGAATGGGAATGCATAGAACAGAAATTCTTAAAAAAGCTGTCGAAGGTGGTGCAATCGCGTATATTCAAGTTGCTAAAACTCCTGGTGGTATAGTCGAAAAAGGAATTATATCGACCAAGGGAATAGCTGAAATTCCTGCAGTTTGTATTTCTTATGAAGCAGGGCATTTTTTGAGAAGAAAGTCCCAACAAGCTGGAGTTACGGTTACAATTAAGGTAAAAGGAAAAGTTGGGTTAGCCATTGGAAAGAATGTCATAGGAAATATTAATACTGGATCAGATGAGACAATTATCCTAGGAGCTCATTATGATACTTGGGAAAATAGTCCTGGCGCATTTGACAATGGGACTGGTATAGCAACCTTACTCAAACTCGCTGAAGTATACTCACAACTAGAGCAACTCAATGTTAATCTTCAGTTTATCGCGTTCAGTGCAGAGGAATTAGGATTCAAAGGATCGACGGCTTACAAAGAGGAGGCTGTTGAGTCAAGAGAAGTTTCAGTTCCTCTTATGGTTAATTTTGATTGTACAGCTTATCCGAGAGGACAGAGAACTATTTCTGTTTCCAATTCCAACGCAATTTATGATACTTTAGGTCATCTACTCGAGAGTTTTAATTTTGATTCCACTATCAACAATCGTCCCCCATTTGGAACAGATGGTTTTCCTTTTTATCTATCGAAAATTCCAGTCGTAAGTTTAGAACAAATTGATAAGACAAAACCATCGTATATGCATACAGCCTTTGATACCCCGGAGAAATTGACGGAAGATTCGTTGAAAAATTCAACTGCAATTGCAGGAGCAGTATTAGGGGAGATTATTCGACAAAAATATACCTGAAAAGAGTGAAGTGAAATGAGAGATAACATAGGTGATGTTATTGGAAGCATTTGGAGTTCTACAGATGTGTCACAAAATTTGAATTATATTTGTGATACAATTGGTTCTCGTCCTGCTGGAAGTGAGTCAGCTCATCTAGCTGGTGAGTACATCAAGAAAAAACTTGAGGAATATGGGTTAGAAACTCATACACACCGTTTTGAACATCCTTGTTGGGAGAAAGAAATAACAGAGTTCTTTCTAGATAAGAAATCGTTAGCTGCTATTCCATTTCATTTTTCTAAATCTGAAGACCTTTCAGGTGAGTGTTATATCCTTGATAATCCCTCTGAAAAATCCTTCGAACGTGCAAGCTTCCAAGGAAAGATTCTTCTTGCAACACCTACTAAACAGCGTCATGGGGGTATGAATAGGAAGGACATGTTCAAAAAAGCTGTTGAAGGAGGAGCAATTGGTTTCATTCAAATGTCAAGTATATTAGGAGGAGTTTTGGAGACAGGTAGTATAGGAAATGATTTCACTGAAATACCAGCTTTATCCTGTTCATATGAAACAGGAAAATTAATAGAAAGGATGCAGAAACGGGGAAAAGGTGCTATTACTCTTTCAATAAAAGGAAAAAAGGTAAATAAGTCATCTTATAATATAATTGGAGATTTATATGGTAAATCTGATAATATGGTGGTATCTGGTGCTCACTATGATACATGGGATATAGGTCCAGGAGCTTTTGATAATGGTACAGGTATTTCTACTGTCTTAGGATTAGCTGAAACGATCAGTAAATCACCTATTTTAGATAGTTTACCAAATTCTTTACGCTTTATTTTCTTTTCAGGGGAAGAACTAGGAATTCTTGGTTCTGAAGCTTATGCAAAGGATTACATTGATAGTGGTAAAACCCCTAATGTGTCCTTAATGTGCAATTATGACTGTACAAATATTAAAGGAGGGGTAAGAGGTGCATTTACTTCCAACAGTATGCCAATGCACAATCATATTGTTGACTTTGTTGAATCGAGAGGATTTGACATTAAAATGAGTTTACGCCCTCCTCATGGAACAGATGCGGTTCATTTTGCACACCGGAAAATCCCAACATTTGGTTTGGCTCAATTTACCGCTCCGAGCTATATGCATACAGCATTTGATACTCCAGATAAAGTAGACATTTCTGGCTTGAAAAATTCCACTGCTATCGCAGGAGCGATTTTAGTTGATCTTATTACACAAGAGATAATCTAGAAACACTAATCTTGTCTAGTACTAGCTGAATAGGTCTAATCCATAATTTGCACAAAATTACTTCGCTTATAGCTCTCTAATTAGCTCTAATAATTCATTTACTTCTTTCATGATTTGATTCATTTTCTCACTATTATTGGATATATCCTGTCCCGATTCGATCAGATAAGCAAATCCTGAAACCATTTGTAATAATTGCCCTAAATCATGTGAATATTTGTCTTTCAGCTGGAATTTTTGAATGGCAACAATATTATATTCTAAATTTACAAATACGAATGGTAAAACAAAGGAAAGACTTATCCTTGTCAATAATTCTAATAGAATCGCAATATCATTTTCTAAAAACGTAAGAAGAGTGTTTGATAGAGCTATGACCAGTGTTATGGCCATGAAAATCGGAGCATTATTTGCTATCCGTTTAAACACTTCCCACTTTTTGATGACCAGGGGTACCATAGAAAGGATTAGAGTAAAAATTATTGCTTGAATTAAATAGAACATTAATTCGAAGGAGAGAAAAAAACTGAACGTAGATGGAATAGCTACTATAATGAAGAGCAATCCGATTACTAGCCTCTCGTTAATTTTCATCACATAATTAAAGGCTACAACTGCAAAGAGGCAGACTGCAATCAACGTGAGGGTTTCAGCAAATAAGAAGATATTTGGGGAAAGGTCACTCAAAGAAATCTCTTTTAATTCATCTATTGAAGGTAAGAATACTTGAAGGAGGGGTGTTAGGGAAAACAGCACAAAAGCAATGGTTATTAGAATAAAACGCCTATTTCTATGGTTTAAAAAAAAATCTAGAAAAATAATTCCTCCTATGAATCTAATAAGTGCCAGAACTAATAGCATGAAGATATTTGTTTCAGGGGAAATCATGAAAAATAGACCTAATCAACCAATTTCAGATCAATGTATATGAGTCTAAGTATCTAAAAATATTAATGTTTCTCAAAGGTGTTAGAGTCAGATACGTGAAGCTCTCCATTCTGAGTTCAACAGATTCATGATTACCGAATCAACATATTTACCTTCGTTAAAATAAGCTTCACGAAGGTTTCCACTCACTTTGAGGATTAAATTTGGGTATATGAATTCGTATAAGGGAGTAACCCAGTTAAATGTAGATTGGATAGGCAAACTCATTACGTTGCTCTGAAACTTTCGCTAAACTCCAGAAAATCGTTTTCTTACTAGAAAAATACTTGCGATTAATAGAAGAAGGACGATTCCAAATCCAACATTGACATCTACCAAAGTTACAGTACCAATCCTGAGATTCTCTGATTTAGATTCTATAAAAAACCCATATTCACAAATAGCAAGGACTTTCAGAGAATAAATTCCTTTAGGAAAGAACTCCACATCCCATTCAAAAGAATTACCAAGTAATCCACTTTGTAACACCACCCAATTGTCGGTTATTGATGCTTCTTGATATAAAATAGCAAATCTGACAATATGATACAGTATATCGCTAGGGTGTGTCCAAGAGATATCTACACTATTAGAAGGCTTATTATAGTCAAGAATCACCGTAAGACTATCATTTATATGATTAGGAGCAGGTTGTGGATTAAAATCGTCATTTTGTGCATTACCAGCTATTCTATAAATTGTGGAATTAGAAAACCAATAATTTGAATCGAAATAATTAGCTTCGCCTTTATCGGAAGCTTGAGAATCTCCATTGTCATTGTTAAAAATAAAATCATTATCATAAACCTCAATATTGGAGGTATCTTGCTCAAGATCTAGAGCATATGAACCTTGGTATGAGAAACAATTTCTATCAATTATTAGATCTTTTGATTTCTGAATCGAAAGGCCTCTTTCACTATTGGCATAAAACGTATTATATGCAAATCCTGAACCGTTTGAATTATCAACAAAAACTCCTTCTTTTAAATTCTGTCTTATCACATTCCTAACGATCCAATTAGTCCCACTATCTCTAAGGATTATCCCAGTTTCTGAATCTAATACTGTGTTGTTGATAATAACATTTTCACTAGAATTGTCAATTTCTATCCCTGCAAAACCATTAAAATGAATAGTGTTGGTATCAATGTCATTATAATCTGAATCAGTAATAGATATGCCATCATTTTGGTGATCAATTATATGATTCTTAATTATCCCAAGATCGAACGAATTATGAACTTTTATCCCATTGAATGAGGATTGAATTGTACTATACATTACCTGAATGTTTGTACAATCCCTTAGATAAATCCCCGTAACAGCTGAATCTGTAATGAATGAACTATTAATCTGAATATTCCTCGAATTATCAATAAAGATTCCATTGTTCCCTCCTATAAGAGTACAATTTGAAATTAATATAAATAATGATGTATCTGAGATCTGGATTGCTGTACCATATCCTATTGGGAAATTATTTGATATAAATAGATCCTCAATTACAAAAGGATCATCGGATGTGCCATTACCTTCCCAATCCATTACATCTGCAGTTTGTCTTAAACCTGCATTACTCCTAATTACAATTGGTGTTTGAACGATATCAAATTCTGTGTACCTGTAAACTTTTGTGGTGTATGCATTAGATACAAAATCCAACATATCGAAGGATTGTGAAAAAACCTCGATTTTCGAGATTGTAAATGTGGAATTTCTGTGATAGGAATAAAAAAGGTTTAAATTAAAATCGAAGGATATTTGATGAGACCCCAGCTGTAATATTTCATAGCGTGTTTCGTGGTAGCTTTGGATAGTCCATTGCGATATAAGGGTAACTTCGAAGTAGTATTCACTAATTATCTTCACTTCAATATCAAAAGTAATCCTAATCATATCAAATTTTCCATCTTGATTTGTATCTACTCCTTGATCTGAAAAATTTCCTTTTATCCATACATCAGGTGTATCAAAATCGGAATAAAAGTAAAAATTTGTTATGGTATAATGTTCATTAGAAAATACAAGACCTTCTTGTGAATCGACTATATCAATACTTACAATGAGCGGTATATCAAGACGATGACTGTAAAAATAAGGGGTATGAATTTGAAGTTGGACATAGGATAAATTTACATCAAGATCGTATGCAGCTATACCGTTATATGCATATATCCCAGTGGAAAGAGAAACATAGAATGTATACTCATCAGAAACTAATACATTTACTAATAGAGTTACATTTATTGTATCGAACTTAGAATCCCCATTACTATCAAAACCAGTATCCCAGAATCCTTCTATAGTTAGAGAATCTGAAGAAGAGGATGCTATGGTAGCCTGACTCGTATTTAAATTCGATACTAAGATAATAAAGCATATCAGAAGAACGATTCTGTTGTTTTTCACCCTCATATAGCTCTTTTCTTTAACCACTAAGTTGATAACTTGAATATTGATAATAGTATAACTCTTTTCCGATCATTCTACTAGATTAAAACGGACAAACACTTGAAAATCACTAAATAGATCTTTTAATACTAATTGAAAGACTCCTATTTCGTATGAGATTCTTTATTGGTTTTTAAAAAATCTCCATTCAGACTTTAGTAAGTCCATTACAATAGAGTCTACATAGGAACCATCTTTGAGGTAAGCTTCACGAAGGTTCCCACTCACTTTGAACCCCACTTTTTCATAACAGCGTTGGGCTTGAGGATGATCTGCGAACAATTCTAATTCTATGGAATGAAGATTTAAAACATCAAAAGCATACTCAATAATCAGGCGCATTGATTCTGTTCCAAATCCTCTATTCCAGTATTCCGTGTTAAAAATTACGATACCCAAACTTCCTCGCTTGGATATTTGATCTTTTATTTCTAATTCTAAATGTCCAATGTAGAGATTATTCTCTTTATGAATGATACCAAAAATGTGACCTTTTCCCTCGCTTCTAATTTTCCACCCATATTTAATCCATTCAACTTCCTCTTCCCTAGATTGAGGAGTTTTATTTAAAATGTTTCTTCGATGCTCTGGGTTATTCCAGTGCTTCATTAGCTCATCTACATCAGTTAATTCAAGGCCACGCAAAATGATATTTGGTCCTTCTAGCATTTTGAGTCACTATTTTACTAAGGTGTTAATTGATCAAGAGTTTGTTGCAACTCTTGTGGAGAATAGTTACATAAATTGCGGAGATATCTTTGAAATGACCTATCCTTGCGTAAATCTTCAGAAATTTGATTAATTGGCCTTTTATATTTCCTCTCAATGATTTTGAAGAATTGCTGCTCTTGTTCAAGCATTTGCTCATTGATAGCTGTCATGACTCGTGTAGCAATCTTTTTCGCTGTGGGGAAAAACTCAGGATCGTCTTCTTTCCATCCCCCTTCCATTTCATATTCTTCAAAGGATAAAGGATCCCCGAATGACACAGAGATATATGCCTTGTATCGTGGTAAGAAACCCCCACGAGATAATGCTGCTCCTGCTCCATGAATGAACATGGGAACTACAGGCAGTTTTCCGTTCATCAACAATATAACGCGGCCTATACCACTACGTGGCTCTTTTGGTAAATTAAAATAATCATCCACTGGTGATTTACCAACACGCTTTCCCTGTGGAGACATGAAAATAGCTTTACCTTCTTTTAAGGTTTTCACTGCGAACCTTAATGCAGGACTCGGGTTATCATGAAAAACAGGGAATCCACCCGCCCAAGAAAGTTGACGGTATAACCAATTCTCTTTCATCACATATCCATTTCCCATAAATGAAACAAATCTGCGAGTTCCATAAGGTTCAGCAATTGCTCCTCCTACTATTAAGGCATCCAAATTTGATTGATGATTACTGCAAAAGGCGGCGGGAGTGCCTTCTGGAAAACTATTCCCGATTTCTTTGTCATGAATGACAAATCGGAAATAATGGTGGATAAACCAGGGAATGGCCTTGAATATGATGAGATATCGCGCTCTTTGAAAAAAAGACCAGTGTTTTCTTGCTATTTTGGGAGTGGTGGCTGTCATGGAAATCCCTTTTTGAAGTGAGAGGACTACTTTTTGACTACTTTATATCAGTAAGGCAGTGAAATTCCCTCATTGTCTGGAAATCTAGGATTCCATGTTTTTTTGTTTGTCCAAATAGATATTGATCCTCGAAGTCCTCTCTTACATCCTCATCTATGTAGCCCGCCATCTAACGAATTTACTTGTTCAATGATCATTTGTGAAATTATTCGTAAATACTCCTGATCCACCTCATCAAACACTCCCACTTGATTAGAATCAATATCAATCTGACCTATGATTTTATCACCATCTTCGATAAGAACCACGATTTCTGATCGTGTTCCCACTGAACAAGCTAAATAATTCGCCTCCTCTCTTACGTCTTGTACAATCTTATCAGTTCTTTCTGCCACTGCAGAGCCACAAACACCCTTACCTACTGGAATTTTGACATGATCCGTCTCAAGCCCTATATAATAATCAAGATTCAATTCTTGTTCAATATAATCTAATAAATATATGCCTGTCCAATCATAATACGGTATAGTAGCGAGTTCGGTAATTATCACTTTGTATATTTCAGAGGGGCCAGTATTTTCATTTGATTCAAATGTTTGACTTAAATTTTTGATTATCTTCGTGTATATCGCTTTTTTTTCTATTGGGTCCAAGTTTCCAGCACTTCCGCTTGGGTGGGGGAGAATTCACAACACAAATCATTGTGGTTGATGATCATTAATGAGACAAACTATATGTTGATATTAATTATTTTCCTATCTTTCATTCATAATCCTTTGATGGATTCTCTAATTAACTCAAACAATCAATAACTACTCTAAATACCATATCATCATCTTTCGGGATAGCTATGACTAACAACACCTCCTTCAAGCAAATTTTTAAAGTCAATTCTACACCAGTATATTGGCTTGAGACTGTAGAAGAAGTTGCTCTCCTAGGGGATATCTTGAAGAAGGATTCTATAAAAGTACTAGCCATTGATCAAGAACGAGCCCCTTACAATAAATATTACCATCAAATTCCATGTTTACTACAAATTGCTACACAAGACTTGATCGCATTTATCGATCTCTTAAATGACCGTAATATATCTGAGCCTATTAGAAATATCTTGGAGGATCCATCAATTAATAAGATCTTCTTTGATGCCCCCTGGGATTTATATTATTTCCGTGAATATATGAATATGGAAATAACAGGAATAAAAGATATCCAAGTTGCTTCGTCATTACTATATCCTACCATTGGTACCGCCAGTTTAATTTCACTAGTAAAAGATGAATATGATATTGATATCAAGAAATCGAAAAAGCAACAGAAAAGTGATTGGACCAAACGTCCTTTAAAAAATCAACAAATAGAATACGCAAGTAATGAAATTGCGTGGTTCATACCAGTATACGAAGCTCTAATTAATAAACTACGCCAGAAGGATTTATTTCCCTTTTTTCAGTATGGGAATGGAAGAATTCCCCTGGAAGTTCCACATCCGGAATACCTACCTATGAATATTCGCCGAATCAAAGGATATGATACGTTATCCAACAAAGAAAAACATAAATTGATCCAATTAGGGATTATTCGTGATCATTTGGCACAAGAGTGGAATCGCCCTGTGTTTCACGTGCTTACAAATCAACAGTTGTTGAATCTGTCCAGAAAGGGCACTAGATTGCAAATGGTTCTTACACCCAGACAAAGATTCTCAAAAAAAGCAGTAAATCAGATTACTCGAGTAATAGAAGCCACTTATCCCGATACACCACTTGAGACAACTGATGCTAATTCAAAAAATACTCCCCAACTAAAACAACTATTGCTTAACTGGCGATATAACGCAAGTAAAAAGCATAAAATACCTAAGAGATTTATTATCAGTGCGAATGAGATTGAAGAGTTTAATGAACAAGTCTTCACCTCAGAAGACGATCTATTAAAGACACTATGGTTTATAGAATGTCAAAAACCCAAGTGTAAGCTCTTTACCTCTGATCTACAGGAGTATTTAAGATCCAATAGTTCCTGATATATTCTTAACAAAATCTCAGAAAAGAAATCTCCTTTTTATGATTTTTCTGGGTACTTACTTATCCAGTAAAGAGATTTCTCATCTCTATAGATGCCGCATTCTTATATTCTTTATATGTAGAGAATTCATTGTTAATCAGTTCTAGGTTGGTATGTAAATGGAAGTTAATATGTCAGATACAGGTACTAATTTAGTAAAACTTTTAGTTCGGGGAATGGTTGGTTTATTAGTGCTCTGGGTCATGCTCCTCCTCGGTGTTACAGGATTTTCTTTGGCATTAGCAGGAGGTTTAGTAACAGCTCTAAGCTGGATTCCGATTGTTTATCCCGAATTAGCGCAATTAAGCGTTTATATTGATGGAGTCTATGTTTTGGTAGACCCAGCAGTTATAGTAGTACTACTGATTTTCATAGGCGTTGCCCTTCTTACTCTTGGTTTTGCATTTATTGCATTAACTGTGACGATTGGTAAAAAAGCAGTGGTGTGGGATAAAAAGATTATTGTTTATATGAGCCAAA
Source organism: Candidatus Heimdallarchaeota archaeon B3_Heim (assembly GCA_003144275.1). Classification (GTDB taxonomy): domain Archaea; phylum Asgardarchaeota; class Heimdallarchaeia; order Hodarchaeales; family Hodarchaeaceae; genus Hodarchaeum. Next base: position 54,033 of record NJBF01000017.1, read on the forward strand.
CTTTCGTACCCTCTTCAAATAATCGATTGGTACAATTGGAACGTCTTGCTACCTTATATGATAAGGGATTTATCTCAGAAGAGGAATTTCAACAAGAAAAAGCAAATTTAATTTCCCAATCAAAGTGATTATACTAATAAATAGCATTTAAGACTTTTGAACGTGTACCTGCAACAGAAATCTTGATTAACGATCGGACGTCTATGTCTGTTTCGTTTTTTACTTTTTTAATTCCATTATATTCAATTTTCTCTGCTAACACAAGGACATCGATAATTTCAGCCTCAATCTTCTTCAATGTCTTAATAATTCCTACCATTGTCCCTCCAGTGCTTATGATATCATCGATGATGATTACACGATCATTTTTTTCAATTCCACTTAAGTAGAGGGTTCCCTCCTTCACATATTCGCATGAAAATATTTCAGAAACTTGAGTTGCGAGTTGGTTTGGAACCCAACGTACCATTCCAAAGGGGATACCCGTCTGTAAAGCAATTGCAGCTAAAAGGATTCCTCCCTTATCTTCTTCTGTTAATAATTTATCACATTCATTGGTGATTTCACCGCTTATCCATTCAGCCGCTAACTGTAATAATTGAGGGGAAGTAGCGGGAACCTGTTCAGTTAGGGAGTTTAGTATGAATTTATGTCCATCGACCTCGAATAACGGCTGATCATCAAAATTATCACACACTGGGGCAAATCTCATATCTTTTCAGCTCTATTGTGTATTTATACTATAAGAAGCTACTGTCATGGTTAATTCTAAACTAAATTGGTGTAAAAATGTCAAAAATAAAAGAATTTAATGAATTTAGAATGAAAATGAATGAAGTCATTTTAAGTAAAAAGAATCAGGGTATCAATCGGTTTTTTGCTCTAGATACCCGTGTTTATGAGGAAGGAGCTCTTGAACCGAAAATCAAGGAACTTCTCGGACTTGTGGGATCGATGGTTTTACGGTGTAATGATTGTATCACCTATCACATCTTAGAATGTTACAAACACGGAGTTACTGAACAAGAATTTCTCGAAGCTTTTAATGTTGCTCTAATAGTTGGTGGATCAATAGTTATTCCTCATTTACGGGTGGCAATGGAAATATTAGAAGAATGCCTACAAATGGGTTACTCTGATTAATGATTTTACAAAATTCATTTGAATTCAACAAGTTATCCAAAGCTGCTAAGTATCTTATTAATTGTAAGCTTAGTGTCACTATATTACAGGAAAAGGAAAATTAGATAGGAAATACGTACTTACCATCAACCAAAATATTCTGGTTCATTCCCTTCTTTCCATTTGATATTGCACCCTATACTGGGAATTTGGACTTTTGGGGGTTCTTTACCATCTAATAATACTTCTAAAGCTTTTTTTAGATCTTCTCCGGTAACTGGTTTGTTACTCTTTGGACGACTCGCATCAAACTGACCTCGATAGTATAATTTCAGATCTCCATCAAATAAAAAGAAATCTGGGGTACAGGCGGCTTTGTAGCTCTTCGCTACTTCTTGTGATTCATCGTAACAGTAGGGAAATTGCCATCCCTTTTCTTCAGCAAGCTCCTTCATGTGTTCTGGAGCATCCACGGGATAAGAATCAATATCATTTGCACTTATTGCAATAAAAGATACGCCCCGTGAATTATACCCTTCATATACTGCTTTAAAATGATCTCGTATGTGAATAACGTATGGACAATGATTGCTGATAAAAAACACTACCGTAGCATTAGTACCACGAGCTTTATCTAAAGACAAATCTTGATCATCAATAGTATTTGGCAATGTAAATTCGGGAGCCTTCGTCCCTAAAGGTAACATTTGAGATTCAACAGAAACCATATTTTTCTACCAATTTCTCGCTATTAAGTCTGTAAATTAAGTATATTCTTCTGAAAAGTGTAGCCTGAATTTTCCAGTTTATCCCACAAAATATCTTAATATGAATAATTCCTATCTGCTGGGAACGAATAGCCAATGGAACACAGCTGTAAATGCACTCAAAAGATAGTAGCGCTCGATGTTGAGAGTGTACTTGCTGATATCCACTCTGCTTGGATCACTCAGTACAAGAAAAAGTTTACCATAAAAGATATTACGGATTGGGATTTTATAAGTTTAAAAAGATGGAATGAGACATTAAAAACGTTTTTGGAGGAAACCGATAATCTCTGGGAAAAATTCCCTGAAAAAATTCCTCCTACTGTTCCGAATCTCAAAGAAGTTACCAGACATCTTAAACCCTTTGATATTGTTACATCTAGACGAACCCTTGGTGGAATTATCAAATGGGTTGAGTATCATCAGTTAGAGTATAGAGCGATAGTTTATGTTCCCGATAATAAGGCAGATTTAGATTATTGCATGTACATTGATGACAATCCGAAATTGGCAACGAAATTAAAAGATAATCAATTTTTATGGCTGATTTCACAACCGTATAATCTACAAGTTCATGAATCATCACAGATACAGAGAGTTAATTCAATTATTGAAACAGTCTCTCAATAGGTTTAAATTTTCACATCAATTCTCAATCGTTAGAATTTCACCTGATAGTAGATTCGTATTCGAGTTCCAACACGATTAGAGGTTACAGAGAAGTTATATTTCTGTTTATTCAGCTCTTCTTCTAAAACAGGTTTCAATTTCGGCAATGTCAACTGGAAAAATACTGGAGGAGGGGCTTGGAACTTTTTAACTTCAGATAGTAAAGCTAGGATAAATTCATGACCTTTTTCCCCACCTACAAGCTCTGAAAAATTGCCTACAAATCCTCTACTCGAAGATTTGTGTTGTTGATAGTATTTCTCATTATATTGTGGAGGATTACATAAAATTAAATCGAATTCAGATAGTTGGGGGAGAAGACCGATAATAATTTCACTATTTGACTTCACCAGAGTAATTCTATCTTGAAGCTTATTCCTTTGAAAATTCGAACCTGCACTTTCAATAGCTTCTTCATCGATTTCGGTTGCCGTTACTGATATTCCCAAGCGGCCTAACATTAATGATAATATTCCTGATGCCCCTGTGCCAATTTCTAGCACATTAAGGGGTTTAAATTGGAGGATATATTTCAAAAATGCCCATCGACTACATATGGTGGGAATTAAATAACCCTCGGGTAGGTCAAATTCTAAATCCATAAATTCTTTGAGAATTAGCTTGTTGTATAGAAGCAAGGCCTTAGAATTTCCCAAATCTAGTCCTTTCTCTGTCATATACATAGCTAGATCAGGATTGATCTCTAATGCCTGTTTAACAGGAATACCACACTTCTTAGAAGGGAAAGATGATACAGTCATAGATGTTCCTTAAGATATGCATTTTGAACATCATACCAAAAAAGAAATGGGTTGAAGTGATAAGAGATTCTCACTTGATTATACTCGAAAAAATCTGTTGAAAGGGTTTCATCAATGACAAATAAAACAAATCTCAACTGGAAAATTAATACATTAGCACTCCATGGAGGAGAAGAGGAGAAATTTGCTGATTCTCATTTAATGCCGATTTTCGCCACGTCTACGTTTTCATTTCCCAATGTGGACGTCGGAAAGGCCCGTTTCTCTGGTGAAGAAGCGGGTTACATCTATACTCGACTTGGTAATCCTACAGTTCGTGAATCTGAGAGAAAATTAGCCCTCCTTGAGGGATTAAACCTGATGAAAAACGGAGTAAAAGTTGAAGGACACGCATTTGCAACAGGCATGGCAGGTATTTCTACGGTACTGATGGCTTTAACTAAAACGGATGAAAATATCATTGCCACCAACCCCTTATACGGGGGAACCAATTACCTCCTTAATGGAATTCTAAAACCCTATGGAGTAACCACAACGTTTGTTGATACAGCGGGTGAAAGAGGGCCAGAACGAGTGAATGAACAGGTAAAAAATTACACGAAGGTTGTATATTTAGAAAGCCCAACCAATCCTAATCTTGCTGTAAGCGACATTGAAGCAATCTCCAAAGTGGCTAAAGAACAAGAAATTCCTGTTGTTATTGATAATACGTTTGCTACACCTATTTTACAGCGCCCATTGGAGTTAGGAGCCAGTGTATCCCTTCATTCTACAACTAAATATCTAAATGGGCATGGTACAACTGTATCGGGTATTTTAGCCTTCGCCAATCTATCTGAGGAACAAGAGACTAGACTGAAGTTTGTAAAAAAGAATTTAGGTGCTACTCAATCTCCATTTGATAGTTTTCTTGTATTACAAGGGATGAAAACACTTCCTCTTAGAGTAGAACGACATTGTAAAAATGCCCAAATTATTGCAGAGTATTTAGAAGAGCATCCGAAAGTGGAAAATGTCTACTATCCAGGATTAAGTTCACATCCTCAGCACTCACTTGCCAAAAAACAGATGAATGGAAAGTATGGAGGTATGGTTGCCTGTGAACTGAAGGGAGGTATTGAAGCAGGAAAAATACTACAAAATAATGTTGAAATATTTACCTTAGCAGTATCTTTGGGGTGTGTTGATTCACTAATACAACATCCTGCAAGTATGACTCACGCCTCTGTCCCCAAGGATATACGTTTGCAGGGAGGTATCACAGATGGTCTGGTTCGTATTTCAGTGGGTTTAGAAGATTCTGAAGATTTGATTGAGGATCTAGATCAAGCTCTCGCAAAAATTACTTGAATTTAATTAGTAATTCTCGATTTGATCGACCCTTCAATTAGATCAGCTATCATAGTTGCTCCCCGTGTATTCAAATGAAGATAATCAAGATGGAGTTTGAATCCAGCTTTTTTCGAAATTGAATCCCAACTTCTAAGAAGTAAATAGCGTTGAATAGCAGACCATAGCGATAAACTTCTCCCTTTCTCATAAGTAAACCGAGGGGTTGCTGGATTCTTCAAAAAATAGGAAATCATTCTGTCTTGTAAGGGAAGACATTCAATTTCATATTCTTGCGCGATTTCTTGAATTACAACGCTATATTTTCTAGTATGAAGAAAATACTTACTTTCAGGTGATTCACCAATTGTGGGAAGAGTGAGTAATACTAATTGTGCCTGAGTTTCATTTTTTAAACGGGTAATAATTTTCTTTAAGGATGATTTATACCATTCAAGATCAGGACTCTGCGGTAATTTCATTCGTTTGATGTAGTCCTGAAGATTGAATGGTGAAAGAACAGCATTGGCATCATTTGAACCAATAAGGATTGTGATGATATCTGGTTCACACTGGATGATTTCATCCAATCTTTCTAAAACGTTCCAGGCAAGATTTGAATCGATCCCAGCATTGATAAATTCATACTCTGAACCGAATCGTTGTCGTAAAATTCGAACATAATTGGTACTCATTCGTCCATGTGTTATACTATCACCGATACAAGCAACAACAGTATTCTTCCTTATTTTTTCGTTTTTTTGACGGTTGTATTTATCAGGGGTATTTTCAGGTAATTTCATTATTTGATGATAGATATAATACGCGATGAGAAGTACCACCGCAAGTAAAATTAGGAAAATAGTTATAATTGTTAGTAAAGCTTCAAATAATTCACTAGACACGATTCTACCTTCTCCAATAGATATATTCAGGGTTTAGCAGTTGATGACCCTCAATTGATCTCACCATAGCATAAATTGCTAGTTGTTAAAACTAACTTGACTTATACTAACTCGATTCAAACTTCTTTTAAACACAACTGGAATGAAATTCCGTACATTCAATTTTGAAAAAATCTAATAACCTAGGAAAACCTGAAACTGGCAAAGTGGGAGATTATACTTTTTCTAGTTCATTACAGAAATAAATTTTGTCATTGTTGGACATAGGGAAATTCTATATAATTGGAAGTTTGATCAATTAAAAGACCGACATAAAAGGATGAGAACAAATATGAGTGTCCGAGAAATGGTGCAATCTGGAAAATCAAGTCATCTCTTCATAGCTACTCTTCCTTCTTCGTATTTCTGGATTGCGGGTACTTTTTTCTTTTTAATTAAAGGATTTCAACTAATTGAGTATGCAAAAGAACATTCTCTTTTAACTGGTTTCTTGGGAACCACAGCAGCAGGAGATTTGCTTATTGGAATTTTTTATGCAGTTCCCCCCCTTGTAGCAATTGGTCTGGTCGGCCAATTGATCGACAATCGTCCATATTTACTCGGAAAAATCACATTCATCAGCCTCCTTGTATCATCTACTGCGCTTCTTCTATTTGTTATTGCACTAAAAATGCTAATCGCACCAATAACTCTAATTCTAGTTACAGTATTCCTAACAGCACTTGCAAGTCTTGCTACTGCGAGTCATACATCTTTCGGAGCCATTACAAAATGGAACTACCGGGGAAGGGGATTTGCCCTGGGAAATTTCATATTCGGTATAACAATTGTAGGACTACTTCTAATTTCTGGAATATTTAACTTGGATTTCTTCTTTTCACTTTTGATTATATCATTACTCGGTTTTTTGCTAAGTATTTTGTTCTATTACACAACTCGAAGCTGGGTTTATTGGCAAAATGACAAATGGCCCACAAAAACATCCCAAATTTTGGTGCGCCAATCAGTAAAAGCTTATTTTTTCTCACATCTTCTTATATATTTAATGCTGGGATTAACAATAGGGAGCTTGGCTCAAGAAGGTGTTAAAGCAAATTATTCAAGTTTTTTTGGCATAGAATTGGGAGCTTTTGAAACTTTTTGGGCGATAGTCATTTTAGGGACTATTATTTTTGTAATCCCTGCGGGGTTCTTGTCGGACATGATAGGTCGTAAGGATCTAACTATTATGGCAACTTATGGCATTGTCCTCGCCTCGCTAATTGCATCCCTCCATGGATTGTTAGATCCAAATTTTGACTCCTTAGTTTATGTTTTGACTGCTTTTACGATTGGGGTATCCTTTGCCTTCCTCCATCCCACTCTTGACAGCAGTTTATGGATTGATTTATCATCTAAAGACTCTATTGGTCGTTATTGTGATATTAATGTCTATTCTCTTGTAACAGGCCTAGCAGCTGGATTTGGAATTAGTTATTTTTTCCTAAGTACGCTTATTGAATATAGAAATATCATGGTTTTGATGTATATCGGATTAGCTGTGTTGGCTGTTCTCCCATTATTCTGGGTAAGCGATTCTTTTCCACCACTCGAGTTTTTTCTCTTACTGGTCATTAATGATGCAGGAATACCTATTTTTCATTACTCCTTTAGGAGAAAGAAAGAATTGCTAGTTGATTTACCATTAATAGCTGGAGCATTATCGGCAGTAGGGACCTTCATGTCGGAAGCTACTGGAGAAACAGGAGCCAAACTCAATCTAGTTAGACACGGAACACACGTTATTCTCTCAGATCAAAGCGATGATATGGGATTGACCGCTACCATTTTCGCTAATAAAAATGATCCTGAATTACAGATTATTCTGTCAAAATTTCTACGACGGTTTCGGGAAAGATTTTCTAAGGAGTTAAGTGAGTGGAAAGGGGATATACTTCCGTTTGAGAATGCTGTTGAGGATGCTGAGGAGATTTTTGGTCCTTTAATTACAATCGCTACCGACGACCCTATGATCAAAACCTCTCAGGGTGAAAGGGCTTAAATAGCATGTGTTTTTCATAGTATTTACACATATATCCTTACATTATTTCAGTTAACTTTATAAATAGAAAAAACTATATTTATCTTACACCTACAACGGAGTAATACCATTGGCAGTTAGTTCGCGAACATCTCCTAAACTTGCTGAAGTTGCTTTTCCCTCCCTAATTCCCGTGATTTTAAGTTTGTATAAAGCTAAAACCGAACTTCGTGATAAAAAGAAAGATCCTCAATAGCTTTGTTAGCGATGTCTGGGGGCTTTATCAAATATTTCTGTTAAAGACGGTAATCTAGTATTGGGTGTTACATACCAAATGAAAGAATTTTTTAAGTCAGCTACCTTATTTCCTCTAAAATACTCCAGAAATACAAAGGAGGATATGGATTCAATATGTCAAATAATTTGGTTGTACAAGCTTTTGCATTCGCCTACCAGGCCCATCGTCAAACAACACGAAAAGCCACAAACATTCCATACATAACTCATCCTCTCGCAGTAACTATAAATTTACTGAGATCATCTATTCTTACCGAGGATTTACTAGCAGCAGCTCTTCTTCATGATGTAGTAGAAGACGAAGATGTTACCTATGACCAACTTATTCATAGATTCGGGGAACGAGTTAGTTCATTGGTCAGGGCTGTTTCTGAACCAAAGTCATTAGCTGATCAACATACCGATCGTCGAAAAACATGGAAAATACGAAAGGAGCATACCATTGACTCCCTAATCGGGGCATCTGATGAAGTAAAAATACTAAGTTGTGCAGATAAAGTTGCTAATCTTGCAGATATGGTAAGAGATCATAAGCAATTTGGTGAGACCCTATGGTCTCGATTTAATGCACCGAAAAATGAACAAAGGTGGTATTATCATTCTCTATTAGAGGTGTACAAATCAGGAACAAATAATATTGAGAAGTCCGCTCTCTATATTGAATTTTGCTCCCTAGTGAATCAAATATTTGCTTGAAAATAGAAAAAGAAAAGGGGAGGAAAAGATTTGAATGTTCTTAAATGGGCCGAATATAGCCCCATTTGCCTAATGCTTTAGCTAGTTCAGGAGCTGATTTAGCCTTATCCTCTAATGAAATATCTTCTTTCCATGCTTCAAGGGCTTGGACAGAGGCTTTTGCTCCAGCATGTGTACCATCAGGATGACCATGAATTCCGCCACCTACTTGTAAGATCATATCAGTTGTATTATAAACAGTCATAACTTCCGGTAATACTCCTGGATGTAAGCCACCAGAAGCAACAGGTAAAGTACCTTTGATAGAGCCCCAAGATTGCTTTAACTTACGTCCCTCTGATTCAGTGATTTCCTGATCCAATAAAAGATTCTTCATATCAATTACGTCTTGCTTAGGACTGTCTAGTTTCCCGACAACCGTCCCAATATGCAAGTTATCCAAACCAATAAGTCTCATCAATTTGGCCAAAAAGTACATGCTAATTCCATGCGTATAATGCTTGGTGAATGTTGCATGCATTGCTCTATGAGCATGCATTGCCATATCAAGATCGCCAGCTACTTCACGTAAGGTTTGAACCGCTGAAAATCCCGTGGTGACAACATCGATCATGAAATATCTAAAACCATGATCATGGATAAGCTTGGTACGCTTTTCCATTTCTTTGGTTTCGGCAGTGACATTTATCAGGGCGTCCTTAATATCCCCGGTTTCTTTTTCAGCCTTATCTCGCGTTTTGGCCATTTCCTCAACCCGAGCTTGAAACTTATTAAAGGACTGGGAAGTGAGATTTTCGTCATCTTTGATTAAGTCCACTCCACCTGACCATGCATCCCATGCTACTTGACAATGTTGTTCAACAGTCATCCCAATTTTTGGTTTGGGAACACAAGCAAGTAGTGGTCCTTCTTTTCTCTTAAAAATTTTCTGAATCGCTTCAGTTCCCATGTTTGGACCTTTAAAGCTCTTCACGTAATCTAATGGGAGTGTAGCATCAACGAGTCGAAGACTTTTCACAGCTTTCATACCAAATATATTTCCAGCAATTCCTGACATTAGCTGAGGGACATTATTCATTTCCCAGAGAATTAGTGGATAGCTAATTTTAACTAGGTCGTCTGTATTCGAAAATGCTCTTCCACGCATACCAAAAATGCGGTCATCGAGAGTTTCAAGAGTAGTCCATGTCCCAATTGATGATTCAGAAGCTAATCTTCCGATCGTATCATCAACTGATACTTCATCAGCTTTATCGAAGTAGTAAAGAGCGATTATTTCGTCCTCCCCTGATTTATAATCTCTATCAATAAAATCATGATACCATTCGATTTTTTCTTTGTCTTTAGTCACTTTTAATTCTCCTCATAGATAAATAATTCTTTACGTGTTTTAATTCACAATTTACTAGTCACTGAAACGAGAATTGATGTGATTAATACGCATTCTGTTACATCTTTCGACATCCATAAATATCAGGTTGGGATATCCTCGTAACTAATTTCAAAGAGATTATCTGAAACAATGGTAAATTTCCTCACTTGTGGTAAATATAATTGCATTTCCTGATTGGTCATTACAGGAAATTTGTAGTGTTTATTCACGTATTTCAATTCTCCAACTGTTTTCTCTCTATTCTCAATAAATCTGAGATGGGTGGTAATTCTTTCCTTGATTCGTTTTTTGGACAAGTCAACAGCTAATTTTAGCTTGTTAACAATCGTCTCCTTGAAATTCTCCTCAATTTCTATCCCGATACTATTTCTCCCACTTGCCATTGCTGCCGTCATAGTGGTTCCAGTACCAAGGAATGGGTCTAGAATGGTATCCCCATATACTGAGAACATATTAATCAGTCTGTAAGCCAATTCGAAAGGAAAAGCTGCACTCCGTTCTCGGGTAGTTGTGTTCTTTAATACCTGGCTTACACCTTTTAAATCCCAAGTATCTGAAAACCATTTATTTCGTTCTTCCCAAAAAAACGCACTGTTTCGACGATTCTGCTTTTCTTTTTCGGTTTTAAACTCGCGTTTTCCGCCCTTCCTAAATATTAGTACGTACTCATGTTCTAATGTCACATAAGCCCCAGGTGGGAGCATTCCTGACCCCATGAATTTATTAGGTGCATTGGTAGGTTTTTTCCATAAAATACAAGGTAGTACGTTTAACCCGAGTTTTGTACAATGTTCAATTATTCTCGCATGATTTGAATACAATCGAAAATCTTTACCAATTGTCCTAACAGCATCACCAATATTGATACATGCAATTCCTCCTGGAAGTAAGACACGATAGACTTCATCCCATATCTTATCTAATTCTTTATGCATTAATTCAAATGCCAACATTCCATCATTGTTGATCAATGCTGATTCAATCGCAGGATTAAGTTTAACAAATAAAGAATCCCATAGTTCAATGATAGGATATACACACGATGTTACGACCAGAGCAATGCTTTCTTCTTCCACCTCATCCATTTTTTGAGCATTACCAATAATCAATTCGTGGGTTGTACGCATGAGAATTTATCTTCTCCGATCATTGACTATTTTTAACATACTAGTTTAATAAGATTGAATGATAAAACTGCTTTTCATCAAGTAACACTGGGATTTATTGTAATCAATACTTGTTTTAACAGTCCAGAATAACCTACAAGAGCCGTTCTCCCATTATCTGTAATAAAAACGAGAGTACGAGGACGTAGGTCAACAAAGCCCTTTTCTTTAGAAATAAAGCCTTCATCTTCTAGTTTAGCAAGATGTGTATTTAAATTTCCTGAAGTTACCCCTAATGCTTTCTGGATGGTAGAAAAAGCTAGGACGGGATTCAGGTGAAGCAACATTAGTACTCCTAATCGTACTGGTTCATGTACTGGAGAAGAAAGATCCTCAAGCAAAGATTCTAAGGAAGGAGGACTATGATTCATACAATCACCAATTCAGTTTTTTGAGGGAAGTCGACCAACGGTATAATAGCTTATAATGCCTGAAAACGAAAGTATAACTCCTAAAATGCTACAAAATAATAATTGCGCAAGTTCAACAGAGACTATTATTGCTACGAGAAGGCCCAAAATTAGAGCGATCACTCCGATTACTATTAATCCAGTTCTTACTTTAGAATTATTAGTTTCGAGGAAAAGTAACCGGCTGGATACAATGAATCCAACACATACAAGTGTACCCCATACTATAGGTATTAGTTTCGAATTTGTTACCCCCATAAGCACTATAATAACATGAGCCAAAAGGAATAGGAAAAACGCTAGGATACCAATACGTTTATAGGCTTTATTCCAATTTATTATGCCTGTTGATCCAGTAGAGAAAGTCATTGCAGATAAAATCGGAACTAGATATACCAACCAAACAGATAGAAACAAAATTGGTTCTTTGTCAGGGGCCAAATTAGGATCTCCCGTCGCTCCAAAAATGAAAAAAGTTGGATCAACTCCTACAAATCGATTAAAAATATAAGAAATCCATCCACCAATGATTGCGACAAATCCTGCAATAGTTAGAATTAATAAAAATCTATTAAATTCAGCTTTATGTTGATATTTCTCCACTCTTTCCAAGATATCGATATGAGGTTGTAATCTCTCTATAGATGACATATTGACCACTCCAAAGGTGTAAAACTTTTTATTAACTCTCTTTAATGGCTCAATGAGCTATTCGAAGCTTTTAGAACTATTTTCTCAAACCAGCCTCAGTGTCTATTAGAATGAACTATCAACAATATAATATTTTTGAAAGAACTCAGATATTTACTTTTCCTGAATTATCTAATATTGACATTAAATGAAGAGGTTAATGTTTTTCTTTAATTCGTACAATATAGATTCATTTATTCAGAACCGTCTTTTATAAGTTCTTGTAGACTTTCCTCCGCAACAAATGGCTCAAGGTGAACAATCATTGAAGCATTAAGTTCCGTCTTTAAGCGAAAAGTAACTTTTTCAGATATGTTATGTCCCTCAAGGACTGTAAGAGAGGGTTCAACTAATATATGCAAGTCACCCATAATTCCACCTTGAATTGTACGAGCTCGAATTAAATGAACTTCTTTTACTCCTGGCTCCTCCATCGCAAGTGAATGAAGTTGAATTAATACCTCTTCAGGAGGGGCTTTATCTACGAGAATGTTCCAACCTTCAAAGAAAATTGTTAATCCAGTGTAACCTATTAAGACACATATAACAATTGCCATAACTGAATCCAGTATCCCAATCTGAAAGTAAGCAAAAATCATACTCACTCCCACTAAAACTGAGGAAAACACATCTGTTCGAAAATTTTTCGCATTTGCAATCAAAGCGGGAGAGTGAACTTGGTTTCCGACTCTTAAAATGGCGTAGGAAATGAGAATTTTTAATCCAACACTGAATATCGCTACGATTAAACCTGAAATATTGAAGATAAACTCCTGTTGGCTTAAAAATTGGTTGATTGCTATGAATAAGATCTGTATACTGGAGTAAGTAATCAGTACAAAGATTCCTAGAGAAAAGAAAATCTCCATTTTTTCGTGACCATACGGATGTGAGGTATCAGGTGGTCTATTAGCTACCCTAACTCCTATATATGCAAAAATGGAGGTAATTATATCTAGAAATGAATCAATCCCGTCTGCTAATAATGCAGTACTGCCGATTACAATACCTATTATCAACTTGAGGACAGCTAATACAATATTCACTGAAACGGCGAGTACTGTGGCAAAACGAATTAGCTGTTGATCGGAGTAATTAGCTAGCAACGATATACCAACAAATAAAGAAAAATTATTATCCTTTATGTGATTCGTGTTATACTTCCATAAGTATAATAATCAAGTGAATAAGTAGAATTTAATCTTCTTGACTTGTTTCAGCCAAAGACTAAAATAAACGTTTCTTATTCGTTACTCGTGGATCTTAGGAGTAGATTATCATAAGTTCAAATGATTTTTATGAATCTTTTGTCACATCGGCTCTTTTTTACACCAAAAAGAACTCACCAAAGATGCAATTACTCTTATTAGATGTTCCTTCAGCACCACCTTCTCCTGTAAGCGCTGAAGGTTCCGTCCGTCAATTGAATTTGCTTAATGGTCCATCTCCAAACATAACTAGCTCAATTTCTGATGGTAAAACTGCACAACTACTATCTACGGACAATGAATTACTAAAAATTCCTAAAATCAATTTTAAACCATTAACCTTACCACATTTTTATCCTGAAGTTCCCTCTCATAAATTAATTGAATCTCCACCTAAGAAGAAAGCAAGAAAACAAAAATCACAAACGAAACAACTTCTACTGGAAGCTTTGACGAGCAGTAAAAAGCAATTAGAAAAGCAACGAAAGGGAAATCAGAAGAATCTGACTAAAAAACGTCAAAAAACAACTCGAATGTCAAGAAAACAAAGACGAGAAATCGAAATGGATCGGACGATCGAATTAACAAAATTTATCCCCCTAAAAAGTAAGAATGTAGTTGGAGATAATCAAAAATCATTTGATATTAATAGAGAAAAACAAGAAATTCATACATCTGAGATGAAACCCACAATACGATCAAAAATACCGCTTCTCACTGATTCAGATCCTTTTCCTTTCACTAATCTCTCTGAATGGCTTATTTGGCATAGTAATTTTCCAGAATTGGCCCTTGTACGCGAAGCTCATGACTTAGATGCAGTTCCACAAGATTCCGATGAAGTGTACTGGATAAATGTCATGAATGAGCCAGAATTTTTCAATTCAAATTGGAAAATGGCAGGTTCGATAATACAAGACATTAATTTGGCAAGAAGACAAGGACCCCCCACGGGTACACCAGATTTTGATCTGGACTTTTCTTTAACAGAGGGGTTTTCCACTCTATTTACGGATATTTATCTGATTTTAACAAAAATGCCAAACGGATTGAAAAATTATCGTTATCCAGTGTTACAATTAGCGTTGAAAGGATTACTGCTACTAGACCTTGTGTATTTAGATCAAAACATCTGGTTTGCTAAAGAATCAGAGGAAGAATTGGAATTAAGAGTAAGAAGACTAGATGAGTTTATAGAACAACAAATATCGGAGCAGGATTACGAAGAAAATGTTAAAATGTTAATGGCAACCAATGAGTGGCAGAAAGGTATCGTCTGTTTTGACCTTTTAATAACAAAGTCCATTTATCTATCAACTTTTTCCCAAACTCACTTATCTGAAAATACGAAGATATCCAACTTACTCAAGAATGATCTCCAGCAGAAGATGCTTTCTATCCTGAACAAAGTTCGATTTATGGATGAACTCAGAGTGAAAGCTTTTTCAGCTCAGTTAACAGGTTAAGTGGATCTACTCTTCATCGAGTGATTCTAAATCCCATGACCGCATCACGTAATTCACGTAATTTGGAATTACTATCGAAAGCATTTCTTACGGGTTCAATAAGCTCATTCAAATAATAATTAACCCCATTTTTCAAGTCTGCAGGGTGTAAGTCTTTATTTAGATAAGCTTGTTCCAATTCTTCATAAGAATTAAAATCTAGATCTCCACCGAATTTTTTGGGACGTTCAATCTTCATTTTCTCAAAGCTTTCAAAGATAAAATATTTCGTGTAATCAAGGATAGGATTATCTTCCACTCCTTCTGGACAGTAAGACTTGTTGATTTTTTTCTTAATTTGGGATTGAGTATCAGTCATAAAAATCGTGGCATCTGGTTTGGATTTGGACATCTTTAAATCCATAACTCGATCCTCTAGACTATCATAAGATTCCTTTGGAGTGTTAAGGCCTAATATCATATGATGAGAAATGACAATGGGTTTAGAATCGTATAGCTTTGGGCCCACTTCACGAGCCAACATGTTAACCTTGCGTTGATCCATTCCAAGTTGGCATACATCAAGGGGATTTCCATTGTCTAAATGAAAAATGTCTGCACATTGCATACAGGGGTATAAAATTTGAGATGCTTGTAATGCTTCTGATTGACTGCGGCCCATAATTTGAGCAGTCCTTAAAATGCGTTTAAGTGTGGAATTACGTGCAATTTGCATCACTTTCTTCCAATACTCATCATCTCGGACGAGATCTGAGGCCCAAATGAAATCTACATTCTTAAGATCCATACCAGTTAAACGCCAAACTTCAATCAGATATTCTCCTGTTGTTTGAATATTTTCAAGATTTCCTCCTAATTTGTTGTTTGCCCATGCATGCCAATCAGCAACCAACATTTTAAACCGACCCCCGGCTTTAATCATTTTATTAACGTTGGTAGCACGGAGAATACCTTGTGCAATATGAACCTGACCACTTGGTTCGAATCCATCATAAGCGGTGAAGGTTTTCTTAGTTTTAAGTAATTCAGTTAACTCTTCTTCGGTTATAATTTCTTCTCCAACACTTTTTACAAGATTCAGTCTTTGTTGAACATCCATAGTCTTCACCAATAAAAGATTTAATTTTGTTTAATCACAAAAATCTTTTAACTTAACCTAACAAATAAACACTCTAATAGATCGCTTTTCTTACAAAGGGTTTTAGCATTACGATCAAAGGTGAATGTTAGAGCTTTTGCTGCGTATCTTTCCAACGATTGTTTGACACTTTTTCTCCCCGATTTCTTAATTTTTTTGCTGGAAGACCAATCCACACTTCAGATGAAGGAATTTTTTGACCCTTTATTACACCTGATTTAGCACCAAGAATAGAATTGTCACCAAATTCAACACCACACGCTACTATGCTATAGGTACCCACCATACAATTTTTTCCTATTTTAGTTGGACTAACAACAATGTTAGTGCCTTCATTCGCGTGTCCAGTCACTACGGAATTATATCCGATGAAAGAGTTGTCCCCTATCTCAACTAGTCCCGCAGTTTCAATGTATGTGCGAGTAGTGATATACACATTTTTTCCCACTTTTAATCCATATAATCGCATCAATTGAGGAAATAATATGATTCCCCACACAAATGGAAGAGCTGTGTAGACTTTTAACATAGATTTGAATATCCCATCTGCAGCTATACGTACAGCGATTAATCTTCCAAGGGAAGAATAGCGGGGATAAATTCCTGGCTTAATAATAAAAGGTAGAGTTAATCGTACAACAATTTGCGAATGTATCACCCCAAAGAAGAGTACAGTAACTGAGTAGGCTAAAAATAGATAAAATGGTGATAAAAGATACTGAATCAGTCCTAAATCTGGAGTTGTCACGAGAAAATAGAGTAACCACCCCTCTGGGAAGAAAGAAATAACAAGAACGATACAGGTGAGAGCAAAGTAAATAACAATGCGCAAATCATTCAGTATTGACATATTTATATTCTTTTGAGTCTCAATTATAATTCTTGAGATACTTCACCAAACATTTAATTTTTAAGCGAAATCATATCTAGGGAATTCAACTCCTCTATTTGTGATTGTCATGAAGAAACTGCAGATGTTTATTCTGGAATTATTGTTAATACTCAGTTTTGTTTCAATCATCTCAGCAAATGCCTTCAACAGTTATATTATTAGTTCAATCCAGTTTCAAACAATTGAATTCTCTGGAGCAAGTACTTTACCCGAAGAAATAGAACTATTATACCCATCAGGGTACCATAATTTGTCTCAAGTATATGAAGAGTTAGACATGTTCAATAAATCCGCAGTTAACTTAATAAATTATTCTGATATAGGATATTCATATTATAGTAACCCTATACCTCTAATCACACTTACAAATGAAAAAATTCCCGAGTACACTAAAGGAGAAACATTTATTGTTGCACATCACCATGCTCGAGAGTTTTGTACTATTGAACACGTTCTTAGGATGATAAGAGATCTACTTAATGAATATGGTACTGATGAAACCACAACGTTTCTTTTGGATCATTTTATCATATATATCATTGTCACATTGAATCCAGACGCATTAAATATTGCCCTTTATGAAAATGAATGGCAAAGGAAAGCAGCTCGCCCCATTGATGAAGATGGAGACGGTCTGTACGATGAAGATCCACCAGAAGATATTGATGGCGATGGACGAATTAGAGAATTTGCTATAGCACGCAAAGGAGTATGGGAATGGTCCACGTTCTTTGAAGGAATTGATAACGATAACGATTCTCTAGTAAATGAAGATCGTATTGGGGGAGTTGATCTCAACCGCAATTACCCATTTCATTGGAATGATAACTCCACTGACAGTGGTTGGGGAGATGATGCGTCATCTTTTTCATTTCCTGGATCTAATCCACTTTCAGAACCTGAATCACTAGCACTAACAAAATTTGTTGTCAAACATAACTTTACTCAGTCACTCAGCCTTCATTCAGGAACCAATACCTCCTTGTTAGGGTGGTCTTATACTAATACATCCCAGGCAGAGGCTTCAATGTATACTAATATTATGTACTATTTAGAGCTCGGAAATTTGCTTCCAGAGAGCTTTTTCGCGGCTGAGAATGAGCTAGACTATACCACTGCAGGAGAATGGGGAGATTGGATGTATACCACTCAACAATCGATTCCCATGACATTAGAAATTTATCATATGACTGGAAGTGAATTATGGTATTATTATGAAGAAAATTCAACTCATGAAACTTGGACAAGAAATACGCTGTGGGAGTATTTTAATCCACCAGCAGAGAAGCTGGATTCTCTCCATAATGATCTAATGCCTTTTGAAAAATATTGGATTGGTTTAACACCCTCAATTGAATTTCTAGGATTCTCAAACCAAAGTATATCGAAGGATGAGTATGAGATTGCTGTTAAGGTTACTACTGGGTCTCAGTTTTTCAATACCACTGATAATCCTCGAGTATTCGTATCACCCTCACACTCCGGTATCATCAGGGATATTCCTTCGACAATTCCCACGCTTCTTCGTAATTCGGAAACTAGGGTAAGAATATAATTTGATAAAGAAATTCCTGAAGAATACTTTATGGATCTTAACATTACTTCTGAGTGGGCAAGTGATCTTTATTTGCGAATATTTGTGAGTTCATCACAAACAAAGAGTACTAGTGGAACGAATCACATTTTAATATTAACTGGAATCTTAACTATTACATTAAATACAAAAATTAATCGGAAAAGACGGAAGAATTAGTTGTCATCGCTTGATTTTACCTAGTAGATAGAAGATATACTTTTTCTGCAACATCCGAGTTTGCTAGTAACGATCAGTGAATCTTTTCTGCCTCACCCAAACATGCCATTAATGAAATTAAGAAATTTGAAAGCCCTCCAACCTAGAATAGTACCAATGCATTGGCTATGATGAGCACCGAAAGGATTTTGTAAGAAAATATTAGAGACGTTTCCTAACACAAAGTGTATAATTCCAAAAAAGGGAAAAACAATATCTTATTAATTCGGTGGAAATAAAATGCATATTCAATTAGTATTTAGCGTATGGGAAAGTAAAGCATTTATTGCTAAAGCAATAGTGAACCATCCTGATATCCAACAACATTTAACGACTGGAACGATTGCGATTGGGCGAGGTATAACAAACGCATTCATTCTTCGTGAGTTCTTGAACGCTACTGGAAATTCTGATTTCGAAATTGATATTGATAATTATGTTGCAGGCGTTATTGATGGAACTTTATGGGTTTCAGATTCCGATACACGGACGCCAGAGGTTGTTTTTCGGCAGGGTAAACCTAATTTTGAACCCATTGCTGAATCAGTTAATTCGTGTGATCTTATAATAAAAGGTGGAAACGCCTTAGGTACGGATTGGGTCGCAGGAGTTCTTTGTGCACATCCCCAGGGTGGAACAATTGGCTCTGTATATTCGATTGCCATTTCAAGGGGAATAAAAATTCTAGTACCGATCTCACTGCAAAAAACCATTCCGTTTGCAGTCACTGAAATAACACCTGACCTTGGAGGACAAGGAAAAATAGATTTTGCACGTGGACTACCAGTCAGCTTATTTCCTATTGTTGGTGGGGAAATTTTTTCGGAAATTGAAGCGATCGACACAATTGCAACAGTCAATGTGTATCCGATTGCCGCAGGAGGAGTCTATAAAGGTGCCGGAGCGTCTGTGTTTGAAATAAGTGGTCCAAGTTCTGAAGTACAAAAAGTCAAGGATTTATTCGAAAAAATTAAAGATACCGAACCCCTGAATGTTAAATTAAAACCTCATTGATGGTATTAGTGGAAGAATATGAAAAAAAATGATATTGTACAACGGTATGAGAACAATCCTATTCTTACTAAACACGACATTCCATATCAGGTTGAAACTGTACATAATGCAGGGGTTACTAAATATAAAGATAAGTACATAATGATCTTCAGATCGCATTTAAGGACAGGAAGATCTATAATTGGAATAGCTGAAAGTATAAATGGGTACGATTTTTCAGTAAGAGAAACACCTTTTATGATACCCTCAGAACAACCGTATTTCAAAGACTATGAGGAATATGGTGTTGAAGATCCAAGAATAACTAAAATTGATGATGTGTACTACATTACATATTCTGCCTATTCAAAATTTGGAGTGAGGATTGGCCTTGCCAAGACAATCGATTTTCAAACTGTGGATCGAGTCGCTTTTATTACTCAAGCTGATTACAGGAATACCGTTATATTTCCTGAAAAGATCAATGGTGAATATGTAAAGCTTGATAGACCCCATTCTGATATAAGCCCTTGGAGTATATGGATAAGTTACTCTCCTGACCTTCTCTATTGGGGTAAATCCAAAGTTGTAATGAAGCCTGTTAAGTATCACTGGGATGAAATGAAAATAGGTGCTGGAGCACCTCCTATAAAAACTGCCAAAGGATGGCTTAATATATACCATGGAGTTTTTCCAACGATGGATGGTTCAGTATATCGGTTAGGCGTTGCGTTGCATGATTTGGAAGATCCATCAGTTCTACTTGGTATCAGTGACGAATGGATTTTACAACCAGAAGATCCTTGGGAAATAACAGGATATGTTCACAACGTTGTTTTCACGTGTGGAGCTGTACCTGAACCTAATGGGGAAGTAAAGATATATTGGGGGGGTGCTGATACAGTCATGTGTGTTGGTACTGCAAATATAAATACGCTAGTTGACCTGTGTTTATCAAAATCACGTAAACCATATTAATGAGATGTTGGAATAACATCATTCTTTTGGACTCAAGTAAAACTCGAGAGGGCTAATTCTGTATAGGACTCAATCACTTGATCAGAAATATCTAGTGCGTTCTTTGGAAAAGAAGTTGTAATTGCGATAACATACATACCAGCTTGTTTTGCTGCAGTAATACCAGCAGGAGTATCCTCAATTACAATACATTCGGAAGGATTAACGTTTAGTTGCTTCGCGGCCTTCAAAAAAATATCTGGGAAAGGTTTACTCCGCAAACCCTCTTCTGCTCCTGTTATAGAGTCAAATGAACCCTCTAAAGATACTTGTTTAAGATTGAATTGTATTTTGGTTAGCGAACCTGATGAGGCCACGCCAATCTTCCATTTTAGCTTTCTAGCTTGATCGATAAGAGTATCAATCCCTGGGACTTTGGCTAATTTATTTTCTGCAATTTCTAAGTATACTTGATCTTTTAACTTAATTAGATACTGAATTTTCTCTTCTGATCCAGAGAGATTAAACTGGCTGAAATAATGTTTTACGGATTCTCTTGACGTACCGCCCATAATAGCCTCATAACTTGTCCCTATATCAACTTCATATTCCTGATCAAACACTATATTCCAAGCCCCACAGCTTAATGGCTCGGAATCTACTATTACCCCATCACAATCAAGAATTAACGCAGAGATATGATATTTAAATCCTTGGACTTTGTCACTCTTCATAATGATGTATGAATATTCAGAGATTCATTAATGCTGTGGTTATCCTCCCTAGATTTTCATCAACGTCATTTTCTGTCACGACAAGTGGATGTAAGAACTTAAAGAAACAGAAAAACAATCTGTTTGAAAAAGGATGCTTTCGGTTATGAAACATATTTGGCATACAGATCTACTTAAGAGCTTTGATTTTTTGTCCCAAAAATCTTGGATTCTTGCATAGATCTTTACTATAATGCCTCAGAATAAAGTCTATTGGATTCCATTGTTTCACAGTCCATATGCCACAAGAAGAGCAGGAGAATATAACAATCCAAAAATCACCGCTCCTCCACCACTTGTTATAATAATGGTTCTATACAATAATAAAGCTCCCTCTTGATCCTGTCTACTTAATAAATTATAAACGGCAATAATTTCAATTATACCAAGGATGAAAGGAGTCCAATTAGAGATCAAAAGACCAATATTCATTAGATGAAGATTTAGGACAATTAACAAGAACACTCGTATGATTACTACACTGGCAGTTAAATATCGTGCTTTTTTTTTCCCAAGGAAAACAGCAGTTGTTTTATCCCCTATTTTTTGATCGGTATCAAAGTCTATTAACATGGTCGGTAAATGGATTCCAGAAATTAATATTATGTTCAATATGATACCTAGTCCTATCAAGTTAAACTCAACAAAAGTAGAGGGGCCTAAAAGTCCAATATAGAATGGAATGAATAGTCCAACTATTAGAAAAGTAACTAAAATATCTAAAATTGGTCGAGCTTTGAATTTAAATGGGGGAACTGAATACAATATAGAACCTGTCATCCCTATGGTAAAAGCAATGAATCCTAAGAATAATTTTGGTTGAGATAAAGAATTTGGAACCATAATTAGGTTTAAAGGAATCAGCAGTGTCCAAATTAGTATTATCCAGATAATTATGTGATGCTTTTGTAGTTGACTGGAATTTGTGAGAGGATTTCGAAGAGATAATCCTCGTGGATTCAGTGCATCACTTTGTTTATCATAGTATCCATTTAAGCTAAAATGGCCCATGCTAAATAGGAAAATTGACACGGAACTTGTTATTAATGAGCCGATTGGTAGTTGATAGAGTAGAGCTACCATTAGAGCCACTTGGGAAAAAATAAAACCCCATTCTGGACGAGATAACAAGAGTAATTGCCAAATGTATTTTCCTATAGTTAGGACATTGATATTCTCTTTTCTCATCAGGAAAATCTAAAATTTCAACTATTTAAATCTAATATAGCTGGTTAGATGGTTGTGTGCTCTCATCATAATTCGTCGGATGTAGCTACTAAAGAAGGGAGATGGGAACTAATAATGACCTTAAGAGTGTGAGATTTATTTCGGACTTTGAAAAATGTCAGACACATAGCTTTATAAATAGTCATACATGTATGCCTGTCATACCGATTGACATGTCAAAGCGATGACTTGAAATATTGTTTGGTGAGATAAATGTCAGAATTTAAAGAATGGTCCAATCAGGAAATAAACGACTTGACAAAAATGAAAAACGTAACTATACGTGGTATTGACTCAGAAATCTATGATGAGTTCTCTTCTTCCATCAAATCCCTTAAAATGAATATTGGCGAAGCTATCACTCAGATGATGCAAGACGTTCTCAAGGATTTTGATGATACATTTCCTAATTTAAGTGCAAAGGGATCTTTAGGAAAATTAAAGAAGGATCGACTATCAATTAGTGCTCTCGATAAGATAAGAATTTCAAGACGCGATCTTGAGGAAGCGGGGGCTGAGATAAGATTCACTCATGTTGGAAAGCTGATTTTTGAGCCCGATGTGGACTTAGCAACTTTTAACAAATATGTTAGAGGAATCACTCATTGTGAATATGTAAGGATTCCCGCCTTTCTCCCAAAGTTAATTTTATTATCAAAAACACAATACTGTGGACGAGTCGAGACCTATCAAGCGGATAAATCCTTAGATGAAACCACCGAGTCGTTTCAAGACTCTTATGAAGAGGAATAAACTTAGTTCCCTCGACTGAGGTGATTGGAATGACAGCAGAAATCGTAAATACAAACCAACTGAAAACCTTTCTTTCCCATCAAATTACTAAACTGAGTACAAACCTTAAAACGGAAACAATTCCTCTTGAGGCTGTTGTCAAATTATTAAAATCGACACTCAAGGAACGTCAATTTTTATTAGCAGAGATTGACCATCTGAGAAGCTCTCAACAGACCTATGAGTCGGTATTGAATAATAAGTCAAATGACTCTGTTCTCATTCTGTCCGAAATTGAAGAAAATTTATACAACGATTTTCAGAACTTTTCTCGCAAGCTCTTAACGACTGATGGGGAACTGTTGTCTATTTTAATGCGTTTATTCTTAAATCATTTTGAAGACAATCAGTTTCCAAAGCTCAACGCCTCTGAGCTAATCAGGAAAGTCAAAGGCTTCGATCCACGATTGAAAATTCAAAATCATAAATACTTGAGAGTGACCAATGATGATTTACAGAATTTAAACGTACAGATAGATTTCAATCAAATTGACACCTTAATCCTAGATATAAGCCTAAAGAATTTCGTGAAAACAATTAACTCAATTAAAAATTGTCAAGAAGTTCATATTCCGTTCAAAGTGTCTAAATTAATTGTATATGCACGAACTAGTAATTGTCAAGAAATTCATCTTACTCCTCCTCTTTCAGAACCAATTTTGAATTATGTTAAGGAAGCAAATCAGGTTGTTGAAGCCTGGGAAAATGGAAAAAAAATTAATATTTCGAATTACCATGATCATTTTTGTCCGACAAAGCGAGATTACTCGTATTCGCTAACCTCTCCCTCTCTCTTACATTCATAAAAAGCCTCCCTCCATAACCTCTTCCAAGCGAGGTGATGAAAAGAAAAATTCCTAA